>JAJXYW010000030.1 GCA_021780415.1 Acidobacteriota bacterium
CAGGGGAGTTTGGCGACACGCCCCCGTCGACGATCCAGATGCCGGGACAGGGCCGCCGGAGCGGGCATCGCCATACGGGCGACTCGCAGCCGATCGACCGCTCGATGCCGCGGCCGATTCCGATTCCCGAGGGCGCGCAGACTCACATCTATTTCTTCATCGAGGAGCTGTTCTTCCAGGCCAAGATCCAGGAGACGGCCAAGAAGCTGGGCGTGAAGGTCGCGTTCATGAAGAACGACAAGGAAGCTCTGGCGGAGATGACCGACGGCGAAGAGAACAAGCCGGCGCTGATCGTCTTCGACCTGAACAATGCGAATGCCAAGCCGCTGACGCTGATTCCGAAGTTGAAGGCCAAGCTGAAGCGTTCGGCGTCGATTGTCGGGTTCCTCTCGCACTTGCAGGGCGACCTGAAGGCCAAGGCGGTCGAGGCCGGTTGCGACGTGGTGATGCCGCGCGCTGCCTTCTCGCAGAACCTGCCGAATCTTCTCCGGCGCTATGGCGTCGAGGAGGAAGAGGAAGTCAATTTCAACTGCTAAAGCGCAGGGATTTGGGAACAGGAAGCAGGAGAGGCGCTTGGTTCTTTGGCGGAGGTTCGCCGGGAGCTGGGCGCCTTTTCCTTTGAGGCTCGCGGGATGGGGGACGTGGTTCTCACCGGCGGTGGGGAGGCCTCCTGCGGGGTGGGCGCGGCATCCTAGCGTGCTGAGGAGATTTTTCCATGCCTATGCAAACCAAGACCCACTCGCCTGCGGCTGAACGGCACTTGCAGGCTGCGCATGCTCATGAGGCCGCTGCGGCCTCGCATGACAAGAACGACCACATGGGGGCGCATGAACATTCGAAGCGCGCGATGGAGTTGTCGCGCGAGGCGCATGAGTACTCGGAACGGATGCTGAAGGAGAAGCTGGAGGTCGTCGGCGAGGGGAGGCAGCGGTAAAGTCCTGCGCGGACGGCAGGGTGGGTGGCCGGGAGGAAGGCAATTCAGTCGTTCCGGCTGCGCCTGCACTCCGGCCTGCGGCAGGGCGGAGCCCACCCGTCGCGCAAGAAGCCGCGCGATGAATGGGGCCCCCGGCGACGGTGTGAGGAGTGCTGAGAGACTTTCGCCCTAGGCCGTAGGGTTCGCCAGGCTTGCGTTTGAAGGATCGATGAGTCGCGCACCGCAGGAGATGAGGAATTTGGCGGTTGCGTCGAAGTCGTTGGGGTTTCGGGTGGGGTCGTCGGGGTCACCTTTCGGAATGTAGAGAACGACGCCTTGCCGGGCGCGGGTGAGCAGGACGCGGTAGGCGTTGCGACGATAGAGTTGTTTCTGCTCGTTGCGAATGTCGGTCCACTTGCTCTTCTCGCCTTGCCAAAGTTTTCGGATGAGCCATTGGTTTTGTTTGGCGGACCAGATGAAGTCGCCACCCCAGCACAGGCCGATCCAGTCCAGTTCCAGACCTTGTATTTCAAACTCGGTGGCGAAGACTTCGAGTTGATAGCTGGAGCGGACGTCGGTGGAGGGTGCGAGGTACCAGTGATCCCAGCGATAACCTGCGTGAAAGGTGGAATCCGGCTCGAGGCCTTCAGCGCGAAGACGCGCGGCAAGAGAGGAGGCTGCGAGGCCGCAGCGGCTTTCGCCGGTGGTGTTTTGTTGCAGGATGAGGCGAAGGTCGGTGAGGGAACGGGTGAGGAGGATGGGGAAGTGATCTTCAGCCTTGAGGGCGGCGGCTGCCGCGGCGTTCCCCACGACGACGTGATTGACCCACTCTGCGTAGGATTCGGCTTTGAGCGTTCTTACGGAGACGTCGAGGTGCAGTTGCGGTTCGCTTTGAAGATCGAGAGGTCGGTCGGGCGCGGACTCCAGGAGCTTGGAGCCGGCTACGGCTGAGCCTCCTTCGAGCGCTGCGGGTGAGGCGTAGATGGTCCAGCGCCTGGCTGCTGAGACGAGGGCTCTGCCCCATTCTCCGAGGCCGGCTTCGCCGCTGTTGATCTCCTGGCCGCCACCGACGAGCGCGATGACAACGGCCCAGTCGGAATGACGCTCCATGATCTTCAAGAGCATTTCCGGTTCGGAGTAGTCTCGCTTGAACTTGTTGTAGTTTTGCTTGCGGTCCCATGCACGCTGCGCTTCGTCGAAGATGACGACGTGATTGGATGGAGCTCGCGTCTCCGCGTTGTCCGAATAGGTCTTGGCGAAGACGTGCACGTTCTCAATGAGGGTCTTGGCGTAGATTTTTGCGCGATCGGCGGAGACATTTTGCTTGCGCTGATGGTCTCGCGCAAGAACGGTTTGCAGCACTTGAACCAGCGGTCCGTTGCCCGACATGAAGTGGATGGGCTCCTGCCCGGGGCGCGTGCCGAAGGCAAGACTCAGGCCGACGAGGGTTTTGCCAGAGCCGGGCACGCCAGTGACGAAACAGATGGTGAAGCGCTGGCTATCACGCGCGTCGTCTACGAGGCTGGTGACAAAGGCGGTAAGCTTCTCGACGTCCTGTCGCTCGGCTCTGGAGTGGGCGATTTCGCGGATGGTGAGGCCGGCTTGCAGGGACAAGGCGGCGTCGATGATGGTGGGGACTGGACGGTACTCGCCGTTGTCCCAGGCGGAGGGATCGATGGGGTGGATGATGGACTGAGAGGCCAAGGGTAGCAGGTGGCCGGCGAGATCGTCCCAGGTGATTTGTTCGACGGGGGGAATCCAGTAGGCAGGGGCTTCGACGATGGGGAGAAAATGCTGGGCGGTCGGGATGGTTCTGATGGGGCCCGGGGAGACGACGAGCGCGATGATCTTGCGGCGGTCGGAGGGTTGGTGGAAGTAGTGCAGCAGCAGGGCGTACTCTTCCGCCTGGCGCAGGCTCTCTGCACCTTGTGGGCTGGACTTGAGTTCGAGAATGAGAATGCTGTCGCCTGCGATAAGGACGACGTCGATGCGCTTTTCTTTGCGAGGAATGGGGAATTCGAGGAGGATGCTCCACTCGTTCGCGAGGGGTGAGGCGTTGGCAATGGCGTTGAGAACACCTTGGAGGCGAAGGATGTCTGCGGCCCAGGTGAGGGTTTGCGTTGTGCGTTGCTGTTCGAAGCCGCCATGCGCGTAGGCCGTGCTTAATCGCCCAATCAGGTCGCTCTCTGAAATGCTTAGGAACTCGGCGACGGGAGCGCGATAAAAGGCTGGCATGTTTGGCGCCAGGATACCAGGTGTTCACGCGCGGGCGTTTTGACGGGGTAGCCGTTATGCTCTGGATGACGGCGGGAAACAGGCAACGGCAACGGCAACGGGAACAGGGGCGGGGAGTTTAGAGGGTGCTTTGCTTGACGAAGGCGCGGGCGGCCAGGAGGATGGCGGCCGTGCCCATCAGGGTGAGGATGAGGGCGTTGAGCCAGAGGTCGGTGAAGTCGGAGCCGCGCAGGACGATGCCGCGGATGATCTCGATGTAGTACCGCGCAGGGATGACGGCGCTGATGGCGCGGAAGAAGCCGGGCATGGTGGAGATCTGGAAGATGTAGCCGGAGAGAAAGACCGAGGGCAGGATGGTGCCCATGGAGAGCTGGAAGGCTTCGGCCTGGGTGTGGGCGCGGGTGGAGATGATGAGGCCGAGGCCGAGGACGGTGAGCAGGAAGGGCAGCGACAGGAGCAGCAGCACCAGCACGCTGCCGCGGATGGGAACCTGGAAGATGACGCGCATGATGGTCAGGATGAGGCAGAGCTCTCCGAAGGCGAGAACGCCGTAGGGGATCATCTTGCCGAGCATGAGGCCGAGGGGCGCGATGGGGGTCATGGTGAGCTGCTCGAGCGTGCCGCGCTCGCGCTCGCGGACCAGCGAGAGAGCGATGAGCAGGATGGTCATGCTCTGGAGAAGGACGGCGATGAGGCCGGGGATGAAGAAGTTCGCCGAGCGGGTGGCGGGGTTGTAGAGGACCGACGGGCGGACCTCGATGGCGGGCGAGGTGAGGCCGGGGATGCGCGAGAGAGATTCCTGGAGAGCGACGCCGGTGGAGGCGTCGACGGCGATGCCCGCGACAGAGGAGTCGGAGCCGTCGACCAGGACGAGGACGCTGGCGGTGGTGCCCTGCTGGAGGTTCCGGGCGTAGTCGGTGGGGATGCGGATGGCGACGCGGGCCCGGCCGGAGCGCATGGTCGCGTACATGGCCGGAGCCGATTCAACGTACGTGGTGACCTTGAAGATGTCGGAGGCGGCGAAGGCCTGGATGAGGCTGCGGCTCTCCTGGGTGTGGGACTCGTCGAAGATGACGGTGGGAACCTGGCGAACGTTGGTGTCGACGGCGTAGCCGAAGAGGAAGAGCTGAACGATGGGGATCAGCAGCGCGAAGAAGAGGGTGGTCGGGTCGCGCAGGATGTGTGTGAACTCCTTGCGCGCGATCGGGCGAAGGCCGAAGAAGGGACTCCGATTCCCGCGCCGACGGCGGTCCTGCGCGGACGTGGGGAGCTGATCTGCTCCGGGCATCATCATTTGTGCTCACCCATGATGTGGAGGGTGAGGGTGACGAAGATGTCTTCGAGGGAGGGTTGGATGGTGCGGAGGGTGAGTTGGGGGAAGGCGGTGCGGAGGGCGTCGAGGGCGGTGGTGTCGATGAGGGCGTGGATGGTGCGGCCGAAGATGGTCGCCTCACGGACGCCGGGGAACTGGCGGATTTGGGCGAGCAGGATGGACACCTGTGGGGCTTCGAGCTCGAGGCGGGAGGTGTTGGGAGGGTTGGCGTCGGGGAGTTGCTGAAGGTCGGTGACGGAGCCGAGGGCGATGAGTCTGGACATGTAGATGTAGCCGAGGCGGCCGCAGCGTTCGGCCTCGTCCATGTAGTGGGTGGTGACGAAGAAGGTGATTCCCTCGCCGGAGAGTTGGAAGAAGAG
>JAJXYW010000069.1 GCA_021780415.1 Acidobacteriota bacterium
ACCAACACCATCACGCTGAAGAACGACATGGCGCAGTTCAGCGACACCTACGACAAGGAGAAGCTGAAGCAGCAGGGCTACATGCCCATTCTCGGCGAGGACGCGGAGGAGGCGTGCGAGAACGCACGCGTCAAGATCGCCGCCGAGCAGGAGGCCGCATGAGCCGGCAATGGCGGCTGGAGGTCGCCGCCGCGTACCGCGGGTTGGCGAAGGCGTTCGACGCCTGCGGTTACCCCGACCGCGCGCGGCTGGCGGAGGCGTTCGCTGACAAGTGGGAGCGCTCATGAGCCGGCTCCCCCCGCACAGCGACCAATGCGACAACACGTCTGAGATATGGACCTGTCCAGGGTGCTACGTGGACATGAACGTGTCTCGGCCGGGCACCTACACGTGCCCGAACTGCGACCGCTTGGTTGAGTGCTCGATCGTCCAAGAGCCTCGTTACCGTGCGGCCCTGGTCGAGGAGGGGGAGGATTAGGATGCCGAGCAGTAAGGACTACAAGCGCAATTATAAGCGCGAATACCAGACCGCCAAGGCCCGTGGCGAGGACGGCACGGGGCACACCAGCGGGAGCGCCGAGCGCGATCGCCTGCGCCGACAGGCGCTCAAGCGGGGCATGGTCAAGAAAGGCGAGGACCTTGCGCACAAGGTCGCGCTCTCGGGCCATGGCCCCAACACGCTGGCGAACGCCCGCGCGGAGACGCCGCACGACAACCGGAGCTACGCCCGCAACAAGGATGGCTCCATGAAGAACATCGTGGACACCCACAAGGGCATCACGCCCAAGCCGAAGGCGAAGAAATGACCGAAATCAAAGCTCTCTCGGCCGCGCAACTGGCGGAGGCGACCGACATCGCGTATGCCTCCATGGGCAAGCTTGCCTGCTCCATGAAGGACATGGCGTTCCTGTCCGGCGCGATGACCGTCGTCGATATGGTGACCGCCATCGAGGAGGCGGCGCGCCACGACCAGTTCGAGGCGGCGGCCCTGGCGCAGCCGCCCCAACGGCTCGACATGCACACCCTCGCCTACGTGAAGGAGGTCATGATCGACCGCGCCATGCGCTGCGCCAAGGGCCTCGTCGTCCTACACATGACCGAGACCCCGCAGGGGCCGGAAGAGACCGTGCCGTTCGGCGTCAAGCCCAACTGACTTTGTGAGATCGCCTCACAAACATCTGACGTAAGGACACACTGATGCGCCAACCAACCGACCTCGAACTGAAGCTGGCGAACGCCATTGCCGCCGCCCTACGCGCCACGTCGATGGAGCTTCGCAAGAGCGCTAACGTACTGCCCAACCTAGGCGTGACGCCCGCACTGGCTCTGGCAATGGCCTTAATGCAGAACTCCGACATCCACGTCCTCGACGACGACCCGGCGCGCGACGAGTGAGCCAAGATTGAAGGGGGGACACCGCGATGTGGGCGTACAAACTCGACAAGGCCGTCAACCACCTGGGCATGACCCGCAGCGCGGGCAGCGTGCGCGCGGTCATCGTGAAACTCTTCCAGGAGGCGATGGCCAAGTTCGAGGCCAACCTCACTCACTGGGATGCTGAGGAGTGGGACGCGACCGCGCGCCCTACCGCGCCTGCCAACACCCCAGCCATGTTCGACGCCAACGCCCGCGTCGCCCAGAACATGGCGCGCAGCCTTGGGTGGGACGGCACGATCTTCGGGGAGCTTCAGTGCTTCCTCGCCTTCGCCCCGGAGGGGCACAACTATGGCTTCGTGCTGACCCAGGCGACGAGCGGCCACCGTTTCGTGGTCTCCCCCGTGCCGATGCCCCATCTCGAAGAGCACATCGACTGGGACGCCCACATCTCCGTGGACGAGACGGCCAAGATGAGGGCGGCGCTTGAGGGTGCACCCACCGAGCCGCCCCCCTTGCAGTGGAGTGGCGGCTGGAAGACCTCGCGCGCCGGCAACCAATACTGCTTCATCAACGGGGCGCAGGTCACGGTGTTCGCCGCCCGCGAGGGGGGCTTTAAGGCCGTGATCGCGTCGCAGACCACCAACCTCAAGGTGTTCACTCGTGCGTTCAGCACACAGATGGATTGCGCCGCCTATGTCGTCAAACACTTCTACACCCTCGTCAAAGACTGGAGCTACGCAGACGGGCTCACCGGCGGCGTCCCCCAGTCACTCGACAACCCCTTCGCAGACATCGACTGGGGTTCGGACGATGCCTGAGGCGCTGGCGCATAACGCGCGCCAGATGCAGGTGAGCAACCAACTCAAGCTCGACCTCGATAGGTTCCTCAGAAATTACCGTACCTTCGATCGGCGCGAGTTGACCGAAGGCGAAGTGATCGTTGGCATCGGCTTCCTGCTGGGCCAGCGCCTCAAGAGCACCGAGAACGTTCAGCGCTGGATCCAACAGATCGCCATCGCTGGGCTCGACGCCGCCAAAGGAGAGAGTAAGTGAAGCACATCATGGTTGACCTGGAGACCTGGGGCACGAAGCCCTACTCCACCATCATCAGCATCGGGGCGGTCTACTTCGACCCAACCAAAACGGGCGACGCGGCGATTAAGGACGAGTTCTACGTCACCATCGACCCGATCGCCAGCGAGCGCGCCGGGTTCCGCAAGGACGCCGACACCCTCGCGTGGTGGCTCCAGCCGTCGCAGGGCGCGGCGTGGAAGGAATGGTACGAGACGGTGCACCTTGAGCCGCAGGCGGCGTTCTTCGGTCTCGGGCAATGGCTGCACGGTCTGTTCGACCTGAGCAAGGACCCGACCGCACATGACGACGTGCAGGTCAAGGAGCGCGACACGTTCGACCCCGCCGCCCACATCGCGGTCTGGGGCAACGGCGCGACGTTCGACAACACGCTCCTGCGCCAGGGCTACGAGTTGCTCCAGATGGAGCCGCCGTGGAAACACTACAACGACAGGTGTTTCAGAACCATGAAGAACCTCGTCTCCAACCACATGCTGGATGGTGACACCATGGCGAAGGTCCACGCCAAGGACCTCGCGCCGCCGCACGCCGGCCTCAAGCACAACGCGCTGGTGGACGCTCGCCAGCAGGCGCTCTGGCTGTGCAACATCGCCCACAAGTTCGCGCTCGACCTCTAACCACGAGACAGTAGTCATGATTTTATCAACTGAGCATGTGTCCTCGCTGGAGGACATTGCCATCAAGTACATCAACCATCTCCTTGAACGGCACGCGATGGACCAGCACATGCCGGCCAACCAGCGCGACCCTGACGAGCGGCTCATGGCGCGGATGAGCGAGGTCCGCGCCAAGAACACCGAACTGGAGATGACGATCCAGGGCCTGAGGCGCGTCGTGCAGGATTTCGAGCACACCCGCGCCCAGTGGCTGGCCGAGGCCACGTCTCTGCGCGAGAAGATTGACGCCCTGGAGAGCGCCAACCTCTACCTCTCGAACCAGTTCCAGGCGGCGCGCAAGCGCGAGGATGACCTCCTCGCCAAGAACCACGTCTGCGCGCAGGGCTCCCCCGTGGGCGTCCAGGGGTCCACTGACGCCCCGCGCACCAAGGCCCAGGGCACCGACGGCGACGCCGTGCTGCGCGACGGCAAGGCGGCGCTCGCGCGCCGCCTTGAGGCAGCCCGACAGCCCCAGAAAGGCGAGTAACGACTATGGCAAAGCCGGCCCCGTTTACGTTCTCCTCGCTGGAGACGTTCATCAACTGCGGCAAGCAGTATTACCACAAATACGTTCTCAAGGACGTGAAGGACGAGCCGGGGCCGGCGCAGATTTACGGCACCAACACGCACGAGCACTTCGAGAACTACATCAACTCCCTGGGCAAGTACGAACTGCCCGAGGACCTCCTCCCCCACAAGGAGAAGCTCGACCAGCTACTCGCCAAGGACGGTGTGTTCTGGTGCGAGGAGGAAGTCGCGCTGGGCAAGGACCTGAAGCCGTGTCGCTATGACGACGCCGATCGGCTCTGGCGCGGCAAGATCGACTTCAGGTTGGTTGACCGTGACGAGCACAGCGCTACGCTGGTGGACTTCAAGACGGGCAAGCAGCGGATCAAATGGCCCCAGCTTGGGATCTACGCGCTCCACACGTTCGCCGCGTTCCCCAACGTGGAGATCATCAACGCCCAGTTCTACTGGACGCAGCTACGCGAGACAACCAAGAAGGTCTGGGGGCGCGGCGACATCGAGCAGATTTGGTTGATGTTTCTTGGCGACCTGCGCCAATACAAGGAGGCGTGGAAAAACGACACGTGGCAGGAGCGTCCCTCTGGGCTCTGCAATGGCTGGTGCCCCGTCAAGACGTGCCAGCACTGGAAGCCCCGGAGGGAGCGATGACACACCAACAGTTCGAGGCCTCGTGGCGGCAGCAGGAGAGGTACATAGCCAGGGTGAAGCGGTTCTTTAGCCGCCGACCAGAGGCCAAGGGACTGGTGCCTGAGTGTCCCCCAGGGCGGTTTGCACGGATCGTCGCGACTGAGGCCCACCGTAGATGGACGCGCATGGTGCGCCGTGGCCTGATCGAGAAGCGCGGTGCGTTCAGCGACGACCTCCCAAAGAGAGAGCGATGAAGACCAAAGAGGAGCTTCGGGCATACCACGTGGCGCGCTGGCGCGACCCCGAGAAGCGCGCGGTGGCGCTGGAGGTGCAGCGCAACCGGCGAGCGCGCGAAAAGGAAACCCGGCGTAAGCTCCGCGAAGCGGCGGATCGAGAAGCGAGGCTCATCAAATGACCCCCCGCCCCGGCAAGCCCCACATCACGCCCTGCAAGCACGTGTGGAAAATCCTCTTCGTCAAGAGAGGTCGCGTGCGCTACGTGATCGCGAACACGTTCAAGAACGCGCTCGTCATGGCGCTCTATTACAGAGGA
>JAJXYW010000185.1:0-553 GCA_021780415.1 Acidobacteriota bacterium
GTGGCGCATGGTATTCCTCGGATTTTTCATGGCAGGACCTTGATGAGTAGAAGTGCGTTGGGGCTCAACTCCAGGGTGAGCCTTCCATCATGTAGCTGGGTCTGGGCTGGAGTTCCTAGAGCGGTCTTGGTGTTGAGTTGGGCGACTTGAGCGGGAGTGGGATCCACGGGGCTCCCCATTGCAGCATACTTCGGAAGGACGTTGCCGTGGTCGTCGTCGACGCGCTGGAGGGTGACGTTGGCGTTGGCAGGGACGCCGTGGAGGGTGAGGTCGAGGGTCTGCGGCACGCCGTGCTGGCCAGGGTCAATGAGGTTCCAGGCGGCGATGATCAGGCTACCGTCAGAGGACCTGGTGACGATGAGATTCTTTGAGGCGTTCGCGATGCGGCGGTCTCCGAGCTGGTGGAGCAGGCCGAAGGCGTAGTAGCTGGGCTTGTTGATGCCGCCTTTGGCGATGAGGCCGAAGGCGCCGATGAAGGGCCTGGGCTCCGGGCCGCCTTCTTCGAAGACGTCGTCGAAGGTCCAGAAGGACATCTTGGTGACATTGCCGTCGC
>JAJXYW010000185.1:563-4827 GCA_021780415.1 Acidobacteriota bacterium
GCCGTCGCACTCGCGGACGGTGTTGGCGAGTGCAGGGCCGACGTAGGTGGTGTCACGGGCTTCGTCGGCGCCGATGACGTTCCACTCGGTCCAGAGGAGTGGAAGATGGGGCGTGGGGGAGGCGTCGATCTGGCCGCGGACTTTGAGAATGGCGCGGCAGACGCGGTCGTCCTGCGGGATGACTTCGTTGGTGTGGAAGAGGTTTTCGACGGTGTCGTCGGCGTAGGCGTGGGAGGAGACGAAGTCTACGGGGACGTGGTTGGCGGCGGTGTGGGCAAGGAACTCAGGGACCCATGAGGCCGCGGCGGTGGCGGGACCGCCGACGCGCAGGCGGGGGCTGACGCGCTTGAGGTCGCGGGCGGTGTGGTCGTAGAGATCGAAGTAGGACTGGAGACGGGGAACGCCGCCCCAGAAGTCGATGTTGGGCTCATTCCAGACTTCGAAGTACCACTGGGAGACTTCGTCGATGCCGTAGCGGTCGACGAGATGCTGCGCGAAGTGGGTCATGAGATCGTCCCAGCGCTCCATGCTCTTCGGGGGCGAGACGTTGGGCTTGTACCAGAAGGTGTGGAGGTCGTCGGGATTGGTGGCGAGGTTTTTGGGCATGAAGCTGATCTCGACGACGGGGCGGACGCCGTTGGCGAGGAGGCCGTCGTAGATCTGGTCAACGTAGGAGAAGTTGTAGACAGGGTTGCCGTGCTGGTCTTCTTTGTAGACGCCGACTTCGTCGTCGAGGATGCCGTGGAAGCGGACGTAGCGGAAGTCGGCGACGTGGTGAACGGAACGGATGTCGTCGCGGTAAGACTGGCGGAGAGAGAGGATGGCGTGACCGGAGCCGAAGATCTGCTCCCAGAAGTGGGGGAAGGGGGTGGTGGGGGCCTGGGCGTCGATGCTGACACGCTCGGTGTTAACGAGTGCGGGGCTGACGGACTGGGGGGCCTGGGCGAGGAGGGCCGAGGAGAGAGGCCAGGCGAGCAGGAGAGTCGAGACAGCGTTTCGAAGCAGATGGTGCATGGTGGACGGACTCCTGAAAAATTCGGGACAGCAGCCGGTGAGACGATGGCGTATCGACGATTGGACAGCGGTGATGCGCAAACGATTGTGCAAGGCCTAATATCCACTTCTGAAGCGTTGCTGTCAACCTGCGGAAAACGCTTGCGGGAGATGAGGCTCATGGGCTCGTATGATGGAGCGAAACGGATGCCTGAGAAGATTGCCATTATCGCAGCCCTGCCTCGTGAGATCGCCGCGCTGGTGCGGGGGATAAAGCCTGATACCGCGTTGCTGGAGCGTGGGGTCTGGCTGTATCGGATGGAGGGCGCGGTGGTGGTCGCGGCGGGGATGGGCGCAGAACGCGCGGCGGGTGCGGTGGAGGCTGCGCTGGCGGACGGGGATGTGAGAATGCTGATTTCGACGGGGCTGGCGGGTGGATGTATGGCGGGGGTGGTCGCGGGGGCGGTGATGGAGGCGGGCGCGGTGATCGATGTATTGACGGGGGAGCGATTTGCGACGGCGACGGGGGATGTGACGCTGGCGAGTGCGGGGACGATTGCGAGTGTGAGCGAGAAGGCTCGGCTGACGAATATTTATGGAGCGGCGATAGTGGATATGGAGGCGGCGAGCGTGGCGCGGCTGGCGAGGGCGCATGGGCTGGGATTTCGCGCGATCAAGGGCGTGTCCGATGCGCATGATTTTGAGTTGAGTGCGCTGGCGAAGTTTGCGGGCGAGCGGGGGACGTTTAGGACCGGAGCGTTTGCGCTGCAGACGGCGCTGCGGCCGTGGGAGTGGGGAAAGGCGATGGAGTTGGGACGTGGGAGTGCGAAGGCGTTGGCGGGGTTGGATGCGGCGCTAAGGGGCGTGTTGGCCCAGAGGTAGAGGTGGCGCGCGTGGAACTGCCGGTCTCTCCACTGCGCAGGACGATGGACCATTCTGCGCAGTGGAGAGATGACAGTATTTGGCGAAACCAATTTGAGACATGAACTAGTGGAGGCGGTCGGCGATGAGATGGTCGGCGATGCGGATGGCGTTGGCGATGATGGTGAGCGAGGGGTTGACCGCGCTGGCCGAGACGAAGAAGCTGGCGTCGACGACGTAGAGATTGTCGAGTTGGTGGGCTTTGCAATTCGGATCGAGGACGGAGGTTGCGGGATCGTGGCCGAAGCGGAGGGTGCCGTTCTGGTGGCCTACGCCTTCGAGGGGGATGCGCTTTTTGAAGTAGGCATGGAAGGGGATGGAGGCATCGGCGTGGCCGGCGCGCTTGAGGACGTCGATCCAGCGGTCTTTGAGGCGTTCAAAGCTCCTGACGTTGTTGGGGGTGTAGGAGAGCTTGATGTGGCCGGGCTGCGCTGTCGTGACAGTGGCGGATTGGTTGGAAGGGCTGGCGGTGGAGTCGGGGTGCGGGCCCGCGGGACCTGGTTGTGTCGCGGCTAGCTGGCTGGGTGTGGCGTTGCGGAGGGTGACGCGGTTATTGGGGTCGGGGAGGTCTTCGGTGGTGAGCCACCAGGGGACGGCGTGGCGCTTCATGCCTTCGAGGATGAAGCCGGGGGTGAGGGGTGGGGCGTCGCCCTTCATCATCTCGTGGTGGAAGCTGCCGATGGGCTGGACCTGGCCGAGGGGCCAGGGATAGTCGGGATCTGTGTCGCGGAAGTAGAAGTCGTTGGTGCCCCAGGTCTTGGTGTAGGAGTCGTGGTTGTCGAGGGTGGAGAGAGCGAGGATGGCGTCGGCCTGGTGGTACATGAAGTTGCGGCCAACCTGGTCAGAGGCGTTGGCGAGGCCGGCGGGGTGCTTGTCGTTGGCGGACTGAAGGAGGATGACGGCGGAGTTGATGGCTCCGGCACAGAGGGCGACGATGTGGGCTTCGTAGGTGGCGGGAGCGGAGGAGTCGGCGTGCTGAACTTCGACGGCGGTGACGGCGGTTCCGGCGGAGTTAGTGAGGAGACGGAGAACGCGCGAGTTGGTGAGGAGAGTGACGTTGGGGAGATCCATGATCTCGCGGATGCAGTTGATGTCGGCATCAGATTTGGCGTGGATAAGGCAGGGGTAGCCGTCACAGGTGTCGCAGCGGATGCACTTGCTGGCAACGGGGTCGAGGGCGTTGCGCTTGAGGCCGAGAGGGATAGGAAAGGTGTGGATGCCAAGCTTGCGGACGTCGGCTTCGATGGCGGCCATGCGGGGCTCGCTGGAGAGCGCGGGGTAGGGATAGGGACGGGAGTGGAAGGGCTCGGTGGGGTCGAAGGAACTGCCGAAGCCGCCGGGGATGGAGGGCGCTGTACCGAGGTCGCCGTGGACATGGAAGAGCTCTTCGGCGCGGGTGTAGCAGGGCTCCATGTCGGCGTAGGTGATGGGCCAGGCGGGAGAGATGCCGCCCTGATGCTGGATGACGCCGAAGTCTTCGGCGCGCATGCGGAAGAGGGCTGCTCCGTAGACTTTGGTCTGGCCGCCGACGTAGTAGGCCTGCTGAGGGTGAAGGGGATGGTCGTCCTTGTCGTGCCAGGTCTCGGTGGTGTGATAGCGGTTATCGAGAAAGACGGCGGAGGTGCTCCAGTTGAGTTTTTCCTGGGGGAGGAAGGGGCCACGCTCGAGGATGAGGATGCGTTTGCCGGCACGCGCGAGTTGTAGAGCGAGGGTACCGCCGCCAGCGCCGGTACCGATGATGATTGCGTCGAAGGGATTGGCCATGGAGGTGAGATGCTCGTGGGCTGCGAGTTGGGTTTCCGATAAGCTAAGAGAGTTATGGCTGAGATGAATTCACGTACGATGCAGGCTGCTGTTTATAGGGATATTGATGATGTTCGCACTGAGACGATTGCGGTTCCGGAGATTGGGCCGGGTGAGGTGCTGGTACGGATCGATACGTGCGGGATCTGCGGCACGGACTTGAAGAAGATTCATACGGGATCGCATGCTGCGCCGCGTGTTTTTGGGCATGAGATGGCCGGGACGGTTGCTGCGGTGGGTGAGAGTGTGCGCGGATTTGCGGTGGGCGATCGCGTGATGGCGTTTCATCATATTCCTTGCGGGCATTGCTTCTATTGCCGGAAGAAGACGTTTGCGCAATGCGAGACGTATAAGAAGGTCGGTACGACGGCGGGATTGGGAGAGGCTGCGGGCGGTGGGTTTGCGCAGTATATCCGGGTGATGGATTGGATTGTCGGAGATGGCGTGACTCCGGCGGGATTGATTCATGTGCCGGACGATATTCCTTTTGAGCAGGCCGCGTTTATCGAGCCGGTGAATACCTGCTTCAAGGCGATTCGGCTGCTGG
>JAJXYW010000085.1 GCA_021780415.1 Acidobacteriota bacterium
GCCATGGAGTTCCGCAACCCGCCACCGACGTTTACCGGCCGCACGAGCGCGGAGTTCGTCTCGGACGGCCACCCGGACAAGCTGTGCGACCAGTTCGGGGACGCGATCCTCGACGCCTGCCTCGAGCGGGACCCCGGCAGCCGCGTCGCCGTCGAGGCTGCGTGCAAGGGCCACGACGTCTTCCTCCTCGGCGAGATCACCTCGCGGGCGGAGGTGGATTTCGCCGCCTGCGTGCGGGTCGTGCTCGAGCGGGTCGGCCACGGCGACGGCCGCTGGGGCCTGGACCCGCGCAAGGTGCGCGTCCACCAACACATCACGCGGCAGTCGAAGGAGATCGACGCGGCGGTCTCCGGCGGCGAGGCCCTCGGGGCCGGCGTCCAGGGCGTGGTGTGGGGGTATGCCACCGGCGCCACGCCGGAACGGGTGCCGGCCGACTGGGCGGTCGCGCGCGCCCTCTTGCTGCGGCTGCGCGATCTGCGCCGCACGCCGGCGGGCGCCGGCCTGGGGCCGGACGCCAAGTCGCTGGTCGTGATACAGGAGCACGACGGGCGCCCGGTCGGGGTCGAGGAGATCCTGATCTCGACGCAGCACGCGGCCGACGAGCCCCTCGCGCGGGTGCGCGAGTTGCTGATGGAGGAGGTCGTCGCGAAGGCGGTCCCGCCCGAGTGGCTGCACCGCGGCACCCGTGTCCACCTCAACCCCGGCGGTCCGTTCACCAGCGGCGGCCCGATCGCGGACGCCGGCCTTTTGGGACGCAAGCTGCAGGTGGACGCCTACGGACCGAACATGTTCCACGGCGGCGGCGCGTTCTCCGGCAAAGACGGGACCAAGGTGGACCGCGCCGGCGCCTACGCCGCGCGCCGCCTGGCGCTGGCGCTCGTGGACACCGGCCGCTTCGCGTGGGTGCAGGTCTGCGCAACCTACGCGATCGGCCACCCCAACCCACTCGGGAGCCGGGCGATGGCCGAGGAGAAGGTGCCGGGAGCCATGTTCGCGTCGAGGGCCATGGTGGAAGAACTGGCCCAGGCGCTGCTGGCGCCGGCGGCGATGCTCCGCGACCTGGAGCTGACCCGGCCGATCTTCTCCCCAGTCGCGGCGTGGGGCCACTTCGGCCGGCCCGATCTGGATCTGCCGTGGGAGCGCCCGATCCCGGAGATCGCGGCGCTGACACTGCCCGATCGGCCCGGCGGCAGCCGGCGCTCGTGGGCGGCGCAGTGAAGCGCGTGGAGCCGGACGCGGCCGGCGCGAGCTTGGAGTTCCCGCCGCAACGCTGAGGAGCGGTGCGAAGAGACGGTCTTGCGCAATTCCTTGACGAGGGACGGTGAATCGGAAATCGACCGAACGGAGGACACGATGCCCACAACACGGAATCACGAACTGAAAACCACGGAGCGGTTCGCCTCGAGGTACGACCTGGAGTTTCGCCCTGCGACCTACTGGCCGGAGGTCGCCGACCGCCTGCGGTGGCTGGTGTCGCGCGTCAAGGGCGAGGCCCGTCGCCGCGAGGCGATGGCACGGGTCGAGGCCGGAAAAGGTAACAGGGCTATCCCTTTGACTCAAGCGACCGCGTTGCAATCCACTGATCCACCATGGGTTGGTAGCAAACGGAGGTCTCCGTCGGCGCGTGCCGTAAACTATGAGCACCTCACGACATGCGAATCAGCAACTGGAGTGAACCGAATAGCCCTGAAAGGTAAAGGTCTTCCCGCTCGCTGGGTAACAGCACCCAGTCACGATTTCGACAGCGGACGATACAGCCGGGCTCCATAGGTTCCACTCCTAGCTCGGCCTTGGCCAGATCGTCTTCGCCAAGTCGAGCATCCGTGTGCTCCGATCCCTGATCGCGGTCTCATCCCACGACGGTGTCTCTTGGAAGTAGCGGTTCAGAGCTAGGGCACTGTTCTTGAGGATCTTCGGGCGTTTCTTCTCCCAAGATCCATTCGACACGGAAGTGTTGAGCGCCTCGGTCAGTAGGGTGAGATTCCCAAGGGTATGGATGAGCGCGTTGCGCGTGTCCTTCGAGACGGTGGAATCAGGCCCCTCCGGGATTGGCCAGTGACGCTCCCACTCCTGCGGCATGAGGTGTTCAACGGTCAACGACTTTGGCAACGGCATGGCCTCCGTAAGCCGGTCGCGGGTTGCGAGCTCGAGGGCTTCAAGGATCATCACAACCCGTCTGCGCGCAACGGTTCGATATACGGGTGTCGCAAACCAGGCCTTGCCGAACTCCTCGTCGTCCGGCCACCGAGCGCTCTCTGCCTGCTGGCGTACGAGGAACGACCTAATTGCAGTGCAGGAGAAATCGTTGGCTCTCTTAAGCTCCTGTAGCAGGTCGACCAGAAGCCGGTTGTAGCTCTTCGTGGTCAGCCCGCACACCAGCCTGCGAACGAGGAACGATTCGAGATCTTTGAGAGTCGCCTCGACCCCCCCTGCACCGGTCTCGCTGCCATGACGACGGAACACCTCCAACAGTAGGGGGAAGAACGTGCTCGTTTCGAGCTGGTCCAACCTGCGAAAGAAGGACCATTCCGGCGACATCTCCGGGCGTTCGTTGAAGCTCTTGAAGATGGCGCCATACTCTGCGAGCAACGCGAGGTGGTCTGCGGCTGATAGGGAGTTGGCAGCGAGCACGTAGTTCCTAAAGGTACGGAAGAGCTGCGTCACAAGCACTTCATCGGTGGTTGCCAGCGAAAGGTAGTGCTGGAGGAATAGGTCGATCCTCGGGCGCCGGAGTCGTCCTTGACGCACCTCTTGCCGCCAGAACGTCGTCTCCTGGTCAAACGGCGCCCAGTAACGATCGTACAGAACTTGGGTGTCGTCTCTTTGGTTCTCGGCCAGATGAAAGAGGTGGTTCTTCACGAGGTCGGCCGGAAGAAGTGGAGTGCCAAGCGCGTTGAGGGTCTCAAAGATGACCTGGGCGTCGTCGTGGTCATCGAGATCAATCACGACGATCTGGAGGTCCTGCCTAAGCGCGTTCCATAGAGCCTGGACACGGGCATCCCGCGTCTCGGGCTCTCGAAGCCAGCTCGAGAGCACCCGATGAAAGTAGAAGTAGCAATCAGGCACGAGGTGGCCGACTTGAGGCGCGCCAGGCTTAAGGCCGTAGCCTTCCCAAATCGCCTCTGGCGTGAGGGCCGTCATCACCTTGCGAAAGTGGTCGCGGTCGAGGTTAGTAGGCCAAACCTTGAACACATCGTCGGGGTGAGTGGTTGTGGGGAGGTAGTTTGCGGTAAGACGGCCAAACCCTTCTCGAAAGGTCGAAAGACCATGCTCTTGGCAAATATCCCGGGCGGCCGCCAATAGGAGTTGAAGTGTCGTCAGGCGTTGCTGCCCATCGATCATCTGGCGTTCGCTTACGTCCCCGGTCGGCGTCTTCACCTGGTCCAGAACGATTGCGCCCATGAAATGTGGTCTGCCGTTACTGCCCCCAAGCCGCTTCTCAGAGGCGGCTTTCACACCCTCCCAGAGCGGGGTCCAGTTCTCTTCTTCCTTCCACACGTACGGGCGTTGGTACAACGGTGCGGAGTACTTGGCCGATGTCTCAAAGAGAGCACCGAGTGTCAGCTTGCGAGCATCCATGGGGTACCGTCTCCTGGTTGGTCAGGCTACCACGCCTGCAACTTGAGAGCGCGTCGCTGAAGCACTATCCCCTACTGATGGATCCCTCACAGGACTTCCCTGCAGCGTCTCCGCGGAAGCGCTGGTAGCGCCGCTCGAGGAAGGCGGGATCGGGTCTCATCCCGGCGCTCCTCGGCACGATGATCCGCTGGTTGTGAATGCCCTGGAGGCCGTGGCGGAGCATCGGACCGTCGTGTTCGCGGAGGATCTCCTCCTTGACCTCGATGGTGTAGTCGGGCCGGATGCCGAAGAAGTACCGGTCGAACGCCGCGTGGTGGAGCTTGCACAGGGCGATCCCGTTCGGCACGACGGGTTCGCTGTCCGGCTCGCCGTCGGGGAGGATGTGCGCCGCGTCGAGGAGCTCTTCGTGCCGGAGCTTGCACAGGGCACAGCGCTCCTGATACGCCCGCAGGACACGCTCGCGGAAGGCGTGCTGGTGCAGCCGGACCTGGACGGTCGCCGTGATGTAGGCGCGGCGGGCGTCCCCGCCAGCGTCGTCAGCACCGAAGCCGGAGAAGACCGCCGCGCCGTCGGCCACCCTGAGGCGGCGATCAACCTCCGCGGCCGCGTCCACCGCGACCGAGAACGTGAGAGTCGCAGGGTCGTCACCGACGATGAAGACCGGCCACACCGCCAGATACCGCCCTGGCACAAAGGCGTGCAGGTAGACCAACGGAACGTGACGCCGCATCGCCTCACGAAGGCCGACGTTGTCGCGGTGGTTGGGGTCCGTGCCTCGGTAGCGGTAGTGGAGGAGGTTGTCGCCGTGAAACGAGTCGTCGTACGGGCCGCTGGACGTCGTGGTGATTGAAAGCGGCAACTGCATCAGCCGCGGCTTGAAGATCCCCTGCGGGCCAACCAACCGGATCTGCTCGCCCTCGAACAGGAAGCCTTGCTCGAGCAGCGCCCGCGGCAAGGTGTCACCATGAGCCAGCACCTGCGAGTTCAACCACTGGAAGGCAGCCAGGCGGATGGGGAGGTCATCCATGGGGGTTGTTACCCTCTTGATTTGCCACGGACCATGGTAGCGCTGCCATATGTGGCGTTGGGTCGCCACAAGTTGCCTCTACCGGTGAAATTGCGGCTCGTCGGCCGATGCTCGCATCGGCCGCACGCGACTGATGCTGGGCGCGACCGCTGGGCGGGCGGCCGCGACATCCGGCGCGATAGGCTGGCGACACGCCTTACTGCGCGAGGCCTTCGCCTCG
>JAJXYW010000157.1 GCA_021780415.1 Acidobacteriota bacterium
CCGCAGGAGGTGCGCGAGCAGTTGCGCGCCGCGCTGGACTATCGACCCCCGGCGCGCTCGGGGATCGCGGGCTTCCTGGACCTCGACGCCGCCAACGACCGTTGGTACGCGGAGTTCCAGTGGCGGCGCACGCTCATGCACGCCGTGCACGCGGCGTTGGTGCTGGTCGTGCCGGAGGCGCACCTCCCAAGCGGGGGCGCGGTCGTGAGCGCGAGCACGACCGCGACGCTCACGCAGGTGGCGCGGTTGGCCGCCGCGCGTGAGCGCCTGCGCATGAAAGGCGACTATGCCAAGGCGGACGCGCTGCGCGCCGAGTTGGCGGCGTTGGGCGTGGTGGTCGAAGACACGAAGGACCCAACATGATCTGCCCCCTGGGGTTTGACACGACGACAGGGGACTGTCCCTGGGCTCCCTGCACGCAGTGCATGAGGGCGTTGGGTGACCACATGATCGAGGAGGTCAAGGTGCTCAGCCGGCAGGCGCAGGCCGCCCGCGCCAAGGGCGACGCGCCTGCCCTCGAAGAGATCAAAGGTGTGATCCGCTCGCTCGGGAGCGCGATCACGATGCGGGAGGCGACGAATGGCGAAACTCACCACGAAGGCGCGCAAGGCGCTCCCTAAGGGCGTGTTTGGGCTGCCCAAGGCCAATAAGGGCAAGGGGGCTTACCCCATGCCCAACAAGTCCCACGCGCGCAACGCCGAGGCGCGGGCGAGCGAGGAGGAGCACAAGGGCAAGCTCTCGCCCGCTCAGGAGAAGACCGTGGACGCCAAGGCCAAGCGGGTGCTTGGGCGGGGCATGGTCAAAAAGCCGAAGTGAGAGTATAGAGCGCAGCATGGCTCAGAGCGTCCTCACCTACACACCTCCGCCGACGATCAGGAAGTTCATCAGGTCTCACACCCTGGGTGAACTCTTCTATAATTGGATCGTCGGGCCTGTTGGCTCTGGGAAGACGACCGGGATTTTCTTCAAGCTCGTCTACATGGCCAAGCTGCAAGCGCCCAGCCCTGATGGTATAAGGCGCACGCGCGCCGTGATCGTGCGCAACACGATGCCCCAGTTGAAGGACACCACCCTGGTGTCCTGGAACTATTGGTTCAAAGATGGCCAAGCAGGACATTGGAACGCCACCGACAAAATCTACACGCTCAAGTTCGGAGACGTGGAGTGTCAGGTGCTATTTCGCCCTCTCGATACTCCAGATGACGTGGCACGTGTTCTTTCTCTGGAGATCAACTTCGCGATCATCGACGAGTTTGTGGAGATACCAAAAGCCATTATCGACGCTCTCTCCGCACGTCTTGGACGCTATAAGCAGCCTGATGGCACGCCGGTCACCATTTGGGGGATGTGGGGTTCTTCTAACCCATCGACGGAGGATAATTGGTGGTACGATTACCTTCATAGCGACGCGGTGATCCAGCACTCGAACGACCCCAATGAGGTGGCGCGCCAGCGCATGCAGCACATCCTCACCTACGGGGTCGAGCCCAACACGACCTATTTCCACCAGCCGTCAGGGTTCGACAAGCACGCCGAGAATGTGGACAACCTGCCGGGGCGCGAGGGCTACTACAAGAACATCGTCAAGGGTAAGAGCGACGCTTGGGTGAAGCAGTTCGTGGAGGCCCAGTGGGGCTACTCGATCTCGGGCCAGCCCGTGGTCCCGCAGTTCAGAGAAGACATCCATGTTGCGCAGAGGCCGCTCCGGTTCGACCCGCACCTGAAGCTCATCATCCCCTTCGACCCCGGCATCCAGGGGTCGGCCATGCTCTTTATGCAGGAGGACTACGACGGTAGGCTCACGGTCTTCAAAGAACTGGTCCAAGAGGGCTACGGCGCACAACGCCTGATAGAAGAGAGGCTGCTCCCCACCCTGGACAAGGACTTCAGGGGCGCGGACTTCGTGATCGTGCCCGACCCCGCGTCGGTCAACCGCTCGCCCACGGACGAGGGCTCCGTGCTCAAGATCGTGCGGAGGTATTTCGGCAACGACCGCGTGGACTGTGAGAGCAACAATCGGTTCCCGCTGCGCCTCAACGCCATCGAGCACTACACCTCCAAGCTCATCGGTGGTGTGGGTGCGGTGCAGATCGACAAGGCCCGGTGCCCGATCCTGGTGCGCGCGCTCAAGGGCGGCTGGCGCTACACCCAGGACATAAAGAAAGACATCCTCAAGCGGGCCGAGCCTGAGGACAACCCCTACACCCATGTTGGCGACACGTTCGGCTACGGGTGCCGCTATTACCACCGAGGTGTGCTACGTAAAGAAAAATATGGCCTAGCCGCCAATGGTGTGGGCATCTTCGGCCGGCGCGCGGGCGCGAAGCTGGGCGCGGACTTCAAGCCCCAGACTTATCACATGAGGTGACCCATGGAGTGGCGTAACCCGTACCCCCCCAGCCATGCCGACCCGTTGGCGCAGTTCTCGATTACCAACATCCCGTTGACGCCCGCGCAGGAGCGAGCGTTCGATGCGATGTGGGTGCAGGCGTCCGCGGAACCGCTCCCCCCTCACCCCAGCGAACAGGCGGACGCGGCGCAGGCGCACGACGCGGACCCTAGCAACCTTCTGTGAGAACGAGCCTATGACCCAGCAAGCCGTAGCGACCACGCTCGCGACGATCGACCCGCCCGCGCAGAACGTGCCGGCGAATGTGAACTCGCCCGCGCCGGTCAAACACATCGACAGCGACAACTTGAGGCAGTTGGGGCAGAACCTCAGCATGCTCTTCAACCAATATCGCGCCGATCGGCGGCTCGCGGAACTGAGGTGGCTGCGCAATCAGCGCCAATACCTGGGCGTTTACGACCCGGAGATCGAGGCGACGCTCAATGCGCAGCGCTCGCGCGCGTACCCGCGCCTTACGCGCGTGAAATGTATCTCGGTTCTCTCTCGGCTGATGAACCTGATGTTCCAGGGCAACGAGCGGAACTGGGAACTGAGGGCCGCGCCGTGGCCGGACATGACGATCGAGGAGGTGCAGGAGGCCATCGAGGAGGCGCTCACCGCCGACCAGAAGGCGGGCGTCACGCCCGATGGCCAGGGGCCTGACCTCGAATACATGATGTCCGCGATCAAGGTCTTCGCGCAGAAGCGGGCCGAGAAGCTGTCGCTCCTGATCGACGACCAGCTTCAGGAGTTGGGCGGCGACCAGACAGAGGACTACGTGGCGCTCAACCGGAAGGCGCTTCAGTCGGGCATCCTCTACGGCCTGGGCGTGCTGCGCGGCCCCTTCGTGCGCGAGAGCAAGGGCGTCACGTGGGACACGTCGGGGCCGGTGCCGATGCCCAAGAAAAAGACCGTTTACAAGCCCGTGTTCGAGTGGATCAATATCTGGGACTTCTACCCGGACATGAGCGCCAAGCGGTTCAGCATGATGGACGGCTATTTCATGCGCCACGTCATGAGCCGCAGCCAGATCCTGGCGCTCAAGGAGAAGCCGGGGTTCTTCGCGAAGCAGATCGACGATTACCTTTCGCGGCATACGGTGGGCAACTACCGCCCAGACTGGTTCGAGAGCGAGTTGCGCTCGATGGGCGTCAAGGCCAACGTCAACGACCAGAAGGTAGAGACCACCAAGTATGAGATCCTCGTCTGGCACGGGAAGACTTCCGGCTCGACGCTGCAACTCGCGGGCTGCGAGGTGCCGGCCGACAAGGTGCAGTTGGAGATCGACAGCGAGGTTTGGACGATCGACGGCAATGTCATCAAGGCCGACATCAATCCTTGGGTCGAGCTTGAGGTGGACATGACCCTCGTCCACACCTTTTTGTTCGACGAGGACGACACGTCGCCGATCGGGTTCGGGTTGCCCAACGCCGTGCGCGACAGCCAGATGGCGGTTGCGGCGGCGTCGCGCATGCTGCTGGACAATGCGTCCGTGGTGTGCGGGCCGCAGTTGGAACTCAACACCGACCTCCTGCGCCTGGACCAGGACCTGACGAGCATCGGCGCTTACAAAATCTGGTATCGCGAGGGCAACGGGCCTGAGGCGCAGTTCCCCGCGGTGCGCAATGTGCAGATCGACGCGCACATGGACAGCCTGCTGAAGATCATGGACACGTTCATGAAGTTCGCGGACATGGAGACGTTCGTTGGGCCGGCCACGGGCGGCGACATGAGCCAAGCGCCCAGCGAGCCCATGAGGACCGCCGCGGGCGCGAGCATGCTGCGCAGCGATCAGGCGCTCCCGTTCAAGGACATGATCCGGGCGTTCGACAAGTTCACCCAGAGCATCATCACGTCCCTGGTGTGGTTCAACCGGAAGTTCAACCCCGGCCTCGCGCCGGATGGCGACTATGACGTGATCGCCAGGGGCGCTACGAGCCTGATGGCCAAAGAGCTTCGCGGCATGCAGGCCGACGAACTCGTGAAGTCGCTCACCCCCGGCGAGCAGATTTACATCGACGACAAAAAGCTCCTGCAAGTCCGCCTCCAGTCGCGCGACATGGGCGACATCATGGTGGATGACACCGAGGCGAACCGTCGTCTCGCGCAGCAGAGCCAGACCCAGGCCCAGCAGCAGGACGCGCAGAACCGGATGATGGAGGCCAACATCCGCAAGATCCTGAGCGACGCTTTCAAGGGCATCACGCAGGGCCAGAAGAACACCGCAGCGGCAGACGCGGACACCGTGAACGCGGTCATGCAGCTTCTCGAAAAGGGGATCATGAATGGCGTTATCTCACAGCAACCCGCACCTCCAGGCGCGGCTGGCGAACCACTCGGTGGGGGTGGAGTTGGCGAACCTGTTCCAGGCGGGGGACCCCAGCCTCCGCCTGCTGCACCAGCACCTCAGCCAGGAATTGGAG
>JAJXYW010000154.1 GCA_021780415.1 Acidobacteriota bacterium
TCGCCAGCCTCTTCCGCCGTCTCAACATCAACATCGTCTCGCTCACCGTCGGCGAGTCCGAGCGCGCCGACACCTCCCGCATGACCATCGTCGCCGAGGCCCCCGACAACGCCGCCCACCGCATCCGAGCCTCCCTCTACAAGCTCGAAACCACCGTCCACGTCGACGAAGTCAACCGTGCCGAGGGAGTCATCCGCGAGCTCTGCCTCATCAAAGTCGCCGCCGGCCCCAACGCACCCCACGGCCTCCACTCCCGCTCCCAGATCTTCGAACTCGCGCAGGTCTTCCGCGCCCGCATCGTCGATCTCGCCCCCGAGTCCATCATGCTCGAGATGACCGGCAGCGCCAGCAAGATCGAAGGCCTCCTCCAGGTCCTCCGCGAGTCCGGCTACGAGATCCTCGAAGTCTCCCGCACCGGCCGCATGGCCATGCGTCGCGGCCACCACACCAGCCGCGTCCTCAAAGCCCTCGGCAGCCACACCAGGCTCGCCCCCTCCGACTTCCCCACCCACGACCCCGACAACCACCCCAGCCTCGAAGATCTCCCCACCGAATTCGACGAAGAAGACTAACCCTCACAAGCGCCCGTCAACTGGCCGCGACATCCACCCATAGTTACCCTCACCCCCATAGAACCCGTCATCCTGAACGAAGTGAAGGACCCCTGTAGTTGTTCTTGTTCTTGTTCTTGTTCTTGTTCTTGTTCTTACCGACCCATGACTACCGTCATCCTGAACGAAGTGAAGGACCCCTGTAGTTGTTCTTGCCGTTGCCTGTTCTTAAAACCCGCACCACCGAGGAACCATGACCGAATACGCCTACGTCTACATCCTCGCCAACGGATTCCGCAAGCTATACATCGGCATCACCACCAACCTCCAGGAACGCGTCTTCGAGCACAAACAAAAGAAGCATCCCTACAGCCACACTGCTCGTTACAACATTCACCAGCTCGTCTACTTCGAGCGCTTCGCCACCATCACAGCCGCCATCGCCCGCGAAAAACAACTCAAAGGCTGGCTAAGAATTCGCAAGCTCGAACTCATCATCGCAACCAATCCAGCATGGCAAGACCTCAGTTTGGATTGGGGCACTCCCACAGCACCATTCAACCCCGCGACATCCACCCCACCAACTCGCTAAACTAGATCCAACCCTAGAAGGAAAGAAGACCCCCATGGCAAAGACCTACCACGACGCAGACGCAGACCTCTCCCTCATCCAGGCGAAAAAAGTCGCCATCATCGGCTACGGCTCGCAGGGCCACGCTCACGCCCTCAACCTCAAGGACTCCGGCGTCGACGTCCGCGTAGGCCTTCGCCCCGGCTCCCCCAACGCCAAAAAGGCCGAGCTCGCCGGTCTCCACGTAGACACCGTGGCCAACGTCTCCAAGTGGGCCGACGTCATCATGAACCTCGTTCCCGACCAGACCGCCGCCCGGGTCTATCACGACGAGATCGCGCCCAACATGAAGCCCAACTGCACCCTCATGTTCGCGCACGGCTTCAACATCCGCTTCCGCACCATCACCCCGCCCCCCACCGTCGACGTCTCGCTCGTCGCCCCCAAGGCCCCCGGCCACCGCGTCCGCGAGGTCTTCACCGAAGGCGGCGGCGTCCCCGCGCTCGTAGCCGTCGAGCAGGACGCCAGCGGCACCGCCCTCGCCCTCGCTCTCTCCTACGCCAAAGGCATCGGCAGCACCCGCGCCGGCGTCCTCCAGACCACCTTCACCGAGGAGACCGAGACCGACCTCTTCGGCGAGCAGGCTGTCCTCTGCGGCGGCACCGCTGCCCTCGTCAAGGCCGGTTTTGAAACCCTCACCGAGGCCGGCTATCAGCCCGAGCTAGCCTACTTCGAAGTCCTCCACGAGCTCAAACTCATCGTCGACCTCATGTACCGCGGCGGCCTCGAGTACATGCGCCACTCCATCTCCGACACCGCCGAGTGGGGCGACTACGTCACCGGCCCCCGCATCGTCACCCCCGCCGTCAAGCAGGCCATGAAGGAAGTCCTCGCCGACATCCAGTCCGGAGCCTTTGCCGAGCGCTTCATCGCCGACCAGAACAGCGGCCGCAAGGAGTTCGAAGCCTTCCGCGCCGCCGACCGCAACCACCCCATCGAAAAAGTCGGTGCCACCCTCCGCGCCGGCATGCCTTTCCTCGACCCCGTCAAGGTAGTCAACGGCGCCGTAGTCAAAGCCTAACGTCACGATCTGAACGGAATCGCTCCGGTATGCCATGCTGCCGGAGCGTTTTCTATTCCAAAATAAATATCTGTTCCTTCGGGGAGTCAGCCATGTCATCCAGGCACACACACCACTATCTCGTCGCATACTCGGCCGCCGTCACACTCGCATTCATGCTGACGGTTTACTTCGGATTCGTGCGCCAAGTCCACGGCGCGTCCAACATCACCGAGTTCGACCGCATCCGCGCCCACCGTATCGATCTCGTCGAACCCGACGGCACCGAACGCCTCATCCTCTCCGATCGCGCCGATTACCCCGGCAGCTTCTTTCACGGCAAAGAGATCGCTCGTCCGGACCGCAGCGACGCTGCCGGCATGCTCTTTATCGACGATGAAGGAACGGAAGATGGCGGCCTCATCTACGCCGGAAGTCTCGTCGACGGCAAGCCGTCGAGCTACGGGCATCTCAGCTTCGATCAATACGATCAAGATCAGACTCTAAGCCTTGACGAGGGGCTGGAAGACGGCAAGAAGTACAGTCAGATTGTTCTCGGCGACCAGCCCGACTACGCTCTCTCACCTAAGGTCTTTGACTACTTCGAAGCCATCAAGGCAATGCCCGCTGGTCCCACGAAACAGAAGGCTTTGGCCGATGCTGCAAAAATATACCCGTTCGGTCCAAATCGCGTGATCCTCAGCAAGGGTGGTGATAACTCTGCAGGTCTCACGTTGAATGACCCCGCCGGACACCCTCGTCTTCGCATCAGCGTCGCAGCCGACGGCTCTCCTTCCATCCAAATGCTTGCCGCCGACGGCAAAGTGCTGAAGACCATCGAGGCTAAGTGATAACCTGTCCGCTCAACTGATCGGATGCGCTGGTCTCACGATCATCCGATCTTCGCCCACCCCTCCCAAACCACCGCACCCCGCCTCTCCCCGGCGCATCCAACCTGTGTCGCCTCAAGGAGCCCTCATGACCACCACCGCCCTCCGCATCAACGCCTTCGGTCCCCTCACCAACCCCGACAACCTCACCCTCGATCTCATCACCCTCCCCGAGCCCGGCCCCCACGAAGTCCTCGTCGAACTCTACGCCGCCAGCCTCAACTACCGCGACCTCATGACCGTCCTCGGCACCTACAACCCAAAGATGCCGCTCCCCCGCATCCCTGGCTCGGACGCCGCCGGAGTCGTCACCGCCATCGGCTCCCACGTCACCCGCTTCGCCGTCGGCGACCACGTCACCAGCCTCTTCTTTCAGGACTGGCACGACGGCCCCATCCAGCCCACCACCGGCAAATCCGCCCTCGGCGGCCCCATCGATGGCGTCTTCTCCACCGAGCACCTCTTCCCCGAAACCGGCCTCATCCACTCCCCCGCCGGCTACACTCACGCCGAAGCCGCCACCCTCCCCTGCTCCGCCCTCACCGCCTGGAACGCCCTCGTCGAAAAGGGTCACATCTCCGCCGGCCAGACCGTCCTCATCCTCGGCACCGGCGGCGTCAGCCTCTTCGCTCTCCAGATCGCCAAGGCCCACGGCGCGCGCGTCATCCTCACCAGCTCCTCCGACGAAAAACTAGCCCACGGCCGCACCCTCGGAGCCGACGAGACCATCAACTACCGCACCACCCCCGACTGGGATCGCGAGGTCTTCAAGCTCACCAACAAGCGCGGCGTCGACCACATCGTCGAAGTCGGCGGCGCCGGCACCCTCCCCCGCTCCCTCAACGCCGTCACCCCCGGCGGCCACATCTACCTCATCGGCGTCCTCAGCGGCAAAGGCGAAGGCGTCGACCCCACGCCCATCCTCGCCAAGGCCATCCATCTCGACGGCGTCTACGTCGGCAGCAGCGGCATGCGCGCCCGTCTCAACGCAGCCATAGAAGCCAACCACATCCACCCCGTCATCGACCGCACCTTCCCCCTCACCCAGGCCCACGAAGCCTTCGCCCACATGCAGTCCGGCAGCCACTTCGGCAAAATCGTCCTCACCCTCCGCGACTAGCAGAGCGAGTCCCCACTCGCCGATACGCTTCCAGCGCCCTGTCGACACGTCTTCCGCCGTCATCCTGAGCAGAGTGCGAAGCGCGCAGTCGAAGGATCCCTGTATGGGTACTTGCCGTTGCTGCCGCCGTTGTCGTTACGCTTGCCGTTGCTTGTTTTACGTCGTCTCCTGAGCGAAGCGAAGGACCCCCGTATTTGCCTTTGCTCTTGCCGTTGCTTTTCTGTCTGTCATTCCGAGCGCAGCAAGGAACCCGCTTCTTGCTCGCATCGCGAGCGCCCGTTCTTCCTCCTCCGCCGGCGTTATCATTCTCAAGTTAGTTCGGAGGCTTGAAATGCGAATTGGAATGCTAACCGGCGGCGGCGATTGCCCCGGTCTGAACGCCGTAATCCGTGCCGTTGTCCGCAAAGGCGTGCTTCACTACAACGACGAGTTCATCGGCTTTCTCGAAGGCTGGCGCGGCGTCCTCGACGACCGCACCATGCCGCTCGACCTCGTCACCACCACCGGCATCCTGCACCGCGGCGGCACCATCCTCCGCTCCTCCCGCACCAACGTCAAAAAAATCGAAGGCGGCTTCGAGCGCTGCCTCTCCGTCATCG
>JAJXYW010000038.1 GCA_021780415.1 Acidobacteriota bacterium
GGCGATGGTGAGGCCGTAGAGGCAGACGAGGCCGCCGAGGAGGCCGAGAAGACGCATGGAATACCAGGGGGGGACGGGGGAGCCGATGGGCTTGAAGAGGTAGTCCACGGTGGTGGCGATGAGCATCGCGATGAAGCCCCACATGATGGTGGCGTGGACGAACCAGGCACGAAGATGGACGGGCTCGTTGGTGGGTTGCTCGGTGGCGTCGCAGTTGCGGAAACGGCGATGATTGAGGGCGTCCGTGATGGCGGTCACGATGGAGGGGATGAGCGCGGAGATGGGGAACGGTGAGCGTTCGCCGGAGGGATTCTTCTTGCTCATGACTTTGTAGATCATGGAGAAGATGCCAAAGGCCAGGCTGACGCCGATCACGGTGAAGAGCGCGATGCCGATGCCGTGGACCCACTCGCCGGGAATGAACTGGAAGAGGCGCGTGGAGCCGATGCCGCTGAAGAGTGCGCCGTTGCTGCCCATTTCGAGGCCGCCCTTGTGCGAGAGCAGCAAGAGAACGAAGAACGCGGAGAGCAAGAGGAAGACGAGAATGTTGACCGTGACGGAGCGATACATGAGGCCGGAGAGGCCGGTCGCGTCGTAGCGGGAGATGGCGTAGCTGCGCGCCGCTGTCATGAACTGCATGGGGTCGGCCTCGCGGGGGCAGGTCTTGGTGCACTCGCCGCAGGCGTAGCAGCGCCAGATGTCTTCGTCGGCGAGCAGTTCTTTTTCCATGCCGACCTGCGCCATGCGAATGACGCGGCGGGGAAAGCCGGAGGAGTCCTCTGCCAGCGGGCAGACAGCGGTGCAGTTTCCGCAGTTGAAGCAGGCACTGACATCCAGCGTGCCGCCGGGGCCGTGCTTCTTGATCTTGTCCATCAGTGCAACATCGATTGCGTGTGCCATTGCGATCCCTCGTACTCCGTATTAGTGAGCTGTTGCGGCCGCTTCTTCGCTGGCGACGAGCGCATAGAGGAAGTACTCGCCCTCTTCGCCGGCTTCGGTGACCTGTCCGTATTTGCGCATGCCGGTAAGGTGCCAGAGGGCCTCGTCGCTGGGCATGTTGAGGGCCGCGGCGATCTCGGGAGCCGTGGCCGGCTTCTGGGTGAGCAGTTGGACGATCGCCTTGCGTGCAGCCTTCAATTGCTTGGCGTGCTGCTTCTTTTCTTCGCTGATCCCGCCCATGCGTTCGCGCATGGTGGTGAGAGCTTGTTTCTGCTGGGCCGTAAGTGTCTTCATTGCCATTTTCGATCTCTCCCTTCAGGTGTCCTGGGTCAGCCCAGGTGCACCAGTTCCGGTACGCCGCATTGTGCGCTGGGGGTTTCGGCGACGAGGCCGTCCACCATCGCGTTGTACTGATCCAGGCGCCAGCCATCGACGTCGAGGGCGCGGGTGGGGCAGACGGGGACGCAGGCTCCGCAGCCGGAGCAGAGGCCGGCGTTGACCTCGGCGCGTTGCACCATGCGTCCGTCGACTTCCACCTCGACCATCTTGAGTGCGCCTTCGTAGTCGCATTGGGTGACGCAGATGGCCTCGCCGGTGCAGCGTGAGGCGTCGACGACAGCGACGAAGGGATTTAGTTCGACGACGTCCTTGGCGAACATGGAGGCGGCCTTGACGGCAGCGGCTCCGGCGGCGTTGAGCGTCTCCTGAATGTTCATGGGGCCCTGCGCCGTGCCTGCGAGGAGAACGCCGCTGACGGCAACTTCGACCGGGCGGAGCTTGGGGTGAACCTCCTGCAGGAAGTGGTCTTCGCCGGTGGAGAGCTTGATGCTCTCGACCAGGTCCTCGATGTGGCTGGGCATCATGCCAACGCCGAGGACGACCATGTCGACGGGGACTTCGAGTTCTTCGCCCCAGGTGAGAGCGTCCTTGACAGTGACGGTGAGTGGCGCGGATTTTTTGCCATTGGATTTGGTGTTGCGCTCGACCTTGAGGGGGTCTTCACCGTTGAAGCGGAAGAAGACGACGCCGGCCTTGGAGGCGTTGATGTAGTAGTCCTCTTCGCCGCGTCCGTAGGTGCGGATGTCGCGGTGGAAGTCGTAGACGCGGACCCTGGGGAAGCGCTCGCGGACGGCGAGAGCCTGCTGAAGGATGGTGCTGCAACAGACGCGCGAACAGTAGGTGTTGAGGGTGCCGTCGGGCTGCGGCTCGTGGACGCCGTCGAGTTGGCGGCTGCCGACGCAGTGCAGAAACGCGATGCTGCGGATGGTGCGGCCGTGATAGACCATGTCGTTGGTGCGGGCGTCGATGCTTTGGGAGAACTGGATGAACTCCGGCGTGGTGAGAACGCAGGGATCTTCGCGATAGAGGAACTCGCCGTCGCGCGGAACGTAGGGGCGATAGCCGGTGGCCATGACGATGGCGCCTACGAGCTGGTCGGTGGATGCGCTTGCGCCGGCGGGTCCGAAGGGGCCGGTGATGACGGTGCGGAAGTTTCCGATGAAGCCGTCGACGGAGGTGACGCTGCTGTTGAGCAGGACTTCGATGTTCTTATTCGCGCGCACCTTCTGGATGAGTTCGGTCACAAACTCGCTGGCCATCTTCTCGGAGGGATAGACGCGTCCGCGCTCGTTGAGGCGGCCGCCGAGGCGATCGGATTTGTCTACGAGCATGACGAGGATGCCGCGGCCTGCCATGTCGACGGCAGCTTTCATGCCGCCGATGCCGCCGCCAATGACGAGAGCTTTGCGATGGTTGGGGAGCTTGATCTGGTCGAGAGGCGTGGAGTAGCGCAGCTTGCCGACGGCGGCAGTGATCATCTGGATGGCCAGATGCGTGGCCCCCTCGGGATCGTGACGATGCGCCCAGGAGCCCTGCTCACGGATGTTGACCTGCTCGTAGAGATACGGGTTCATGTTGGCGCGGGAGACAGCGCCGCGGAAGGTCTGCTCGTGCAGGGAGGGCGAACACGAGGCGACCACGACGCGATCGAGATTCTGCTCGAGGATGTCGGAGGTGATGGTCTGCTGGCCGGGGTCCGAGCAGCAGAAGGTGTTGACCTTTGCGGTGACGACGCCGGGAATCAGGCTGACGACGTTGGCGACTCGCTCGACGTCGACGACGTCGGAGATGTTGCCGCCGCAGCGGCAGATGTAGACGCCGACGCGCACCTCGGGAGGCAGATCGGAACGCTGCAGCCGCACCTTTTCCAGGTGCTGCTGCACGGCCGCGCGCTGCTTCATATAGTTGGGGTCAGCTTCGAGCAGTGCCTCTTCCTCTTCAGGACTCGCGCATGCAAGATCAAGGTCTTCTGCGCCCGGCTGCTTGGTGGAACCATTGTTGTCGCTCATACTGTTTGTCCTCGCGGTGCTACCTGTGTCCGTTGTTGCTTGTTCCTTTTCTGTTGTTGCTTATCCGACCAGGACGGCTGTCTGCGATTCGGTTACGTTGGCAGACCGCTTCTGATAGAGGTATTGGCTGACCTGCATGGCGGCTGCGCCTGCTTCGGCGATGGTGTCGACGATGTCCTTGGGGCCGGCTGCGACCCCGGCGACGAAGATGCCCTGCGCGGTGGTGACGGTCGGCGAGGTGAGCATGGGGGTGGCGACAAAGCCGTCGGCAGAGCGCTGCACGGGCGTTGTTCCGGACATGTCCCACTCAGGCAGCATGCCCTGGGCGAGCACGACCAGATCGTGACGATGCTCCTGCAGGAAGTTCTCTGAGTCTTCGGTGGTCTCGACGTGCAGGGAGAGATCGCCGTCGTCGACGGGATCGATACGCGCGACCTTGCCACGGACGAAGTTGACGCCCATGGCTTTGGCGTTCTGATAGAACTGCTCGTAGCCTTTGCCGAAGGCGCGGATGTCCATGTAGTAGATGGTGATGTCGGCGATGGGCAGGGCGCCGGAGAGCAGCATGGCCTGCTTGATGGCGTACATGCAGCAGACGCGCGAGCAGTAGGAGACGCCGATGGATGCGTCGCGGGAGCCTGCGCACTGGACGAAGGCGACGGACGAGGGAATCTTGCCGTCGGAGGGCCGGAGCACGCGGCCATAGGGGCCGTGTGGCGCGAGCAGACGTTCCATGGTGAGCGCGGAGATGATGTTCTTGCTGCGCGCTGCGTTGTACTGCGGCTTGACGTTGAGCGAGTTGAGCGCGAAGCCGGATGCAACGACGACGGCGTCGGTCTGGACGATGACGGTTTCGGATTGCTGATCGAACTCGATGGCGTCGGTGGGGCAGACGCGGGCGCAGGTTCCGCAGGTCGCGCAGAGTTCGGGATCGAGCACGGCCTTCTGCGGGATTGCGTTGGTGAAGGCCACGCCAATGGCTCGCTTCGCGCCCAGACCCTCTTCGAGAGGATCGGGATATTCGGCGTCGCAGGCGTACTCGCAGAGACGGCAGCCGATGCACTTGTCGAAGTTGACGTAGGTTGCTTTCTTGAGCAGCTTTACGTGGTGCACGCCGCCGATGGTCTGGATGCCCTGCACTTCGGTGTTGACGAGGATTTTGATGTTGTCGTGGTGCGAGGAGGCGGACATCTTGGGAGCGGTGATGCAACTGGCGCAGTCCAGCGTGGGGAAGACTTTGGCGAGTGCGATCATGTGGCCGCCGATGCTGGGGCCGCGCTCGACGAGCATCACCTTGAGGCCTTGATCGGCGAGGTCCAGGGCCGATTGCATGCCGGCAATTCCTCCTCCGACGACCAGTGCGTCGGGGCGATAGGCATTCGTTTGTTCAGTGGTCGGTGTCATAGCGAGACCCTTTCTGCAGTGGAGTTGCTGACCAGCAGCGCGGGATTGAGGGAGGATTGCAGGCGCTGCAGCGATTCCTCGTAGAGCTTGC
>JAJXYW010000225.1 GCA_021780415.1 Acidobacteriota bacterium
GTCCCGCCATCGCAGGAGCGCTCTCCAGAGCGCGATTCGTCCAGTCCGCTTCCCCTCACCGCGGCGAGCCGGCCGATCGCCTTCGGCGCCCGGGCCAGGAGGCGGCGTCGCCGGGGCGAAAGGCTGGGTGGTTGAACCGGCATTGAATGGGACTTGTTCAGACATGACGGGACTGGTCACTTCGGCGTTCTGGCCTTTCGCCCCGCCGCCGCGCGCGTCCTGGCTCGCCCTTCGGGCGGCCGGCTCTTGTGACTTCGAAGGAGCGCCCACCCCCCCTCCCTGGGTGCGCCGACGGCGGCGGACCTTCTGCGTTGTCAGGTATCGGCGCCCACATCCTCAGCGTACGCAAAGTACGCTTGCGGTGTGATCGCCTCACCTTCCTAGCATAAGGCCCACCGGCGTCGGAACGCCGTGTTTTGCCTGCGGCCAAACACGAAGCGGGACCGACGCCGGTCGAGGAGGAGCGGGGGAACGGGGAGGTTCGCCCGCGCAGAGGGCATCCCGCGTGAGAGCAAGGAGGGGCCTCGGCCCCTGTCACCCCGTGGCCCTCTCCAGCGGGCTTCTGGCACGGGGTCCCGCCGTCATTGCAGGCAACCGCAGCTTGCCGGTGATCACTGTCGTTGACATGGGTCCTCCTTTGCTGTACTCTCACTTCGATCCGATGTCATCGTTCAGGAGGGGGAGTCATGAGAAGAGGGCGCTATCCGATCTTGGGATTTCTCGGCTTCGTCGTGGTCTTGCTGGTGCCAAGCTTGGGGCCGCGTGCCCAATCGCCCCCCCCCCCCGCCGGTGCTGAGTCAGGTGGAGCCTGACCGGGTTGCGGTGGGGGACCTGCTCACCCTCACCGGCCAGGCCTTCACCGCCGGGGAGGCCCAGGTCACCGTGAACCTCGGCTCCATTCCTGTCACCGTTACCCCCGATTCGGACACCCAGATCAGCCTCACCGTGCCCACGGGCGCCCAGAGCGGCCCCGTCACGGTCACCACCACCGCCATGGTCAGCGGCCAGCCCCTCGTCCAGACCAGCAATCCCGAAGACATCCTGGTGATCTGGAGAGAGTTCGATCTGACGCCGATCCTGACCTCATTTTCCGACGGCTGCGAGCGTCTGTTGCCGGGAAGTTCGGATGACCTCTATGTGGAAATCGGCAGTTATTGGCTAGGCGGCGGCCCACCGGTCCTGATCCATGTGAAGGCCGATGGTTCGTGGGATTGGACGCCTGAATATGGTGACGGTGAGTTCATGAATCCGGCGAACGACACGTGGGCTTATTTCACTAACACGTACAACACCTTTTGCCTTGAATATCCTTCAGGGCGGGAGAGCTTCTGCACGTGCAATGTCCCGGAGGATTGCTGGGTTCTGGGAGAGGCGGCTTTTGACGGATCTGGAAATTTGTTCGTGGACGCAGAGACGACTGGAAACTTGTTGGGCATCTGGCGATTTGGGGCCGGCGAGCCCATCGTTCTAGACCCCCACAGCGCGAATTGCCTGATACCAGGAGGCGTGCCGGTTCTCTTCGGCAGTTGGGACCTGACGGTGGCCGCCGACGGAACGGTCTATTTTCTGCCCGCGCTCAGCCAGAATCAGTCCTGCGGCGAATATGTTCAGTCGCTCATGAAGATCCCGGCCGGAGGAGGCGCCTATCAGATCTTTCCCCTTCCCTCCATCCCGGATTGCGATGATTCGGCGTGGATGCTGGTCACCAACTGCATGGGGCATAGCTTCGCCTTCAATTACGGATATGCTGCGACGGACCCGAACTCACCCCAATACCTCTTCTCGGTCCCCGACAACACACCCATCGCGACCCTGGGCGGTCCCAACTTCCAGATTAGCGATTTCTACGCTATCACGACGGACGGCTATGGTGATTTCTATTACGTGGGCCGAGATACCACCACCAACCACTCGCTCATTCGCCGCGTCCTTCCCTCGGACCTCCCGCCCGGCTTCTACGACACCTTCACCTGCTGTCCGACAGGCGTGCAGTACAAGGACGTGGTGCAGAAGAGCCGGGGGGAGACCGTCGAGGCTTCGTGCTCAACGCTGACGGTCAACATCTCCCAGAACGGCCAGACCATACCCGTCACCCAGAGCGGGCAGAAGGTGACACTCCCCCTCGGCGGCACGCCGACCCTTGCGCTGCTTTCCAACAACCAGCCGCTCCAGGCAACCTGGAGCCTGCAGAGCCCATCGAGGAACAACCCCGCCGATCCCGATGACCTCTTCCCGAGCGACGTGGCCCTCCTCTTTCCGCCGAACGGCGTCTCCGGTGCTGGCTTGGCGGTCCTGCACCTGGGCAGCTTCCAGATCACCGCCACCTCCGGTCAGAACAGCCTCTCGTTCACCGTGCAGACGACTGAGACCTGCCCGCTCGGATCGGCCCAAACTGGCCTTGACTCCACGATTTATACCAACGCCGAACGGTTCGGCGTACCGCCGCAGGTCATCAAGGCCATGATCCAAGACGAAAGCGGCTTTAACGCTTCGGCCTACCGGTACGAACCCCGTGCGTGGGATTACCGGGGATTCAAGAACCAACTGACCTACGCGGCGTATTCACCTTTTGCCTTTGAGGAGCCGCCCATTCCTGGCGTGCCCGGCAGTGCTCTCACGGAAGGGGCTCTGACCTCCACCTGGAAAGACCAGCGCTTGAATGGAACCAAGCCGCTCAACCTACTTTATTCGTACGCCACCTGGAATCAAGGCCAAGGGTGCACGGCGGTCATGGCTCAAGACAATGATCTTTGGGCCTATGCCCTCTGCCTGGGCACCTCTGCCTGGTGGTTCCGCTCGCCGCCCGCCAACACCGAGGGGCCATGTGGGCCGGCCTACAAGCAATGGTTCCAGCCTACGAGCGTCTGGCTATATGACCAATGCAGAGGCGGCCAATACGACGGTCCAAGTTCGGACGCGGCGCTCGACTTCTTCTACGACAATCCCTATAACGCACAAACTGTCGTGGCCGGTTCATACGGGTACATGCAGTTCGGGTTCTGGGCGCTCAAATCGCTCCACTGGCTTCAAGAAGGGGTGCCAAACCCCACTGACCTTGAGACCGCCGATACGAACATCAGCCTGGGGAGTCGGTGGTTGACGAAGAAGAAAGGGTACACGGCCAGACACTACGGTGGAAATGGGCGGACAAGCCTAAGCGACTTCGAGAACTACTTCGTGTGGCTGTGCACGCTCTACAACGGGTACTCCGAAACGAACGGTACAAGCTACGGACAGAAGGTGGTGCTGACCGTGGCTCCGCAGTACCAGCCCCAGATTTCGGCCCAGTGAGGAGGCGACCATGACGATGAAGCATGTTCATTCGACGCTCTTGGTGGTCCTGGTCCTGGGGCTCGGCTTGCCGGCTCTCGCGCAAACCTCCGGGACGGGTCAACTTGAGTACAACCAGCATATCCCCGGCAACATCGCGATCCCCGACGGCTTGAAGCCGCTCATCATGCAGTACTACCCGCAGGACTACATCAACGGGATTGCAAAAGGGTATGTTGACTGCGACGGGAACATCCCCGTCCAGGACGACCTCACGAATGGACGCATCCAGTGCTGGGAGCAGGAGCTTTCCGCCAATGGCCCGGAAATTTACGTCGTCACATATAGCCGCTGTGGGGCCACCTTTTCAACACGACTCCGAATCTTCTCCAAGGATTCATCAGGCGCCTTTCACTATCTCTGGGGTACCAATCCGGACGTTGATGCCGGCACGCTCTGGGACCCGCATTTCGAGGACGTAGAGAACAACGGCGTGAAGGACATCCTGCTCTACTGGAAAGATGAGTCCTTCAACACGGCGGCCATTACCACCAGCGGCGTGCTGGTTCTCGCCTACCGGAACGGCGGCATCGTGCCCCTCACACCGTACAACCCGCAAAATGGGAGCATGTACATTCCGGGGCCTCCCGCTCCCGGCCTGAAGGACGACTCGACTTGCACGTGCTCGGACACCGATGTGGGCTTCGTGGACATTGACGGAGATGGCGTCCCGGAACTCCTCGTCTATCCGAACTATGGCGAGGACCCCAACGACATGTCGTTCCCCATGTCCTCCGGAGATTGGACCAACATATGGCTTGGTGGCACCCAGGTCTGGAAACTCGTGAATGGCGTCTACCAGTTCCAGTACGAAACGCCCATCGGCACGACCACGCCGAGCGGGGGCGTGATCGGCGCGGCGATCAAGCCGGCGTCGATTCCGCTGGGGGAGCTGCAAGGGGCGGGGGGAAACGCGTCGGTGAAGGGCAAGAGTCCGGGTGGGGGGAGCGACCAGGCCATCACGCTCTACCTCATGCCGCCCTCGGGTTTCGCGCTGGACGACGTGGACTGGACGAGCCTGCGGATCGCCGACTTCACGCAGGCGCCCACGGCCGACGAGGGGGTGGACCCGGCTCCCTACAGCGCCACCTCGCCGCCGGCCACGATGATGCCCGTGAGCCGCTTCGGCCAGACCATGCTCCAGGAGGACCTCTCGAAGCCGGATTTGTCCTTCACCCAGCAGGACGCGAACCCGGTCTACTACATTGGGCCCAGCGGCAGGCTCCACTTCACCACGCCGTATCACGTGTTCGGGTTCTCGAAGACGCTCCTTCTGCCGTGGCTGTATGCGCAGTGGCAGAACGGGGCCTCCTCCTCGCCCCTGACCACCTGCGTCTCGCCGGGGCAGAGCGCGCCCTCGAAGACGGCTTCGGCGGCGGCCGC
>JAJXYW010000022.1 GCA_021780415.1 Acidobacteriota bacterium
CGTCCACACAAGCCCGGTCTTTGGTGCCAATACAGGGTTCCGCGATTACATACGCCATCTCAATTTCTCCTTGATTCTGCTATGACTCAAAACTTCACGAGTATTTTACCTATTTTAGCAACAACGCCGGAAGCGTCCGAAGAACGTTCGTAAATTTACGGTAACCGACCGGGACCGATGCCGCGGCTAGAGGGCCTGGGCCGCGCGGCGGGCTGCGAACTCAGCGGGTGTGCGGATGGGTTCGAGGTTGCGGCCGGCGAACATGTCGCGGAAGAGGTGCTCCATCTCGGGGTGGATGAGCGCGTTGGTGGCGAGGATCTCTCGGCTGTCGAGGGTGAATTTACTGCCGTCGAAGTGGGTGATGCGGCCGCCGGCTTCCTCGACCAGGAGATAGCCGGCGGAAGTGTCCCAGGGGTTGAGCTGGAACTCCCAGTAGCCGTCGAGGCGTCCGCAGGCGACGTAGGCGAGATCGATGGCCGCGGAGCCGGCGCGACGAACGCCGTGCGAGCGCAGCGTGAACTCCTGATAGAAGTGGACGTTGGGGCTGTTGTGACGCTTCTTGCTGGGAAAGCCGGTGGCGATGAGGGATTCGTCGAGCGTGCGGGTGCGGGAGACGTGTATGGGCTCGCCGTTGAGGGTGGCGCCGGCACCGCGTGCGGCGGAGAACATCTCATCGCGCAGCGGGTCGTAGACGACGCCCGCGATGATCTCGCCATCTTCATCTGCAGCCAGGCCGGGACGACGCCACTCGCAGCCGAGGACAACGCAGAAGACGGGGAAGCCGTGCGCGAAGTTGGTGGTGCCATCGAGCGGGTCGACGTACCAGCGGAACTCGCTGTCCATGCCCTCGCGCGTGCCCTCTTCGCCGTAAATGCCGTGGTGCGGAAAGGCGGCGCGGAGGCGGGTTCCGATGAGGGTCTCGCTGGCGCGGTCGGCCTCGGTAACGAGATCGACGTCGCCTTTGTACTCGGTGCGGACGCCGCGGTGGTAGAACTCGCGCAGCAGGGCTCCGGCCTCGCGTGCGATGGATTCCGCGGTGGGAAGAAGATCGGTCATTCGCTACCCTGCGCTCTCGTTGCGGTTGGGGCTTCGCCGCTGGCCGGAGGGTCCACCCTCGGTGATGGTGCGGATATGCGATTTGTAGATGAAAAGGTTGGGCTTGCCTTCGCGGGTGAGGCGGAGCATCATGTCGTCGAAGTACTCGATCCAGCCACTGACAACTTCTCCATCGCGCAATTTAACAGAAATGGGAACCTGGCGGTCGCTGAGCGACTTCAGGTACAAGGCTTCCTGTCCGGTCTCGCCTGCGGGTGGCCCTTTGTGACGTTTCTTCGTCGCCATAACCAGATTGTACGGTGAGCGGTTGCGGAATGTCTCAGGGTTCGATTCTCAGGGCTGTGGGCTGGTGAAGTACGCGGTGCGATAGCGGAGGGTGTAACGGGCACGCAGGGCTGGGTCCTTGAGCTGCAGGTGAAGGTGGCGGAGCGGCGAGGATGCGGCGGCGTGCGGCGGTGCGTAGTAGCCGAGGGTGTACTGGGTTCGAAGGTCGGCGGAGACGTGCTGCAGAGCGGGAACGAGATCGCTCTGCCGGGCGACGTCGTAGGACTTACCGCCGGTGTCAGTGGCAAGTTGGATGAGCGCGTGCTCGCCGCCTGTGTTGCGGCCGGCGTCGGCCTCGACGGGCACGAAGATCAGCGCGTAGATCATGGCGCCGGCGCGCTCGGCGGCTTCGAGGGCGGAGGCGTATGTGCCGTGATGCGTGGTGTTTTCGCCGTCGGTGAGGAGGACGACGACACGCCGGGCGGCGCTGGAAGATGGCGTCTCGGCGAGGCGCTGGCTGGCAAGATCGATGGCGTCGTAGAGGGCGGTCGCGTCGCCGGGGTGGATGCGATCTAGGCCTCTGTCTATACGCCGCGGGTCGCTGGTGAAGGGGACGAGTTCGTCGACGTTGTCGGAGAAGGCAATGAGATCAATGCGGTCCTGCGGGCGAAGGAGGGACGCGATGAAGCTGCGGGCTGCGTCGCGCTCAAGGTGATCATCGGGAAAGATGCTCTCGCTGGCGTCGAGGGCGAGGACGATGTCGAGAGGCATGGTCTGCTCGCTGTCGAAGAAGGCGATGTGCTGGGGGCGATCGTCTTCGGTGAGGGCGAGGTCACCGGCGGTGAGATGGGGGACGGGTGCGCCGTGCTCGTCGGTGACGTTGAGCGCGATGCTGACGAGGCGGGCGTCGATGCGGAGGGTGGGGATCGGAGCCGCGTTGTTGGCGAGCGGCGGAGGCTGAATGGGTGCGGCCTGCGGAGACTGTGGCGCGGCGACGGCGGGGAGGAAAAGCAGAAGAGCGGTTGCGATGGTGCTGAGCGCGAGGCTCATCTGGAATTCTCTGGGGGAATCACCGCGGGATTCGTCGCTGGATTTTTGGTGAGGTCGTCGGGGAAGGGTTCGCCGTCGGCCCATGCGGCGCCGTCGACGAACTGCTCAAGCTTCCAGATGGGAACGGTCTTTTTGAGGGTGTCGATGACCCAGCGGCAGGCGTCGAACGCTGCGCCGCGATGGGCGGAGGCCACGGCGATGAAGATACTGGTTTCGCCGACGGTGAGACGTCCGAGACGATGGACGATGGCAATCTCGCGCACGCCGAAGTGCTCGATGGCCTCGGCGCGGAGGAGGGACATCTGCTTGAGGGCCATCTCCTCGTAGGCTTCGTAGTCGAGGTGGAGGGTGGGGCGGCCGCGGGAGTTGTCGCGCACGATACCGTCGAAGAGGCAGACAGCTCCGTCGGCGCCGGCCTTGATTTCGCGCGCGATGGCAGCGGCGTCGATGGGCGCGCGTACGAGGGCGACGAGGGGGGAGGGATTTGGCTGGCCGGACTCGGTGCCGCCGCTGACGGGCGGGAGGATTGCGACCTCGTCGCCGTCGTGCAGGGTGCGATCGCGGGTGGTGTACTCCTGGTTGACGGCGATGGCTGCGGAGCGGAGGACGGCCTCGTCGATTGCACCTTCGCGACAGAGCCCAGCGAGCAAGCTGGCAACGGACTCGCCGGCGCTGACTTCGCGCCAGTCGCCGCCAACTGAGACGGTAGCCTTCAGGGAGCCGAAGGCCAGGAGGCGGATGCGCATGGCGGAAGCACTCATACTTCAAGAATACGTCGATTGGCGGGTTTCGCGGAATGACCCGCTACCGCATGGAGCAGGCCATGCGCTATACTCGCCGGACAATCAAGCCTGTCGATTTCAAAGCTCCGGAGGTTCTATGCTTAAAGGATTTCGTGATTTTATCCTGCGCGGCAATGTGATGGACCTGGCGGTCGCGGTCATCATCGGCGCTGCCTTTACGTCGATCGTTACGGCGCTGACTGCCAATATCATCAACCCGCTGCTCGGTGCGGTTGTAGGGAAGCCGAACTTTGACTACCTGGTGGGGCACCTGCACGGTGGCGAGATCAAGTACGGAACGTTCTTCACCGCGATTATCAACTTTCTGCTGATCGCCGGTGTGGTGTACTTCTTTCTCGTGCTGCCGACGCAGTACCTGCTGAAGAAGTTCAATCCTCCGGTGGCAGCCGCACCCACGACGAAGCCCTGCCCGCAATGCCTGGGCGACATTCCGGTGGCGGCGACACGGTGCAAGTTTTGCACCCAGCCGGTTTAGTTTTGTTGCGGCCCAGCGGGAGACTTCGCGTACACTCCTAACAATTCGTCAGGAGCTTTTTGTGATGCGTCGATTTGCAGCCTGGGCCGTTTCGTTACTTGTCCTACCTTTTATTTTCCCTGGTGTTACGAACGCGCAGGCGCCTACGGCGCAGGTGTTCGGCTACGCTGACTTCTCGCAGCAGGCCCGGTGGGACCACGCTTTTGTGAGCGTTCCCGATGCGAAGCTGGCTGGCGAGGAGTTGAAGATCCTGACGACGGCTCCGCACTGGGCCAGTTCGCCGGAGGACCACCAGACCGCACTGTACGTTGCGGAGAAGTTCAAGGCTGCGGGCCTGCATACGACGATCCAGCCATTCCGCGTGTGGCTGAACAAGCCGGTAAAGATTGAGATTGAGGCGTTCGACGCAAGCGGGAAGAGGCTGATGTCCGGGCCAGCGCCCGAGCATGTCGATCCGAATGCATATGGCGGCGACCCGTTCCAGAATGATCCGCGCATCCTGCCTGCGTTCCATGGGTCGTCGCCGTCGGGTGATGTGACGGCGGATGTGGTGTATGCGAATTTTGGTACGCTGGAGGACTTCAAAAAGCTGGCCTCGCTGGGCGTGAGCGTGAAGGGCAAGATCGTCATCGTGCGCTACGGCGAAAACTTTCGCGGCGTGAAGGTCTACATCGCGCAACAGTACGGTGCGGCGGGCGTGCTGATCTACTCTGACCCGGCCGACGATGGCTATGTGAAAGGCGACATGTATCCGCGTGGGCCGTACCGCCCAGCGACCGGGGTGCAGCGTGGCAGCGTGCAGTTTCTGCCGATCTATCCGGGCGATCCGGAGACGCCGGGCGTGGCTTCGACGCCGGACCTGCCGGACTCCAAACGCATTACGGATCCGGCGAAGATGAACCAGCCGTCGATTCCGTCGAACCCGATTTCGTATCAGGACGCGACGCCGATTCTGCAGGCGCTGGATGGGCCGGAGACGCCGCGCGCGTGGCAGGGCGGGCTTCCCTTCACCTACCACGTGGGCGGAACCGGAGCGGTGAAGGTGCACATGAACCT
>JAJXYW010000065.1 GCA_021780415.1 Acidobacteriota bacterium
ACCGGCATGTTTTCGAAGACGGAGAGGAGGCCAGGACGATCATCGAGAAATGGCGAAGGGAGTACAACGAGGTTCGGCCGCATGGCTCGCTGGGGGGCCTCTCCCCCGCGGCATACGCGGCCCAGGCAGCAAGTCCGCTCCGGCCTACGGCCTCCGCGCCCTTGCCGCCCAACAACACCCATGCCATCCTCTCATTCTGACTGGACCACAAAACGGGGGGGAGTCACTAACAGTGAAGACTTGACACCCGACCTGTGCGCCGCTAGACGCGCCCGCTGCAAGGCGTTGTTAGCGGGCATTCATGCTTCGGCGAAGAGCCCAGGCTGCTTTACCCTCGATGCTTCAGTGTAGTGTGGCAAGAGGCCCGTAATGAATAGCACGGGCACACTGCTAAGCTCGCGTGGCTCTAGTTTGTGCAGCCCCCCTCCATAGACGCGGCCCTCGCCAAGAAGAACATCAGGCGGCAACTCATTGAGTGCCCTCCAGACCTTGCGTAGAAGACTTGGGTCTGCATCCATTGCACGAGCCATCAGAGGCGTCGGGTATAGCGCCAAGTACACGTTCGCCACGGTAGCGCGAGAATCGTTGAGTATGAAGCGGAAAGTCCTGCCGCTCTTGAAGTCGCCGCGCCCAAGATACGTACAGACAATCGGCGCGGCTGCCCGGTGTTCCTGGCTGTACCAGGGGGTGCGATGCTTACAGAGATACCGTTCCTGTAAGCCCTTCACCTTTCCTTCTTCCAGATAGGCGGCTAGAGCCGGGAAGCGGCGATGAATTTCTTCCTCGGAGAGCTTCGTGTCGAGCAGGAACAGTCGCCGGTCAATGTCGGGAGAGCCGTCCTTTCTGGCCTTCACTTCATCTTGCGATAGGTAGCGCGGACTCGGAAGGATGGGAGTAAACACCTCCATCGGCAGGCCGCGCGTAGCAATCTCCTTCTCAGAGAGAATGAAGAAGTTGTTGTCACCTGTGGCGATGCCACGCTTGATTCTGAAGAATTCGGAAAGCACCGGAACACCGCTGCGCCTGCGCGAGTCAGACACGGGGAAGCGCGTCCATTTCGGCTCGTGCGCGAGGGCGTGGGCCGAGACGGTGCGCGAGAGCTGTGGTTCAAAGAGCGTGCCGCCGAAGGTGAATTTCACTTCGTGGTCGGGGGGCGGGGGCTCATTCTTGAACCAGACGACGGCGGAGGACACGAGGGCATCGGCGAACTGCACGTCGTTGGGGTCAAAGCGGTGAATGTGCAGGAGCGTGACGCGGTCGAGGAGATACTGTTTCACAGCCTGACCGTAGTTAACGTCCATGAACTCGCTCGGAATGAGCCAGCCCGCGACGCCGCCCTCGGCCATCCAGGCGTGAGACAGGCCAAGGAAGTGGCAGTATAGGCCCGCCAGACCGCTTAACTTCATGCCGCTCACCTGCTGCGTGCGGAGCTGCAGGCGAGTCTTGTCGCCATTTTGCAGATGGTGGTGCCGCACATAGGGGGGGTTGCAGATAAGCACGTTAATACGAGGTGATGGCTCCGCGTGCGTGAAGTCGGCGAGCTTGAACACTAACCCCGTGTCTTTCCACAGTTGCGCCGCTGGCGTGCCGTAGTGCGGATCGAGCTCGAAGCCAAGTGCTTCGGCAATGCGCTTCTTGGGAACGACCCTAAGAAGAGCCGAATAGAACGAGCCCGTACCAATTGCCGGGTCGAGGAAGCGAACCTTCGCGACCAGAGGCACGAGGGACACGGCATAGCGAAGGATGTCTTCGGCGAGGCCCGAGGGGGTTGCAAACTGGCCGAGGCGGTTGCGCTCTGCTTGGGACTTCTCTGCATCGAGGGAAGCCTGTAGCGCGAGGCGCTCCCGCTCTTTGGCTGCCAAGGTGCTAGACATGCTCACAGTCCGAATCTCGCGAGGTCGTCGATGCGGTGTTCCCAAACCCAGTCGATGCCCTCGGCAGCTTCGTAGCCGAGATATCCGCTGTCGAAGTAACCGCAGAGGAAGAGGTTGAACTGAACCTTGTTGCCGTAGGTGCTGCGAAGCTGCGTCATCTTCACGGCCTCTTCTTTGCGGCGTTTGTTTGTGTTGGTGAAGTCGCCTGCGGACTTCGCCTCGAAGAATATTGGGAAACCGGGCTTCTTGGCGGTCCTGGGGTTTATGACGGCGTCGATGGGGATGTTGACGGACTGAATGCCGCCTTCGAGCTTCACAGGGACGTTCATGCGAAAGCTAAACGTGCCGGGAGGCATGGCGTTGAACTTCACGCCGTTACCGCCGTGAATCTGCACATAGCCGCGCGCCTCAAGCCATGCCTTGATGGCCGCGAGCTGCCGCCTCTCCTGGGCGTTGCGGATGATAGGGTTGGCGACGGATCCGCAGAGGCGGTCCGCGACGATGGTGGCTGCGCGATGAATCTCCGTCTCAGTGGCAGGTTGGTTCCGCCGCAAGAGCCAGACAAAGATGTCCGGGTCGGCCATCTTCCGGATGATAGCTGCGATTCTGTCGAGCTCCGCATCCGCCGCAGCGGCCGACATTCGCATGGGTAGCTTCTTCTCGATCTCCATGCGCTTAACGAGGTTGGTGGAGACGCCGGCCAGACCGATAAGCCTGTCGACCGCGAGGGGCGGGCAGGTCGACATGCGCAGCGTCGGAAGGATTTCCGGATGCTTCCGCATTGTCTCGGGCTGGATGTTCGTGAGGTATCCCGTGGAGTCCAGGGCAGCCTCTACGTCTTTCGTGGTGTGGATGCGCGTCTCACGGAAGGCCTTCGGCGCGAAGTTCATGAACCAGTAGTTGTACCTGTCGACTGAATGCGCTATGTCGTCCTTCCATTTGTCCGGCTTGTCTCGATTTACTGGCATGCGCTATGTCATCTCCGTTTGCCCGCTAACGCATATTAAACGGACGAGGTAGGCGGCGATGGGGCGGCCTAACACGATTGTCGGGGACTGGAGTAGACGCCTTCCTAGCTATCGTATGGATGGACCTCAATGTCCCACCTCCCCGCAGATTAGGCCGCCACTTAGAGCAGGACCGGCCGGTGAAAGGGTCCTGGCCTCATCGTTTGTCCTCGGCATCGCCTCTCCCCCTGGCTGGACAGTCACGGTATAGAGGTCAGCGTAGGACCGGCAGGGTGGGGAAGTCAATAGAACGATAGCGGGCCATGAGTGGCGAGGAGTTGTGAGAGGAGAAAGAAGGGGCATGCTTCCCTCCATGGCATCGCGGCTTGAAGGGAAGGCCCGCTCCCACGGCGGCGCGCCTGAGGGGGGATGGCGCCGGCCGGTGGCGCTCATGGGCCGCCACGGCCGAATGCCTCGCCTTCGAAGGCCCCCCCACGCCCTCCTCACTTCCTCATCTCCTTACCTCTCCCTCCTCTGTGTCTCTGTGCCTCTGTGGTGAACTCAGCTTCCCCTTCCTCGAAAAGCCCCCCGCCGCGCGGGTTCGGACCGGGCGGGCGGGGTTGATGGGGCTGATGCCTCACAGAATCGGGGCCAGGTCTTTAAGGTCTTCAGGGTTAGTGATTCGAGACGCTAACAGTAAAGACTTGACCTCCCTCCATCCCGCCAGCGCGGCCGCTCGTCCCCATTAGCCCTTACCGTCCGGTCCGATGAAATGCGTGCTCAGATGCCGCTCTGCCAGGGAATGGGCTTGGTGTAGCACAGGAGAAGGCCGCCCTGCAAGGGGGCGAGGCGGGAGCCGTGAGCCGTGAGCCGTGATCAGAGTAAGAACCGCCCTCAGCCTCGGTGTCCTTCGCGGTGGTGGAATGCGCGGGGCTGTGCGGGGTGGGGGATGGAGGCTGCCGGCGGCGGACGACAGAGCACCGACTGCCGCCTCGCGTTGCACGCCCCCCGCCTCACCCCTCCATGAGGATGGCGCGCTCGAGCTCGGCGGGATTGCTGGAGGCCAGCTTGGCGGCCTCCAGCTCGACCTTGCCCTCCTTGACGAGCTGGTGCAGGTGCACGTCGAAGGTCTGCATGCCGTACATCTCCGCGCCCTTGGCCATGTACTCGGAAATGTCGGAGGTCTTGGAGGGGTCCCGGATGCACTCCTGGATGGTCCGCGTCACGCGGAGCACCTCCACGGCCGGAATCCTCCCGAGCACGCCCTTCTGGGGCATGAGCCGCAGGGAGACGATGGCCATGAGGGCGTCGGCCAGCCGTCCCCGAATGCTGGTCTCCTGGTCCGGCGGAAACATGCCGATGAGGCGGGAGATGCTCTTGACGCAGTCCGTGGTGTGGAGCGAGGCCAACACCAGGTGCCCCGTCTCGGCGGCCTTGAGGGCGGTCTCCACGGTCTCCAGGTCGCGCATCTCGCCGATGAGGATCACGTCCGGGTCCTGGCGAAGGACGGCCTGGAGGGCGGAGGCGTAGGAGGGGGTGTCGCTGCCCAGCTCCCGCTGGCTCACGATGGACATCTTGTGGCGGAACAGGAACTCGATGGGGTCCTCGATGGTCACCACGTGGGCCCTTCGCGTCTCGTTGATGAACTCCACCATGGCGGCCAGGGTGGTGGACTTGCCGTTTCCCGTGGCGCCGGAGACGATCACCAGCCCCCGCCGGAGGTTGGCGATCTGCTCCAGGACGGGCGGCAGGTGGAGCTGGGCGAAGCTCTGGATGGTAATGGGGATCACCCGCAGGACGATGCTCAGGCTGCCCCTCTGGCGGAAAATGTTGGCGCGGAAGCGGCCCTGGCCCTCGATGCCGTAGGAGACGTC
>JAJXYW010000033.1 GCA_021780415.1 Acidobacteriota bacterium
TGCATGCGCCTCGAATATCTTCCGACGCAGATCATCCTCGTAGGCTCTCGCCATCTTGTTTTCGTCGCAGAGTCTCGCCTCTTCTACCTTACACCATCACTACTCTTGCTCTAGTTAGGTGGGATCGATCAGGAGATTGCGGCGAGGTCCATTGCGGTTACGGGTGTGGGATCTTCGTCAGCCTCTTCGCTGGCGAGTTCGGGGACGAGCGATTCGTCTTCAAGTTCAAGCGGCGAGAAAGAGGAATCGTTCTGGAGGCCGAAGATGCCGATGACGACGAGCGAGAGGATCACGGGCTCGATGGGCTGGCGGTAGTCCATGGAGCTGTGCGTGAGGTAGTAAGGGATGGGGAATATAAGCAGCGTGAGGAGATAGGGCAGAGCGGAGCCAGGATCGTCGCGCCACCAGCGCTGGAGCCCGCGGAGCATGAAGATGCCGAGGAAGAGGCAGAAGAAGACGTTCGGGATATCCAGCGGCTGCAGGACGAGGTAGACACGCCGGAAGGACCAGAAGCCGGTCCAGAAGCGGACGAAGCGCCGAAGGGAGACGCCGACGAAGAAGAGGCGGTGGTGCTGGACGAAGTTGAGGGAGCGGACACGTTTGTGATCGATGTAGGCGATCTCTCCTGCGGACTGGTACTTCTGCATCTCGATGGGATTGCTGGCGGGGTGGGCGGCGGGAGGGTTGGAGTCGGAGGTGTCGCCGTTGTTGCCGGCGTAGAACTCAAGCCAGAAGCCGTCGCGGAAGGTGGAGATGGTGTGGAGGACGCGATCGTTGCGGATGGCCCAGGGAGCCCAGAGCGCGGTGCAGGCGAGCAGGAGAATGACGCCGTTACGCAGCCAAGGGCCGGCTACGCGATGGACCTTCCATAGCGAGAAGACGATCAGAAAGGGAAGAATGGAGAGGGCCGAGGGGTTGGACAGGACGGTGACGCCGAGCAGGAGACCGTAGGCGAACCAGGCCCATGGGCCGCGAAGATGAAGCCGCTGCACGGCACAGAAGCAGATGGCGAAGAGAAAGGCGGTGATGGCGTAGTCCCAGACGCGGTCGGCGGAGAAGTAAATGGAGAAGGGATAGATGGCCCAGGCGAAGGCGGCGATGCGTGCTATGCGGCTACCGGCGGGGTGAAGCAGACTGAAATAGATGGGGATGCAGGTGAGCGCCGAGAAGAGGCTGTTGAGGGAGAGGATGACCACGGCAGACGCGGCGGTGTAGAGGCCGAAGAGTTTGAAGATGCCCGCGAGCAGATAGGGGTAGAGCGGTGGGACCAGAGCGGTGGGGCCGGTGATAGGAAGGAAGGGCGAGGAGAAGCCGCGGCCAAGAGCGATGCTGCGGGCGGTCCAGCCCATCTCCCAGCCGAATTCGTTGTGGTCGAAGGTGGGTGCGGAGACGTTGCGGAAGACGATGGCGACGATGATGAGGCGAACGGCCAGCGCGAAGAGAACCGTGGCTGTGAGGAAGTTGGCGGGGGATTGAAGCCGCTCGGTCAGGGAAGATATCCAGCCCGTGGGGTCGTCTCCGTGCCCGTGTTGTGGAGCGTGCGAAAGGGTTGCTGTGGTCGACCGAGTGCAGTCAAGGCTGAGTTCGGCTCTTAGCATAAAGCTACGGAGAGTCTATCGTGGATGGCCGCCGATCCTGTCGAAACGAAGGATGAAATTTCTCGCAGGTTCCTATTGAGAGACAGGTCAGGTGGAGTTCGGATGTGGGATGAGATGGGAGAGCTCCAACTCCCTATTCCTGCGAACCTGATAAACCATGCGAGTGGCATTCTTCTCGGGGAATAACGACGTGGGAAGTTGACGGGCTATACGTATAGGAAACGATAGGAAAAAAGTCTTAGCGGAGGAAGACGCTGAGTTCGGCGGCGGCGGCGCGGAGGGGTGGAAGGAAACGGGTCTGCATTTCGAGCATGGGGATGCGGGGGGCGTGGCCGCTGAGATTGACGACCGCGACGACGCGCCCGTTACCGGCATAGACGGGGACGGCGATGGAGCGGAGGCCGATCTCGTACTCCTGATCGACGAGGGCGTAGCCGTTGCGGCGAACGTTGCGGAGGGCGAGGCGGAGCTTGTCGATGGAGTTGATGGTGCGGGGGGTGTACTGGGTGAGGACGACGCGGTTGAGATAGGCTTCGAGCTGATCCTGTGGGAGATAGGCGAGCAGGACGCGGCCCATGCTGGTGCAGAAGGCGGGCAGACGGGAGCCGATGTGGAGATCGACGGACATGACGCGGGTGACGCTGGTGCGGGCGATGTAGACGATCTGCTCGCCGTCAAGGGTGGCGACGGAGAAGCTCTCATGGTAGGTGGAAGACATGCGCTCGAGGATGGGCTGGGCGGCGTTGGCCAGGGTGCTGGAGGCGGTGTAGGTGTTAGCCAGCGAGAGCATCTTGGGGCGGAGGGAGTAGCGCTGGGATTCGTCGGCGCCAGCGAAGCCGAGCTTGGTGAGGGTGTAGAGGCAGCGGCGGACGGCGGCTCGGGAGAGGCCGGTGCGCACGGAGAGCTGGGAGATAGTCATCTGCGGGGTCTGGGGGGTGAAGGCTTCAATGACGACGAGGCCGCGGGCGAGGGAGGCCATGAAGTTGGGGTCGCCGGTGTAGGCGTCGAGGGCGGTGCCGGGAAGGGCTTTAGCTTTGGCTTTAGCTGCGGCAGAGGTAGTGGATGGTGCGGCGGTGGAAAGCACGGGGTAGCTCCTCGAAAGTCGATCGGGCGATTGTCGATCTAGACCTACGGTAAACGCACAATTGAAGATAGCGCAAGGAGTTGGCGCACATGTTGTGCGCTTTCCTTGCGGATATCATTGATTGTGGTGCGGTTATCGCCGATTTGGGCGATTTGGGATCTAAGCGCTATTTGTGTGCACGATAGCGCTGGATGAGGTTGGTGGTGGAGGTGTCGTGCGATGTGGGCGGATCTGTGGGGGATTCCAGTTCACTGAGGATCCTGGTGGCGAGGACTTTGCCGAGTTCGACGCCCCACTGGTCGAAGGAGTCGATGGACCAGATGACGCCCTGGGTGAAGACGGAGTGCTCGTAGAGGGCGATGAGGGAGCCGAGGATTTGGGGGGTGAGGTGGTTGTAGAGGAGGGTGTTCGAGGGGCGGTTGCCTGCGAAGACCTTGTGGGGGACGAGGGCTTCGGGGACGCCTTCGGCACGGACCTCGTCGGCGGATTTGCCGAAGGCGAGGGCTTCGGCCTGGGCGAAGACGTTGGCGATGAGCATGGCCTGATGCCTGCCCAGGGGGTTGAGGCTCTTGAAGCCGCCGATGAAGTCGCAGGGGATGAGGCGGGTGCCCTGGTGGATGAGCTGGTAGAAGGAGTGCTGGCCGTTGGTGCCGGGCTCTCCCCAGTAGATGGGGCCGGTTTGGGTGTCGACGGGTGTGCCGTCGAGGGTGACGTGCTTGCCGTTGGACTCCATGGTGAGCTGCTGGAGATAGGCGGGGAAGCGCTTGAGGTACTGCTCGTAGGGGAGGATGGCGACGGTCTGGGCGTCGAAGAAGTCGGTGTACCAGACGGTGAGGAGGCCGAGGAGCGCGGGAAGATTCTGCTCGAGGGGGGCGGTGCGGAAGTGGACGTCCATGGCGTGGAAGCCTTCGAGCATGGAGCGGAAGTTGTCGGGGCCGATGGCGATCATGGTGGAGAGGCCGATGGCGGAGTCCATGGAGTAGCGGCCGCCGACCCAGTCCCAGAAGCCGAACATGTTGGCGGTGTCGATGCCGAATTTGGAGACGGCTTCGGCGTTGGTGGAGATGGCGGCGAAGTGGTTGGCGATGGCGGCTTCGTGATGGAGCGAGGCGAGGGCCCAGACGCGCGCGGAGTGGGCGTTGGTCATGGTCTCGAGTGTGGTGAAAGTTTTGCTGGCGACGAGGAAGAGGGTCTCTTCGGGGTCGAGGTCGCGGGTGGCTTCGACGAAGTCGGTGCCGTCGACGTTGGAGACGAAGCGGAAGGTGAGGTCGCGGTGGGAGTAGTGGCGGAGGGCCTCGTAGGCCATGACGGGGCCGAGGTCGGAGCCGCCGATGCCGATGTTGACGATGTTGCGGATGGGCTTGCCGGTGTAGCCGAGCCAGTTGCCGGAGCGAATTTTGTCGGCGAAGGCGGCCATCTTGTCGAGGACGGCGTGGACTTCGGGGACGACGTCTTCGCCGTCGACGAGGATGGACTCCGATTTGGGAGCGCGGAGGGCGACGTGGAGGACGGCGCGGTTCTCGGTGGTGTTGATCTTCTGACCGGTGAACATGGCTTCTGTGTGCTGCTTGAGGCCGGACTGGTTGGCGAGATCGAAGAGAAGGGTGAGGGTCTCGTTCGTGATGCGGTTCTTGGAGTAGTCGAGGAAGAGGCCGCAGGCTTCGGCGGTGAAGCGGGTGCCGCGGGAGGGGTCGGTGTGGAAGAGGTCGCGGAGGTGCTGTGGGCGGAGGGTTTCGGCGTGCTGCTGAAGGGCGGTCCAGGCTGGGCGGGAGGCCAGAGGGGCGATGCGATCGGTCATTGAGCTTGCTCTCCTGTGTGCGAGCGGGCGGCGATTGTGCGGCACGGGACTCGCTGAGGATATTAGAGCATTGTGGGAGCGGTGGAGGTAGGAAGAGTTGGCAGAGGGTTGGCGCCGCGTTGTGGAAGGGCGGGTTTGAGGGGATGCGGTAAGGGATTTCGCAGGATTGGTGGAGACGGCCGGGTGGGGGGTGGTTTGAGGGGACTGGTTGTCGTAGGATGACTTGTCTGACTATGAATATTTCGCTTAGAAAACTTGTGCTGCTGCCGGGGATGGATGGCAGCGGTGAGCTGTTCCGGGGGCTGACGGCTGTGCTGCCGGAAGAGCTGGAGACCGAGACGCTGTGGTATCCGGCGGACCGTGTGATGAGCTATGGGGAGTTGGCCGGGACGCTGCGGGGAGCAATTCCGGTGGATGAGCCGTTTGTGCTGGTGGCGGAGTCGTTTGGGGTGCCGCTGGCGATTCAGATTGCGGCGCTGGAGCCGCCGAACCTGCGTGGAATGGTGCTGAGTGCGGGGTTTGCGACGAGCCCGCTGAGGGGATGGCGGCGGACACTGGTGTGGGATCTGATGCCGCTGCTGTCGCACGTGCCGCTGCCGGGGATGGTGGTGCGGTATCTGATGGTGGGAGATGAGGCACCACGGGCACTGGTGGATCTGGTGAGGGACGCGGTGGGTTGGCTGACGCCGAAGGTGCTGGGCGCAAGGTTGCGGGAGGCGCTGCATGTGGATGTGCGCGCGGAGTTGGCGCAGGTGAGAGTGCCGGTGCTGTATCTGCAGCCGACGAAAGATCGGCTGGTGGACGCCGCCTGCCTGGAGGAGATGCAGGCGGTGAAGGCGGGGCGGACGGTGAGGATCGAGGGGCCGCATATGCTGCTGCAGTGTGATCCTGCGGCGTGCGCCGAGGCCGTGGTGGGATTTGTGCGGGAGTTGGGGATGGAGGAGAAGGAAGAACGCTTGTAGCCTGTGGCTCTCAGCAAAGCGAAGGCCGCCTGGTGGGCGGCCTTCGTTCTTGGTGGAGATTGAGGGGCTGGCTACTGGAGGAGGTCAGTGCAGTTGGTGCCGCCCTTGGGGTCGTAGTGGATCTGGGCGTTTTCGTCGGTGCAGAAGCCGCGGTTGCCAGAGTGGCCGACGGAGTTGGGAACAGCCGTGATGGTGTAGCTGTTGTACTGGTCGATGTTGTTGATGGTGGTCTTGGCGCAGCCGCTGATGGTGAAGGTGTAGCCGGCCTTGTTGCCGGTGGCGAGGTCGTCGGGGATGAGCTGCGCGGCCTCAGGTGTGGGTGGGCCGGAGCCGACTTTGCCGCCGAGGGCGGTGAGCGAACAGGCGAATCCGTGCTGCGGATAGGTGGAGTTGTACTGGCCCTCCATCTCGTTGAGCATGCGCAGCGAGCTGATGGCGGAGGTCTCGTTGCCACGGCGGATGACCGACTGCATGGCGGGAATGGCGAGGGTCATGAGGATCAGGATGACGGACATGACGATGAGGAGTTCGACGAGCGTGAAGCCGGACTCGTGATGGGGCTTGGGTAGTTTCATGCGTACCTCGGAGCGCGGGAATGGCACTCGAATTTTACAGTTCAGAGTATAGACGGTTGGGGAGGCCAAGGGTATGGAGGGTGGCGAGAAGAATCAGCAGAGGCGGATGCTGATTTCTTCGGGATGAGAGACGCAACGGCAAGTGCAATGGCAGTGCCTAGCAGGTGAGGTGGGCGCGGGTCAGTTTGAGCGAGCCAAGGTTGCCGAGGAGGGTAAGGGCAAGGAGATCGGGGTGGAAGAGCTCGTTGGCGAGGCGCTGGATGTCGGCGGGGGTGACGCGATCGATCTCGGCCGTGATCTCGTCGAGGGAGAAGAATCGGCCCCAGTACATCTGCTGGCGGGCGAGGGAGGACATGCGGGAGCCGGAGGTTTCGAGGCCGAGAACCATGTTGCCCTTGGATTGGTTTTTGGCGCGGTCGAGCTCTTCGGCGGTGACGGGCTGCTGCTTGATGCGGGTGAGCTCGGCGAGGGTTAGCGCAAGGACCTGCTCGACGTTGGAGACTGCGCAACCGGCGTAGACGGCGAGAGTGCCGGTGTCGCGGAAGGGGTTGAGCTCAGAGTAGATGCTGTAGACGAGGCCGCGGTCTTCGCGGATGGACTGGAAGAGGCGGGAGCTCATGCCTCCACCGAGGATGCTGTTGAGGAGGTAGGCGGCGTAGCGGGTGGGCGAGGCTACGGGCGGCGCGGGGACGGCGAGGCAGAACTGAACCTGCTCGAGGGACTTCTTGTTCTTGAGCGTGATGTGGGGGTTGGTTTGCGGCGGGTTGGGGTGCGCGATTTTATCGCTACTGCTGGCGGAGAGCGAGGCGAAGGCTGCGGCTACCTGCTCTACAAATTCCTCGTGGTGGAGATTGCCGGCGGCGGTGAAGACCATGTTGGCGGGGGTGAAGCGGCGGGCGTACTCGGCGAGGACGATTTGCTGGTCGAAGCTGGAGACGGTTTTGGCGGTGCCTAGGATGGGGCGGCCGAGGGCGTCGTTGGGCCAGAAGTTCTGGGTGAAGAGCTCATGGACGAGATAGTCGGGGTTGTCTTCGTCCATCTTGATCTCTTCGAGGATGACGCCTTGTTCCTTGGCGATGTCGTCGGGAGAGAAGGTGGGGTGGAGGACGAGGTCGGTGAGGAGGTCGAGAGCAGCGGGGACGTTGTCGTCGAGAACCTTGAGGTTGAAGCAGATGGTCTCTTTGCCGGTGAAGGCGTCGAGGTTGCCGCCGATGGCGTCGACTTCGCGGGCAAACTGCTGAGCGGAGCGGTTGGTGGTGCCCTTGAAGACCATGTGCTCGATGAAATGGGAGATGCCGTTGACGGCGGGGGATTCGTCGCGGGAGCCGCAGTCGATCCAGACACCCATGGCTACGGAGCGAAGGTGAGGCATGCGCTCGGTGAGGACGAGGAGACCGTTGGGGAGGGTGGTGGTGCGGATATCGCGGAGGTGTGGGGCGGGGGCATTGAGGGAGGCGTTTTCGGCTATTGGAACTGAGATCGGCATTGGGGTTATTGTTTCATGATTGCGCTCGGGCGTCGGCGATGAGCCGGGCGGTAGACTGGTGGGATGGAGACGCGAGCGCTGTTTGGGATGGGGTTGGGGGAGCTGACGGAGCTGATGGCGGGGCTCGGGCAGAAGCCTTATCGCGCGCGGCAGATGTTTGAGGCGCTGTATAAGCAGCGGGTTTCTTTGTTGGACGACGTGATGACGTTGCCGGTGGCGCTGAGAGAAAAGCTGGCGGAGGAGGGTTGGGAGGCGGGGCTGCCGGTGATGGCGCAGACTGCGGTGAGTGTGGATGGGACGGAGCGGTACCTGATGCGGATGGCCGATGGCGAGACGGTGGAGACGGTGTGGATGCCGGATGGAGATGGTGGAGAGCGCGGCGACGGGAGTGAGGCTGCCGCGGAAGAGGCGGGGGAGGTGGAGTCGGCGGCGGAGGCGGTGTTGGGCGAAGAAGCAGATTCCTCCGCTGCGCTGCGGAATGACAACCAGAAAAGCAAGGGCAATGACAACGACGAGAAGCAGGTCCGTCGCGTTGCTCAGGATGACAGTTTTGAAAGTGGTGGCGGTGCTAAGAAGCTGGCTGATGGGTATTGGGATCGGCGGGGGAATGGACGGGACCGGGCTAACTTTGGGACGCTGGCGGAGAAGGGGTTTCGGCGGGCTACGATTTGTATTTCGAGCCAGGTGGGGTGTGCGGTGAACTGCCAGTTTTGCCTGACGGCGAAGTTGGGGATTCGGCGGAATTTAAGCGCGGGAGAGATTGCAGGACAGGTGGCGGCGGTGCTGAATCGGCATGGGATTCAGATTGGGAAGGACCGGATCAACCTGGTGTTTATGGGTATGGGCGAGCCGTTTCTGAACTACGACGAGTTTATGAAGGCCGTGCGGTTACTGGTGAAGGGAGTGGGGATTCCGGAGTCGCGGATGACCGTTTCAACGAGCGGGATTCTGCCAGGGATTGAGGCGTTTGCGAAGGAGACGGTGAGGCCGAAGCTGGCGCTGTCGTTGAATGCGTCGAATGATGGCGTTCGCGAAGAGATTATGCCGATTACGCGGAAGTGGAATATTGCCGCGCTGCTGGAGGCGGTGGGGAAGATTCCGCTGCGGACCAGAGAGTGGGTGACGTTTGAGTATGTGCTGCTGGGTGGCGTGAACGATCAGCCGGTGCATGCTCGCGAGGTGCTGGCGCTGCTGGCCGGGATGCGGGCGAAGGTGAATCTGATTGTGTGGAATCCGGGGCCGGGGATTGCGTATCATCAGCCGACGCCGGAGGATGTGGCCGTGTTTCAGGCGATGCTGATCGAGGGTGGGATTGCGACATATATCCGGCGGCCGCGGGGGCGGGATATCTATGCGGCTTGTGGGCAGTTGAAACGGACCGTTGCGGAAGAGGGCGGGACGCAGGGGTTGGTGGAGATCTCCGCGTAGGCAGGGATGCGGCGAACGCATGTCGTGGGAGCGAGACATGCGGCATCCGGTGTTGTGATGGCTAGGAGGTGCGCCACTTGCGAACTTTGGTTCTTGTGCCCGATTTCTGCTGCGGGACTGATTTGCTGTTGGCGGAGGCGGCGGCGAGGAGGAGGGATGATCCGCTGAGGCCGAGGACTACGAGGGCGCTGGACCACTCGTTGGCGGAGTAGGGGGCGTGGAGAATGCGGGGGACGTGGAGCAGGACCAGCCAGCCGAAGAAGAGGAGGAAGAGTCCGTAGGAGGCGTACTTGTCTTCGATGGTGGTGGCGATGGAGAGGCCGGCGGTGATGAGGGCGAAGCCGGTGAGGAGAATCCAGGGGTTGTGGTAGGGAATCCAGGCGGGGACCAGGGTGGCGAGGTATCGAATGTAGAGGAAGTGCTGGAAGCCGAAGATCACCATAGCGCAGGCGAAGAAGATGCGGCCGGGCATGAGGGTGAATTTGCCGCGGGCGCCGGCGGAGAGGCCGTGGAGGACGAGTGCTGTGGCGGCGAGGGCGAGGCACTCGAGGAAGAGCGTGCGGCCGTCGGCGTCGTGGAGGACGTAGTTGACGTGCTGGAGGTACAGAGCGGTTGAGCCGAGCAGGAGCAGGCCGAGGGTGAGGCTGACGGCGAGGACTCGCCAGGCCGTGAGAAGAGCGAAGCTGGCGGCGATCAGTAGCGCGGCGAGAGCGTAGGCGAGGATGTGGCTGGGGTGCAGCCAGGCGGGGCAGAGGGGAATGCCGCGGCGGAGATGTCCGTAGAGTGCGTATTGCAGGCCGAAGCCGAGCATGGCGAGTGCATAGAAGATGCGGCCGAGGGTGATGAGGGGAGATGCGGTGGAGTTGGGCATAGGCTCGGCTGGTGTCCTCGGGTGGAAGCTTATACGGCGGAGGTTTGCAGGGCGAGTTGCAGGACGGTTTCAGCCAGGACATCGTAGTTGTGGCGGAGGACATCGCCTTCGTGGACGAAGTTGCCGGTGATGGGCTCGACGCCGAGGGAGCGGATGCGGTCAAGGTCGGCGAGGATGGGGGTCTGGCCTTCGCGGGCGTACCTGGCGAGGGCCTGGGGACTGATGGGCGCGGTGTTGATGAGAGCGTAGTCGAAGATCTGGGCGTCTTTGCGAAGGCTGAAGGCGCGGGCGTGGTCGAGGATCTTTTCGATGTGCTGGGAGGCGGTGAGGCCGAGGCTTTCGTTGGCCTGGGTCATGAGATTGCAGATGTAGACGCGGGTGGCGCTGCTGTGGGCGATGGCTTCGGGGATGCCGCGAACGAGGAGGTTGGTGATGAGCGAGGTGTAGAGGGAGCCGGGGCCGAGGGTGATGAGGTCGGCGTTGGCGATGGCGGTGAGGGTCTCGGGGAGAGGGCGCGCGTCGGCGGGGGTGAGGATGAGTTCGGCGATGGAACGCCTGGAGGCGGTGATGCTGGTCTCGCCGTCGACGATGGAGCCGTCGTCCATGCGGGCGGAGAGGGTGGCGTTGGCGGTGGTGCAGGGGAAGATGCGGCCGCGGGTGGCGAGGATTTGAGAGCTGGTGTGGACGGCCTGGGCGAAGTCTCCAGTGATGCCGGTGAGGGCAGCGAGGAAGAGGTTGCCGAAGCTATGGCCTTCGAGGTCGCCGTGGGGGAATCGGTACTGGAAGAGGCGGGAGAGGAGGTGCTCGTCCTGGGAGAGAGCGACGAGGCAGTTGCGGATGTCGCCGGGGGGAAGCATGTGGAGGTCTTCGCGGAGGCGGCCGGAGGAACCGCCGTCGTCGGTGACGGTGACGATGGCGGAGAGTTCGCGGATGAGGGTGGAGAGATGCGGATGGGTGGGGTCGGAGTCGTTGGCGGGAGCGGCGACAAAGGCCTTGAGGCCGCGCAGGAGCGTGGAGAGACCGGTTCCGCCGCCGATGGCGACGACTCGAAGCTGGCGGGAGTTAGTCATACGTCAGGTAACAGTGTAGTCGGATGAGGGAGATGCGGGGTGATGGGTGCGGAAAGTAAAGTTGGGACGAAGTTGGCTCGTTGCTGGGGGTGGGACGAAACAGAGCGCATACGCGCGGCTGCTGGCTTTTAGCAAGTGCAACAGCAAATATGGAGATCCTTCGCTTCGCTCAGGATGATGGAGCTATTGGGTGACACTGCTTGAGCGTGGGCTGCTGCGTGGTCGAGCTTCGTCAGGTGGGTCGTTGGAGCTGCCTGGGGCGCCCTTGCTCGCCTGGGGTCAGACTTCGGGGTAGAGAAGTTCGGTGAAGCGAGGGTCTTCGGCTACGCCGTCGAAGTCGGAGTCGAGGCGGGCCTGAAGGCGGTTCTGGCCGTTGAGACGGATAGCCTCGGAGAGGTGATCGATGCAGCCGTCGGCGTCTCCGGTGAGGCTGGAGAGGAGGGCGAGTCCGTAAAAGGCGTAGTCTGCGGACTGGTGCTGGAGAAGAATCTCCTGGAGGTGCTCGCGGGCATCTTCGTAGTTGCCCTGATTGAGCAGGGAGATGGCGTAGTCGTAGCGCTCTTCGTGTGTCTGGAAGTTGGTGGTGCCTTTGTGGATCTGGCCGACACAGGCAGAGATGTACATGCGAATGCGGTCGGCGAGGTCCTGCGGTGCGGATTCGAGCATCGCGGTGAAGGCTTCGTGGGCTTTCTCATATTTGCCGGACTGCATGAGCTTGAGCGCGCTCTCGTAGAGCGAGAGCGTGGACCTGCGGGTAGCGTCGTTGGCGTGTTGAGGATTTCCGGCGAGAGTTCGCGGGGTCTTGAGCGTGGCAGTCACTTTGGGAGTTTTGGATTCGGAGGTCGATGTTGCTGGCTTCGTTGCCATGGTGTTCTCGGTTAGACGGCTAGGGATTTCAAGATAGAGTACTTCGATGGTAATTGGGGTTATACGGGTGTTGGTGGATAGAGGTCAACTGAGAGTGTACCGGATGTTGCGTCAGATGGGGGAGCGGGTGTAGAGAACGGGGTTGAGGGTAGGGTCGTTGTACATCTTGAGCTGGCGGTAGAGCTTGAAGCGGCGACGGCCGGTGAGGACATCGTTCCATAGATCGGCAAGACAGGATACGAGATCAGCCCGCTGTTGGTTCAACACGAGAAGGCGGTCCATGTTGCGCTGCTGATGCTCGGGGGTGGAGCGATGGAGTTGCTCCTGGGTGTGGAAGATTTTGAGGGCGAGGATGGAGAGGCGGTCGATGATGAGGCCGGGGGATTCGGAGTGGAGGGGCGCTGTGGAGTTGTCGGGCGCGAGTTGGAGGAGCGCAATGTCGAGCTGCTCGGCGAGGTCGTTGCGGCGCTGGTTGAGACGGTCGATGTCGTGCTTGACCTGAACGATGGTGCTGTCGGAGGCTTCGGGGTCGCGGGCTAAGTCTTCGCGGTGCCAGAGATCGAAGTTGGCCTGGTGCTGATCGAGGATGATCTGTTCGAAGGGCGATGAGGGAATGGGAGCGGGTGACGCGGGGTCGTGACCGTGGAGAGTGGACTGGTCCTGGAGAGCTACGATTTGGGCGGCGTCGAGCATGTGGTGGTGAGAGCAAGCATAACGGGAGTGCGGCGCTGGGGCAATGTGGGGCGGCGGATGCGGGGTGGTTGGGACGCTCGGATTTGTGGCTCCCATGTCCCCAGGTGCGAGGGACATGGGGCACCCATTTTGTGGTGAGGCAGGCGAAGGGGTTGGGGGTGGTGTGGGGGAGAGTGTGGATGCGACACTTGAGGCATGGGAAAGAAGATGACGCGGCGGGTGCTGGTGTATCGGCTGGGGAGCCTGGGCGATATGGTGGTGGCGCTGCCGGCGCTGCACCTGGTGGCGCGGGCGTTTCCGGCGGCGGAGCGGCGGATGCTGACAAATTTTCCGGTGAGTACAAAGGCGCCGGCAGCGGCGGCGGTGCTGGATGGGTCGGGACTGGTGCATGGGTATGTGCGGTATGCGGTCGGGACGCGGAGCGTGGGCGAGCTGCTGGGGCTGTGGTGGAGGATTGTGCGGTGGCGGCCGGAGGTGGTGGTGTATCTGGCTGCGGCGCGGGGGCTGAAGGTGGCCCGCCGCGATGAGGCTTTCTTCAGGATGTGTGGCGTGCGGCGGATGATCGGGGTCCCGCTGACGGAGGGAATGCAGCGAAATTTTTATGGTGCGGCGACGGGCGGGAAAGACCGTGCGATGGGTGGAGGCAACCTGGAGCCGGAGGCGGCGCGGTTGGTGCGGTGCATTGGCGAGTTGGGCGAGGCCGGAGAGATTACCGACCCGGGAAGGATGAGTGATCCGGCGAGCTGGGATCTGCACTTGAGTGCTGCGGAAGATGAGATTGCGGCGCGGGCAATGGGCGAGGAGGCGCTTGCAGTGGAGTCGATTGCGGTGAGCGTGGGAACGAAGGTGCAGGCCAAGGATTGGGGTAAGGAGAATTGGCGGGAGCTGCTGGGACGGATGGCAGCGGAGTTTCCGGGACGGGCGCTCCTGCTGGCCGGTGCTGCGGAGGAGAGCGCAGCAAGTGAGTTCGCGGCGGAGGGTTGGCGGGCGAATGGCGGAGGGGTGGTGGTGAATTTGTGCGGGAGGCTGACACCAAGGGAGAGCGCTGCGGCGATTGCGCGGGCGCGGTTGTTTGTGGGGCACGACAGCGGGCCGATGCATCTGGCTGCGGCTGTAGGAACTCCTGTGGTGGCGATCTTTGCGGCGAGGAATATTCCCCGGCAGTGGTTTCCGTTTGGGAAGCAGCATCGGGTGCTGTATCACGAGGTGGAGTGCTGGGGGTGTGGGCTGGAGACTTGTTTGGAGCAGCAGAAGAAGTGTTTGATGTCGATTGGTGTGGATGAGGTGATGGAGGCGGTGCGTTGTCAGTTGTCCGTAAGCACGAAGGCGATTGCTGACAACTGAAAACGGAAACTTGTGGTGCGATGATGGTTGGGGAGACTTGAGACGACGATGCTGGCGGAGACACATGCGGTGCTGGGACTGCTGGAGGGTGGGTTTGGACACCTGAAGGTGCTGGTGGTTGGGGATTTGATGCTCGATCGGTACATCCTGGGTGAAGTGGACCGGATCTCGCCGGAGGCTCCGGTGCCGGTGCTGCGGCATGCGCAGCACTTTGAGCGCGCAGGCGGTGCGGCGAATGTTGCGATGAACCTGGTGGGGCTGGGCTGCCAGGCGGTGCTGGCAGGGTTCTGGGGCGAAGATAAGGATAAGGACGAACTGGCGGCACTGGTGGAGGCGGCCGGGATCGATGCGGTGGGCGTGGTGACGACGAGGCTGCCGACGATTTCGAAGACCAGGATTGTGGGGCGGCAACAGCAGTTGTTGCGGCTGGATATTGAGAGCAAGGAGGCGCCGAGTGCGGAGGACCGGCAGCGGCTGCGGGAACGCGTTGAAGGGCTGGTGCGTAAGGTCCACGCGGTGGTGCTGTCGGACTATGCGAAAGGTGCGTTGTCGGCGGAGTTGTGCGCGGCGGTGATTGCCGCGGCGAAGGTTGCGGGGATTCCGGTGTTGGCTGATCCGAAGACGCCGGACTTTGGGAAGTATGCGGGCGCGACGATGGTGTGTCCGAACCTGAGCGAGTTGGCAATGGCGACGGGTGTGGGCACGGATGAACTGGAGGCGTTGCTGGTTGCGGGTGAGGTGGAACGCGAGAAGCATGGGTTGAAGTATCTGACGGTGACGATGAGCGAGAAGGGGATTCGCGTGCTTTGGGAGGGCGGAGTGTATCACTCGCCGGCGCGGGCGCGTGAGGTGTTTGATGTGTCGGGTGCGGGGGATACGGTGATTGCTACGCTGGCCGCTGGCATGGCGGGCGGACTCAAGATTGAGACAGCGGTGGATGTGGCGAATCTGGCGGCGGGGATCGTGGTGGGGAAGATGGGAACTGTGGCGATTGCGCAGCATGAGTTGGTGGCCGCGCTGACGCCGTCGAGTGGGATTCGCGGCGGAGAGAAGGTGCTGGATAGCGAGCGGCTGGCGAAACGGGTTGCGGAGTGGAGATCTGCGGGCGAGACGATCGTGTTTACGAACGGGTGCTTCGACCTGCTGCATGTGGGGCATGTGACGCTGCTGGAGGAGTGCCGCCGGTTTGGATCGAAGCTGGTGCTGGGACTGAATTCGGATGCGAGCGTGCAGCGGCTGAAGGGGCCGACACGACCGGTGGTGGGAGAGAATGAACGAGCGCGGGTGATGGCGGCTCTGGCTGCGGTGGACGCAGTGGTGGTGTTCGATGAGGATACGCCGATCGAAGTGATTCGCGCGGTGAAGCCGGATGTGCTGGTGAAGGGTGGGGATTATTCGGTGGAGACCGTGGTGGGGCATGAGGACGTGATCGCCGCAGGCGGGCGAGTGGAGATTGTGCCGACGGTGGAGGGGTTTTCGACGACGAATCTGGTGAGCCGGATGAAGCAGTGAGCCAGATAAGCGTGAGGAAATGAGATGTTGGGCGCGAGGTCAGCGTTCAGCGATACGGCTGTAGATGACCTCGCCACCGAGGAGCGTCATGTCCACCTTTACGGCATCGATCTTCACGGGATCGATGTGGAAGATGTCGTCCGAGAGAAGAATGAGATCGGCAAGCTGGCCGGGCACGATGGAGCCTTTGAGCGTCTCTTCGTGTTCAGCGTAGGCCGCATTGAAGGTGTAGGCGCGGACGGCTTGAGCCACTGAAACTTTCTCCTGCGGCATCCATCCGCCGGGGTTCCTGCCGTCGATGGTTCGCCGTGTCACGGCTGCGTAGATTCCGGTGAGTGGGACGAGTGGGCCCACGGGCCAGTCGGACCCGAAGGCGACCACTGCACCCGAATCCATGAGTGAGCGAAAGGCATAGGTCGTTCTGATTCGCTCTGGGCCGAGGCGCTTCTCCGCCCAGCGTCCGTCGTCTATCGCGTGGTAGGGCTGTACGGATGCAATCACGTGCAGCTTCGCGAATCGGGGAATGTCCTCTGGCAGGAGGGTCTGGGCGTGCTCGATGCGGTCGCGGCGGTCGCTCGGGCCATCTTCTTTCTCGAGTCGCTCATACATATCGAGGATGGTGTGGTTGGCACGATCGCCGATGGCATGCGTGATTAATTGCAGGCCAGCCTCGTCGGCCAGCTTGAATTGCGCGTACATCGCTTCGGGATGCTGCATGGTGTCACTGGCGATGCCGTAGTTGTTCGGGTTATCCGCGTACGGCGCGGTGAACCATGCGGTGGATGCGCCGAGTCCGCCGTCGGCAAAGCTCTTGAGGCAGCCGATGTGAAACAGATCATTTCCGAAGGTGGATTCGATGCCTAACTCGGCCATCTGCCGACCGTCCGCGAGGGGCAGGCATTCGGCGACACGCAGCTTGAGCTGGCCCTCGCGAGCGAGCTTCTGGAGGGCCTGAAGCTTGAGGCGGCCGTCGGAATCGGTGGGGCTGACGGCCATGTCCTGCACGCTGGTGACACCATTCTGCGCGGCGACTTTCTGAGTCGCAAGAATGTAGGTCTCCATGTCGGCTTCGGTTTCTGGCGGAATCTTTGAGAGGATCAACGCTTTTGCTGCGTCCTTGAAGATGCCGGTGGGATTGCCCTCGGCGTCGCGCAGAATGACGCCTCCCGGAATGTCCTTCGTGTCACGATTCACGCCTGCCAGCTTCATGGCATAGGCGTTGGCGAGAATCATGTGCAGGTCGGTGCGCGAAACCGCTACGGGATTGTCCAGGGTTACGGCGTCGATGAGTTGGTGGGTTGGGAGAGCCACTGGAGTCCAGCGCTGCTCGTCCCAGGCTCCGTTGAGAATCCACTTGCCCTTCGGAAGCGTCTTTGCGTAGGCCGCGATGCGGTCGCGGAATTGCTCAGGACTATGGGTGTCGGTGAGATGGACGCCGACCAGATTCGCGCCGCCAATCTGGATGTGTACGTGGGCATCGTTGAAGCCCGGGAGCACGAGCCTACCGTGCAACTGGATGATCCTCGCTCCCGGCAGAGCGAGCTTGAGCATGGCAGCGGAGGTCCCTGTCGCGAGGATATGGGTTCCGCGAATGGCAACAGCCTCGGCCTGAGAGGATGGGCCGATCCAGACCTTGCCTCCCACGAGGACGAGGTTGGCGCCGCCCTGCACGCAGGTCTGGGCTTGCAGTGACTTATCCGGAATGGAGATCGCCAGTGCGACCAGCGTCAGCGAAAGGAGTGCACTTCTGCGCAAGCTCATCGTGTACCTCCGATAGTCCGTGTGATGTTGCCTCGATGCGGTGTCCGGCATGCGGGTCAGGGTCTGGCTTCGTTATACCGGTAGACCATGGCTCCGAGGGCGACGTCCTGTGGATTGGTTGACTTTAGCAGACGCTCCGCAACGGCCATCGCATCGCGCTTGGGTTCATCCTGACCGAGCTTGAACTTAGCCTCCAGGCGTTCGATCGTGAGCTCGAAGCCAAGGATGGCGGGCAGTCTGCGCTGAATGGCTGCGTCGGGAATCTCGTGAGTCTTCCACCCATCGGGTATGCCGGCTTCGCTGCGGACGGTAAGGTCTTCGAGGGACTCGCGCAACTGTGCGTGGTCGTGAAAGAGCAGCGGGCCATAGCAATGCACGGCGGTGTAATAGACGGTCGGTGGCATGTCGCGGCCGGGATACCAGCTCGCGGTTACATAGCTGCTGGGGCCGTGAAAGACTGCGAGGGCTGGCTCGGTGAGTTGCTGCAGGGCTGCGGCGTGCGCGTTGGCCCGTGCCAGATGGCTGGTGAGAACGCCCTTTTCGCTGCGCGTTGGATACAGGACAAACTGCAGATTGGTGACGTTCGGCCCGTCGCTGCCGTTGGAGACGAGCATCCCCCAGGGATTATTGGTGATGAGGTCCTGCACGTCCTGCTGCGATTGCGGCAACCAGCTTTGTCTTACAAACATTGAATCACCACGTAGCGCTAAAACGGCAAAGGTTTAGGAGAAGGCGTGTGTTGCAAGACGTTCCGGCCCGAGCGAACGCTATGCTGCGGCGGGGGTGAGGAGGTCTTGCGGCCCATGAGATTCTCTTATATTGATGGAGATCATGGTGCCAGTAAAGAGCCAGATGCAGCCACTCTCAGAGAGCCAGATGAGGGGATGGGCCGATCGAGTTTCAGGCCCAACAGCTTATCCACGCCGCGGCGTATCTGTGCTGGCGTAAATGCAGTGAATCCGAAGACCAGGCCACGCTCGGTGGGACCGGCTGCGTACTGGGACAGGGCGGGCACGTCCAGTCCTGCGCGCTTGAGGCGAGCCGACCAGGCGAGATCGTCGTAGGTGTCGGGTAGAAAACCGGTGAGATTCATACCTCCGTCGCGATAGCGGAACTCCAGCGGCAGGCTGCCTTTCTGGATGGCATCGAGGAAGACCTGCTGCCGCTCGGCATAGTTTTTGCGGCAGCGCCGGATGTGCGAATAGAAGGCGCCACTATCGAGGAATGCAGCGAGGGTTGCCTGATCGATCATGGGCCCATGATCTTCGGCCACGGTCTTGAGGTCTGTGAACGGTTCGACCAATGCCTTTGGCAGCACAGCGTATCCGAGCCGCAGGGAAGGAAACAAGAGCTTGCTGAAGGTGCCGACGTAGATGACGCGGTTGCCGGAGTCGAGGCTCTGCATGCTGGGGAGCGGAGGTGCGATGTAGCGAAACTCGGAGTCGTAATCGTCTTCGACGATCCAGGTCTGCGCACTGACGGCACCGTTAGCCAGGGAGAGTCTGCGGGCCAGCGACAAGGACGCTCCAGTGGGGAACTGGCGGGAAGGGGTGACATAGACGAGCGAGACGGGTGAGGTCTCGAGCGGCGGAAAGACCATTCCATGCTGGTCAATGGGCAAGTGCTCGATGGATGCGCCGGCGGACTTCCATGCGCGCACGGCGCCGCTGTAGCCGGGGTTTTCCATGTAGACGGTATCGCCGGGCTTGAGGAGGAGATGGGCGAGGAGATAGAGGGCCTGCTGCGAGCCGGTGGTGATGGCGATCTGCCACCACTCGCAGGCTACGCCGCGGCTGTCGCGCAGATACATGGCAAGGTTTTCGCGCAGGGGACGGAACCCCAGCACTGCCTCGGAGTTGTAGTGCAGCAGGCTGCGGTTGGTGGTGCGGAGAGCCCGTCCGCGGAGGCGATTCCATAGCGCGAGAGGAAAG
>JAJXYW010000285.1 GCA_021780415.1 Acidobacteriota bacterium
ATCTCCGGCGGTGAAGCCGCGGAGATGATCGAGCCATTCCGTGATGTCGTAGTGTCTTTGCACTTTTTAATCCTCGGTAGAGGAGCCTGGTCCGTGGAGCTGGAGAGGCGTCCTAATTTGGGAGGGAAACGATCTTCGGAAAAAATATAGGGACACTGAAAAAATTATCAGCGCTTCGACTTTTCACCTCCCGGCTTTGGAATCTGGATGGGGTTGCGCGGAGAAGACGGGAGTTTCGGCGTCTCCGATGAGGACGAATGGGGCCCAGTAGGCGGGGTTGGGATGAGCGGCGCGGATGGACTGCATGGTGCTGCGCAGGGCGGCGGAGATGGAAGGGGCGCGCATGAGCTCGCGGTAGAAGGTCTTCATGAAGAGGGCGGTGACGGCGTCGTTGACGTCCCAGAGGGAGACGAGGACGGCCTGTGCGCCGGCGTAGAGGAGGCCGCGCACGAGACCGAGGATCTCATCGCCGCCGACGATGGCGTTGAGGCCGGTGCCGCATCCGCTGAGAGTGACGAGGCGGGCGGAGAGGCGCAGGCCGTAGAAATCGACGGGATGGAGGTCGGTGTCTCCGAGGCGGATGGAGGAGAACATGGGGTTGTCGCGGCGGAAGAGGCCGTGGGTGGCGATGTGAATGAAGCGGCTCTGGGGCCCGGATTGCCAGAGGATCTGACGGGTGGCGGTGCTGCCAAGGAAGAGGCTGGCGTCGGGGAGGATGTCAGCGACGGCGGAGGCTTCTTCGCGGATGGAGGGCGCGGCGGCGTCAGGGATGCCGAGGACGAGCGAGCGGCCTGCGGGGGCGGGCTGGGCGAAGCGGCACCAGGCATAGACGCTGGCGCTGGGAGCGTAGGAGATGGTGTAACGGTCCATCAACGCGGTGGACTGGCCCGATGGCGCTGATGCAAGGAGCGCGTGGAAGGGCAGCGCGTGCAGGCAGCCGTGGGGTACGAAGACGAGATGGGTTGCGGTGGAGGGCAGACGGAGCGGGGCGATGAGGGCGCTGTCGAGGTCTGCGAGGTGCTGCCGGGTGGCGGCCTGGATGGAGTGCTGGAAACGCTGGAGGTGGGTGGAGCCGAGCTCGAATTTGGAGAGCTGGAACTGGAGCAGGCGGAGCGAGTGCGCGGCCTGCTCCAGCGGGCAGAGGGGAATAACGCGCATGACGCCGCGATGGAGAACGGCAGCGTGGAGGCGGTCGCCGGACTCGAAGTACTCGATGAGGGCGGTGGAGGGTGCGAGGCTTTTAAGCACCTCGTCGAGCGGGAGGGTGCCGGCGCTGAGCAGGGGGGCGAAGCGTCCGCGTTGAGCGGCGGGCAGGCTGGTAGCGAGGGCGAGCTGCTGCTCGTAGTCGCTGGACTGCTCGCGGAAGTGGCGGATGCGGTCGACGGAGTCTCGCTCGGCGCGGAAGTCAGCGCGGACGGCCTGGCGGTAGGCCATGGTCATGCGCTGTCGGAGGTCCTCTATGCGGAGGTCTTCCGTGGGCGGCTGTGCGCTCTGGGTGCGAAGGGTCTGGGTTCCGAGACTGATGAGATCCGCGAGGGAGCGGGACTTGGCGCGTTCAATGTAGGAGAAGACGGTGCTGAAGCGGGATTCGGTGGGCTCGAGATCGAGGGCGAGCGCGGTGAGGCGGCGATAGATGGAGAGCTTGTCTTTGAGGAAGCCGATGCGGAAGGCCTCGCCGAGGATCTGGCTGCGGAGATCTTCAAGGATGAGGTTGGCGCGCTGGAGTGTAGCGTAGGCGGCAGCGGACTGGCCGAGGGCTTCCTGTGCGGCGCTGAGTACGGCAACGGCGTGGAACTCGATGGCGGGCGATGGCGCGGATTGGAGGCGGCCGAGTGCGCGATGGCAATAGCGGACGGCGCCGAGGGGCTGATTCTGCTCCATGGCGATGCGGGCGAGGAGGATTTTTGCGAGGGCGGCCTTGGTTTGCAGGTTGGTGGCGAGGAAGGTGCGGAGAGCGGCGCGTGCGAGGCGCGCGGCCTGCGTGAAGCGGCGCTCCTCATAGAGGACGAGAGCGCGGTAGAAGTCGATGAGGCCGAGCCAGACCTGGTTGGATTCCGCGACGAAGATGGAGCGGGCGCGCGTAAAGAGGGCGAGGGCTTTTGCGCTCTGATCCATCTGGCTGGCGGCGATGGCGGAGAAGGCGATGGCCTTGGCCTTTTCGTAGTTCATGCCGATGGCGCCGAAGCCCTTCCATGCGGCGTCGGCGAGCTGTGCGGCCTCATGAGCCATGTTGAGCTCGAGGTAGAGTTCGGAGAGGTCGAGGTCGCAGAGCGCCATGTGGTAGCGGTTGTTGAGACGGTCGCAGAGCTGGCGAGCGGTCTGGTAGAGGGCGATGGCGCGGGTGTATTCGCCGCGGAGGAAGTGGAGGTAGGCGACGTTGTAGTCGGCCTCTGCGACGAGGAGCGGGAAGCCGTGGGCCTCGCAGAATTCGCGGGCCTGGCGGTAGGTTTCGGCGGCGAGGTCGAAGTTGTTGAGGGTGGTGTGGCAGACGGCCATGTTGCGGAGGAGGACGGCGAGATCCTGCGGGTCAGACGAGGCCTGGATGACGGGGCGGGCGGATTCGTAGAGTGCGAGGGCTTCTGCGAGGCGGTCCTGGCGGTAGTAGACGTTGGCGAGATTGACGTCGAGGCGGGCGACGCGGAGCAGGTCGTTGTGGGCGAGGAAGGTAGCGCGCGCGGCGCGGGCCTGGGCGTAGGCCTCGTCGTACTGGCCGAGGTAGGTGAGTGGCTGGATCTGATTCATGCGGGCGCGTGCGGCTTGGATGGGTTCGCCGAGGGCCTCGAAGATTTCAACGGCGCTGCGGTGATGCTGGAGGGCGAGCATATGCTCGCCGGTGAGGAAAGCGACGTGGCCCTGGGCGCGATGCGCAACGGCGCGCGAAGGCGGATGGTCGAGCCGGGCGGCGACATGGGCGGCGGCCTGGGCGAGGCGCGCAGCGGAGCGAAGATCGATGCGGGCGAAATGAACGACTTCCTGATAGAGAGCGTCGACGAGCGCGGGCGAGAAGTCGGCGTGATGCGCGGCGAGGATGGCGTCGCGGGGTTGGTCTTCCGGCTCCTCAGCGAGCGCGGCGAGCCAGGGGAAAGGGCTGATGGCGGCGGGCGTGGGCGCAGCGCTCATACAAAGCCTGCTTCGGCGAGGAGCTTGCGGAGCCGCTCAATGCAGCGGCCGCGAATGAAGCCGATGGAGCCGGTGGCGAGGCCCAGGCGGCTGGCGACTTCAGCGTAAGGCAGCGGCTCATCGCCGTAGAAGAGCATGCGGATGAGCCTGGCGCAGCGGCTGGAGAGGCGATCGACGGACTCGCGGAGGGCCTGCTCGCGCTCGATTTGAACGATCTGTTCGGAGGCGAGCGGCGCGGCATCGGGAATCTCGATGGGTGTCTGATCCTCATCGCTGGAGTCGAGTGGCTGGTCATTGCGCAGGCGCAGTTGCTTCCAGCGCAGGGACTGATGGGATGCGACGGTGAGCAGCCAGGAGCGGAGCGACTCGACTTTGCGGAGGTCGGCGAGACGCGAGAAGAGCTCGACGCAGACCTGCTGGAAGATGTCAGCGGCGTCGTGGGGCTGCGCGCCGTAGCGCAGGGGCACGCTGTAGATCATGCGCTGATATTTGGCGATGAGGGCGGCCCATGCATCGGCATCGCCGCTGAGGCAGGCGGAGACGAGGCGCGGGTCATCCCATGCGGCTGAAGGTGCGTCGCGGTGCGACCGGGGCTCAGAAAGTTCAGAGAAGTCGTTCACGTCTATGGCTGCCAATAGAAGGTTGCGAGATTGTCGAGCATGCCGGGATCAAGCGGCGTGGGCGCGGGGCCATGGAGTGAGGCGCGGACGGCGCCGAGCATGTGGGGCGAGACGAGCGAAAGGAAAGGGAGCTCGACGGCGTAGATGGATTGCACGCGGTCATAGAGGATGCGGCGCTGCTGGACGCTGGTGACGGAGAGCTGCTGATTCATGAGGCGATCGATCTCAGCCTGCCAGGCGGTGGCGGGGCGGGATTCGCCCTGGTTCCAGAGGTGGAGGTTGCCGCTGGAGAGCCAGAGGCTCATGTCGCCATTGGGGTCGGTGTCCCCGGCAGTGAGGGCGAGGATGGCAGTGTCGAAATCGTGGGACTGGGTGAGGCGCTGAAGGAAGCTGCGGAACTCGAGGGGAACGACCTGCGCGTCAATGCCGAGAGCGGCGAAGTCGTGTGCCAGGAGGGTGGCGATGCCGGACTGGGCGCGGTTGCTGGAGCTGGCGAGGATGGTGAAGTGGACGCGGTTTCCCTGCTGGTCGTAGAGGGCGCTGTCGCGAAGCGAGAAACCGGCGCCGGAGAGGAGCTGGAGCGCGCGGGGCACGTCCGGCGTGGCGGGATGCAGCGTGGGATTGGCCCAGGACTGGCTGGCCGGTGTGACTGGCGTGGCCAGCGGGACGGCGTGGTCCTGATAGACGAGGTGGACGATGGCGTTGCGATGGACGGCGAGCGAAAGCGCCTGGCGAAAGGCCTGGATGTGAAACCACTGCTGGGTGAGGGCGGCCTGCGGCAGACGCGAGGCGACGTCGGCGTTGAGGTTGAAGAGGAGCAGGTCGAACTCGAGGCCGGGACCGCCGTCGAGCTGACGGATGGGCTGCGTGGTGGAGAGGGACTTGAGCGAGGCGTAGGAGTCCGCGGTGAGGCGCGCGATGAGGTCGAGCTGACCGG
>JAJXYW010000169.1 GCA_021780415.1 Acidobacteriota bacterium
GCCCTCCACCTGGTGAGAATAGAGACGGGCGAGGCCAACTCCATCGAGGGCTCTCCGCAGGTCGGGATGGAGCCCCTCCGGCAGGGTCGCTCTCCGCCCTTCGCTGGCCGGCAGATCGTAGCGGGCTCGGATGTTGGTGCCCAGCTCCGGATCGTTCTGAGGGTCTGCGAGAAAAGCGGTTCTGGGGGCCCTCGCGCGTCGCACGGTGGGATCCTTTGCCCGGAGGCTCACGCCGCCCGCGGCGGGGGCTACTCCTCGGCCTGCAGCATTTTGCGGAAGTAGAGGATGTCGGCGCGCTTCTCGTAGCCCTCTGCCTCGAAGAGCTCCATGCTGGCTTCGTTCCAATCTTCGATGAGGCAGCAGCAGAGGACCCGCTGCCGCTTTCGGAAGACCTGCTCGCAGTAGTCCACCAGCGCCTTGGCCACGCCCTTGCGGCGGTAAGCGGGGCGGACCGCCATCCGGTTGATCCAGCCCTTGCGGCCATCGTCGGTGCCCAGGGCCACGCCAATCATGGCCTCTCCCACGAAGGCGCCCACGAGAAAGGTGGAGCCGCCCGCCAGCTCCTGGGTCATGAGGCCGATGGAATCTCTCCCCTTCGGCTTGAACGGAAGGCCCGATTCCTTCCAGAGCGAGAACACGTCGATGAGATCGTTGGCGCCCAGGGGGCGCAGCTTCAATCCTTCCATGCCCTGACCTCTCCTGGCCGAGGCCGGCCGCGTCCGCTCGGCGGCGCGGGACCTCAGCCCTGCTTTCGGCGCAGGAAACTGCGCACCACGCGGCCCTCCTGCCGGTATCCGAGCCATTCGTGGCCGGTGCTCGCGCACAGGGCCGGGAAATCCGCCTTCACGCCCTGGTCGTCGGCCAGCACCTCCAGAAGCTGGCCGGGTCTCATTCCCGTCAACTGCGCCGAGGTTTTCACGACGGGCAGCGGACAGAGAAGGCCGCGCAGGTCCAGGAGGAGATCACCAGAGCCTGGGCTGGGGGGTTCGCTCCTCTTCGTCTCCACCACGCTCCACCTCTTCGGCCTGGGGCGGCGGCCCCTCCGGTTCGGCCTTTCGCCGTTCGCTTCCGTCGCCTCCGCCGGGGCGGACCCGATAATAGCTCTTGCGGATGGGGCCGTTCCAGGGCGACGTGAACTCGCCGGTGGCCCCCGCCTCCTCCGCCCCCTCCAGCGCCGTCAGGCAGTGCTGGAGCTTGGCGTCCAGGTTATCCAGGTGGTGAAAGAAGATGGCCTCCGGGGTGGTGGGATCGGCGGCGCTCCCGAAGCCCAGGTTGCGATCCCCCTGGTGGCTGAGCACCAGGTGAACGAGATGGCGCCGCTTCTCCTCGGGGAATCCGGGACAGCCGTCACACAGCCGCTCGGCCAGCCTCGCGCCCATGTAAATGTGGCCCAGGAGCTTGCCGTCGGTGGTGTACTCGAAGCCCGGATCGGAAGAGATCTCGTAAATCTTGCCGATGTCATGCAGGAAGCAGCCGCAGAGGAGAAGGTCCACGTTCAGCCCGGGGTAGTTGGGGGCGAGGGCGCGGACGCCCCTGGCCAGGGAGAGGGAGTGCTCCAGCAGCCCTCCGACCCAGGGATGGTGGATGGCCTTGGCAGCGGGACCGGCGCAGAGGAGGGGGAAGACCTCCCGGTCGGCTATGAGGCTCTCCAACAGGGCGCGGTAGTCCGGGTCCTGCATGGAGCGGATGAGCCCCTCAAACTCCGCGGCCATCTCGTCGGTGGTTCGACGGCTGCGCGGCGCGAACAGGGAGGGGTCCACCGAGCCGCGCTCCACGGGCCAGACCGCTTGGAGGTTGAGCTGCGTCGAGCCCTGGAAGGCGTCCACTCGGGCCCTCAGGCGGATGGGACCCCCGGGCTTGAGCGCGGGCTCGCTCGCTGCAACCCGCCCGCTCTTGCCGCCGGCGCTGTCCCAGAGCTTTCCGGACATGGACCCCGTGGCGTCCTGGAAGGTGCCCTCCCAGTAAGGATCGCCGTTCTTCGTCTTGCGCACCGCCCCCGAGACCAGCCAGAGAACCCCCTCGAAGCTCTCACCCTCCCGCAGGTCGCGCAGGCCCTGCTGATTCATCATCTTCTCCTCCTGCCGTCGAGTCTAGCACACGAGACGAATCAGGAAATGGCGCTCCTCGTGCCACATGGCCCCCCCCTTTGCCGGAATGGCCGGCCATCACGAGCGTGTTGGCAATCTGACGATTGCGTCAAAAACCATTATTATTAGACTATTATTGAAAGTCATACTGTTGGCATAACAATTTCATGTGGGGCAGCGAAAGGAGGTCCTTCACCATGAAGACCACATTTGCCAAGCTGCTCGGAGGCGTAACCCTGGCAGCGATGGTGGGCCTCTCCCCTGCCTTGCTGGCGGCACAGGTTTCCAGGGCCTATCCCAAGGCGCTCACCATCGACGGTCAGATCGAAACCATGAAGGTCGGGCCCGAACAACAGAAGGCCAAGAACGACCTTCATCGCACCCTAGGACTTGTCACCGCCAACGGCAGGTACTACGAGCTCGCTATGGATCCGGCCGCTCCCAAGGCCTTCCAGGAGGCCGAGAAGATGGCCAACCGCGACGACTGGTTCCGCGTCCAGGGCCTTCTGGAGTCGAAATCCGGCGTTCCTCGAGTGCGCGTGGAGAGCGTTCACCGAAGCTAGTGCGCCCAAGGCGCGAATCTGATTGGCGCTTCCTGTGACCGGGCGGGGGAACTCGTGGAGTTCCCCCGCCCTTCCCGTTCTTCCCCTCCAAGCCGTTGGGTGTATGATTTCATGGCTGTCCAAAATAATTTCAGCTTACGATTGAGCCGTTGGCTTCGCTTTTCGCTGCAAGCGAAAAGCGGCGTCCCGGCGCCGATGGGCCTCATGCGAGAAAGATGAGGCGACCGCACCGCAAGCGTACTCAATGGTCGCTGAGGATGCGGACGCCGAAAGCTGACGAAGCAGGAGGTCCGTCGCCGCCGGCGCACCCGCAGAGGGGGGGGACGGCTCACACCAGACGAGGCTGGGGCTGGCGCCCAAAGGGCAGCTGGGGGACTGCGGCCGGAGCGCGGCCACGCTCGCGTGGACGCGCCCGGACCAGGCCCCAAGCGCCGCGCCAAAGGCGCGGCCCAGACCCAGCCGTGGTTCGGAGGCGGCAAAGCGCTCTATTTTGGACAGGCATGGTATGATTTCTACCATGGCGGGCGGACTGGACCGTGGCGGTTTTCTCCGAAAACTCTTCTTTCTCGACGCGGGGGCCGAGGCGGCGCAGACGCTGCGCGAGGGCTGGAAGGCGGACCGCGCCGGAACGGCGCCCAAGACCATACCGTTCACCTTCTTCCGGCCTCCGGGCGCCCCGCTCGAACCCACCTTCCTCGCCCGCTGCACGCGGTGCGACTTGTGTGCGGAGGCCTGCCCCGAACGCATTATTATCAAGGCCTCGGACCCTCTCATGGGCCAGGGGACGCCCATCGTAAATCCCGGTCTGGGACCCTGCACCGAGTGCGGACGGTGCATAGAGGCCTGTCCCGACAAGGCTCTCATTCCCGATGAGGACCGGCGTATGGGACGAGCCATCTGGCACGCGGAGACCTGCCTGTCCGCGGAGAAGATCGCCTGCACGCTCTGCGTGGAGGCGTGCCCCGAAGGCGCCTCAGCCATCGAGGCCATCCCCAGCGGCGGCATCCAGATCCACCCCGACCGCTGCACGGGTTGCGCCTTCTGCTACCACGCGTGCCCCACGGAGCCCAAGAGCATTCACCTGGAAGGCCGCCCGCCCGTGCCGCTCCGCGGCCATCCCCCCGTTCCCCAGCGCGCGCCATGAGCGAAGGCCCGGCGCTCTCCATCCTGGGCCTCAGCAAGCGGTACGGACGGCTGGAGGCCGTGCGGGACCTCTCGCTCTCCGTGGCCCGAGGGGAGATCTACGCCTTTCTGGGCCCGAACGGAGCCGGGAAGACGACTACCCTCAAGACGGTGGCGGGGCTTCTCCGCCCCGAGGCCGGCGAGATTCGGGTAGGCGGCCACCCGGTGCTTCCGGATGCCCTGGGGTTCCGCCGGCGTCTGGGATACGTTCCAGACAGGCCCTTTCTTTACGAGAAGCTCACGGGGTGGGAATACCTCGAATTCCTCGCGCGGATTCACGGCCTGTCGGGCTGGCAATCCGGGGCCGAAGATCTGCTGGCCCTCTTCCGCCTGACCGACTGGAGGCACCAGCTCATCGAGGGATACTCCCACGGCATGCGCCAGAAACTCGTCATCACGGGGGCACTGCTCCACAGGCCGGAGCTCCTGCTGGTGGACGAACCCATGGTGGGGCTCGATCCCCGCAGCGCCAGAGACGTGAGGGCGCTCTTCCTGCGCCTGGCGGGCGAGGGCGTGGGGCTCTTTCTTTCCACCCACTCTCTCGACCTGGCCGCCGAGCTGGCCCACCGCATCGGTATCCTACACCACGGCAAGCTCATCGCCGAGGGTGACTTCCCCCACCTCCAGGAACTGGCCCAGCAGCCCGAAAGCAGCCTCGAACAGGTCTTCCTCCGCCTCACGGATGAAGCCGGCCCGGACGTCTTCGAAGGGGCCTCCGGAGGGAATCCATGAGGGGCCCACTGAGCCCGAAGGTGGGGCTCGTCCTCGGCGGGGGCGCGGCACGCGGGCTGGCACACCTAGGCGTGCTGAAGGTGATCGAGGCGGAGCGGGTGCCGGTGGACCTCATCGTGGGCTGCAGCATGGGCGCCATGGTGGGGACCCTCTACGCTCTCTACGGAAACGCGCGGGACGCCGAACTCCGCATGGCGGAGTTCACGAGCTCGCCCCACTTCAAGTCGGATCCCTACCTGGACCTCCAGACGATGACCCCCCTTGAATCGGATGACAGGGGCCTAGTCAGCACCATGAAGCGCTTCTACAAGATGGGGGTCTTCTTCGCCACCACGCTCTTCAGGGAGAGCTACATCGACCCGGCCCAGTTCGAGCACGACGTGGGAGCCATCATCCCGGACTGCCTCCTCGAGGAGTCCCCCACCCCCATCGCCCTGGTGGCCACGGACCTGGCCAGCGGCCAGGAGGTGGTTCTCACCTCCGGCCCCGCCCGAAAGGCCGTGCAGGCGAGCAGCGCCATCGCCGGCATCTTTCCACCGGTCCTGATGGACGGCAAGGAGCTGGTGGACGGCGGCTTCGTGAATAAGGTGCCGGTCGAGGTGGCTTTCCGGTTGGGAGCAGACGTGGTGATCGCCGTGGACGTCTCCTCCGACGTGCAGGATTCGCAGGAGTTCAGCCGGCGCGGCACGGCCATCAGCACGCGGGCCGGCGCCATCACGGCGGAGACGCTGAAGCGGCTGCAGATGCGCTTCGCGGACGTGGTGATCCGGCCGGGAGTACAGGATTTCCACTGGGCGGACTTCGCCGCGCTGGCCGCGATCGTACCGAAGGGAGAGGAGGCCGCTAGGGCCTCACTGCCGGCGATCCGCAGAGCCATCTCCAGGGGGCGGTGGAAGAGGGTCGGCCGCCTCGCCGGTCTGCCCCGCCGCTGGCGGGTGGACCTCCGGGCCTGACCGCACCGCCGCTGGGCCGGGGCGTGCCTGTGCCCCTCCAGGACCAGCCGGAAGGCTCATGACCAGGGCCGTCCAGGTGGGGAAGAGATCGAAGCCAGGCATGAGCTCCGCCACGAAGCCCAGCGCCAGCCTCGCCCGGAAGCCCAGGATCCCCCAGAGCAGCGCCGCCGTGGCCAAGTCCAGCATCAGGTCCCAGGGGGAGGCCGCTCCCTCGAAGAACAGGGGGAAGAAGGCGATCTGCGCCAGGTCGCAGCAGACGGCCACGACCAGCGCCGCCGCCTTCCGCCTGGGCCGCACCTCGACGCCCGCGATCGCCGAGGGGAAAAGTCTCTGGAGGAGCGCCAGCAACCCTCTCATGGGCTCAAGGATACACGGGCCGGCGCTTCCCAGAAAGCCTCCCCCAGATTCCGTGGCGCACGGTCGCTCTTCACCCCTTGTGTCTCACCTCTTACTTTTCACTTCTTACTTCTTGCTTCCCTCACCCCGCCCTCACCCAGCGGATCACCTCGGGGATGGAAGGCCTCTTTCCCGTCATCAGGATGCCCACCCGATAGACCCTCGCCGCCGCCCAGGCCACCACCACCGTCCCGCCCACCAGGCTCACGACGCTGGCGCCGATCTGCCAGAGCGGCACGTCCACCACGGAGACCCTGAGCAGCATGGTGATGGGCGTACAGAGCGGAATCAGGCTCATGACGACGACCCAGGGAGCATTGGGGTTCTGGATCGTGGGCACCATGAGCATGATGGGGACGATGAGGAACATGGTCACCGGCATCTGCCACTGCTGGGCCTCCTGCTGGGTGGTGCAGGTGGCCCCCACGGCCGCGTAGATGCTCGAATAGAACATAAAGCCGAACAGGAAATAGAACACCAGCAGCGCCATCTCCATGGGGCGGAGCCAGGGACCCGTGGATTGCGCCTGCAGGTTCATTGGATTGGCCAGATAGAGACCGGCGCCGAGGAGGAACCAGATGCCGTACTGGAGCAGGCCCACGGCGGCGATGCCGATGATCTTCCCCATCATCAGCTCGAAGGGACGGACGGCGGAGAGGATCACCTCCACCACCTTGCTGTTCTTCTCCTCAAGGACTCCGTTCATGATGGCCACCCCGTACATGATGATCATCATGTAGATGAGCATGGCCAGGAGAAAAGGCTTGATGAAATCGCTAAATACCGAGCCCTCTCGCGTCTTGCCGCCCTTTTCCACCTTGACCGTTTCCAGCTCGACCCTTCCCTTCAGCTTCTGGGCGATGGCCGGATCGAGCCCCATGGCCTGCAGGCGGTGTTGAAGGAGGGCCTCGTTCACCCTGCTCTGCAAAAGGGCCTGGATCTGGGCGTTGGCCAGATTCTGCGCCATGTAGGTCGCCTTCAAATCTTCCTGGCCGTCGGGCTCCAGGAGGAGGACTCCGTCCAGCTTCTGGTCGCCGATGGCCTGCTTGAGAGCCTCCATCTTTTCGTCTGGCTTGGCCAGGTCGAGGGTCAGCGAATCGCGCACGCTCTTTTCGGCCTCCGCGTCCAGGCCGCCGGTCGCCTTGGCCGGCTTTCTGGTCTCGATGACCAACGGCCCCGCCCAGCCGGTCTTGTCCACCACGACGACGTGGCTCTTCTTGGTTTGGACGACCTGGAGCAGGACCGAGCCCACCATGAGTCCGCCGAAGAGGAGCGGCGTCAGGATGGTCATGATCAGGAAGGACTTTTTTCGCACGCGCTCCAGAAACTCGCGCCGCACGACGGCGTAGACGTTGAGCCAGTTAGTTCGCATGGCGCTCCTCCCCCGTCACCACCTTGACGAAGATGTCGTGCATGGAGGCCTGCGCCTCCTCGAACTTCGAGATCTTCACTCCCAATTCCAGAAGCCGCTTCAGGATCTTGCCGGCGTGAGCGTCGGGCTTGAGAAAGAACCGGGCCTCGTTGGGCATGAGGAGGGTCTGCTCGGTGAGGTCGGCGAACTGGGACTCCTGCAGTGCGGCCCCGTCCGAAAACTGCACCTTCACGCCTCTCGCCCCGTACTCGCGCCTGATCTGCGCCACGTCTCCGTGGAGCACCACCTGGCCCTTGTTGATGAGCGCGATGGAGTGGCAGAGCTTCTCCACCTGCTCCATCTGGTGCGTCGAGAGGATCACGGTGGTCCCCTGGCCGATGGCCTCCTCCAGAACCTCCATGAAGAGCTCCACGTTGACGGGGTCCAAGCCCGAGAAGGGTTCGTCCAGGATGGCCACCTTGGGCCGGTGCTGCAGCGCCACGAGAAGCTGGATCTTCTGCTGCATGCCCTTGGACAGCTCGTCCACCTTGTGCCCCTCCCACTGCGAAAGCCCGAGCCGCTTCAACCCGTCGGCGGCGCTCCGGCCGGCCTCGGCCGTGGAGAGCCCCCGCAGGCAGCCGAAGAAGCGAAGCAACTCTCCCACCTTCATTTTCATGTAGAGGCCGCGCTCCTCGGGGAGGTAGCCCAGGGTGGCGCTTGCCACCGAACCGCGCGACTGGCCCAAAATGCCTATCCTTCCGGCATCGGGAAGGTAGATCCCCATGGTCATGCGCATCAGCGTGCTCTTGCCGGCGCCGTTGGGCCCCAGCAGCCCGAAGACGCCTCCGGTCGGAATGCTCAGGGACAGGGGCCGCACGGCCTGCACGTCCCCGAAAGTTTTGGCCACGTTCTCGTATTCGATGGCGTTCATCTCACCTCCATCCGCAAAACCATGCTGCTCTCTATACGATGCCACAGCGCCCGAAGTTTTGCCTGGTACGGGCAACCGAGCCGCATCCATCACCCACCATCGTTTATCTATCTTCTCCCATCCAAAACCCTTGGGCGGCTTGACCGCTGTTTCGCCACCGTTTTATGATGACTCGTCCATTGCATTTCGGAGGTAAAAGGAAAGGAGGCCCGCTCATGGTTCGCAAGTTCGGTGCTGCGTTGGCGGTGGTGGCGGCGTCACTGGTCATTCCCTTTTCCCTGATTGCGCAGACGGTGACCGGGGCCATCTCGGGGCACGTCAAGGACGAAAACGGGCGGCCCATCGCTGGCGCGGTGGTTGAGGTGACCTCCTCCCACCTTCAGGGCGCCCGGTCCATGGCCACGGACGAGAACGGAGACTTTCTCATCGCCTACCTCCCGCCCGCGCACGACTACGCCATTTCCATCCACGCCGAGGGCTACAGCAAGGTCATCCAGTCCGACGTGCGGGTGGCACTGGGAACCACCACGACCATGCAGGTGGTTCTCAGCGGAACGGGCACCAGTTTGGAGGTGCGGGCCACCCCCTCCCTGCTCGACCTCAAGGACAGCAAGATCAGCACCGATCTCAGCCAGGAGACGCTCCAATCCCTCCCCATCGGCAGGCAGTTCCAGCAGGCCTTCTACCTCGTGCCCAACGTGGTGGATTCGGGCTTGACGATCGAGCCCGGCAACCCCGGCGTGGCGGGCTCGACGGCCACCGAGAACGTCTTTGTCGTGGACGGCCTCAACATCACCGACCCCGTGGGCGGCGTGCTCGCGAGCAACTTCAACTACAACTTCGTTCGGGAGATCCAGATCACGACTGCTGGCGCCAGCGCCGAATACGGCCCCAGCACGGGCGGCCTGTTCAACATCCTGACCAAGTCGGGGAGCAACGAGTTCCACGGCGAGGTCTTCGGCTACTACACCAACGAATCCCTAGCCGCGAGCGCGAGGACTCCGGGGCTCTCGCTCAACCTCTCCACTCCCCAACCCTTCCACAACTACGACTACGGGTTCGACCTGGGAGGCCCCATCCTGAAGGATCACGTCTGGTTTTTCGTGGGATTCAACCCCACCCTCAAGACCCAGCACTTCGAGGGGCTCTCCGTCGTCCAGAACGTGTACACGGGCCAGACGCACTTTCTCCCCTATCGCTACGACGATCTGAGCAAGGACTGGCTCGGGCTGGCCAAGTTCACCTTCCGCGCTAGCGACCGCCACAACTTCGAGCTCAACTTCATCACCGACCCCTCCCACGACTGGCTGAACGAGGGGGCTGGCAATACGGCTTGGCAGGCCCCCACCGTTCCCAGCGTCCAGCCTGATTCACAGCAGACCCGCCGCTACCTCACCGGCTATTCGGCGGGGCTCCGGTGGTTCGCCAATTGGACCGACAATTTCTATCAAGAGTCGGAGATCGCGCACGTGCACACGGTGGCCGAGATCCTTCCGTGGAACCAGTCGGGCTACGGGGAGCCCCAGATCATCAACAACGACTGGGCCCCCGCCGTAAGCGTCGGCAACGGCACGGGCACGCTGTACTGGGACACGCGAGACCGAACGCAGATCAGCTCCAAGGTGACCTATCTCGTCCACCGGAACGAGATCAAGTTCGGCTTCGAGTGGGAAGATCTGAAGTGGGACAGCTACAACGGCTACACGGGCGGGGTGCAATATACGGTGCAGGGAGGCTTCCCGGGGACCAACCCCTTCTCGTCGAACCTAAGGGACTACGCGTACGTCATCGCGAATTCCCTCCAGAACCCGCATTCCAAGGATAACGGCCGGTACATCGCTGGCTTCGCCCAGACCAAGTGGTCGGCCACGGACTACCTGACTCTAGCCGCGGGCCTGCGCTGGGAACACAACGAGCTCATTCCCAATAGCGCCGAAAGCGCATCATTCAACAACTTCTCTCCGCGCGTGGGCCTCTCCTGGGATTTCATGCACGACGGCAAGTCCAAGTTCTACATGAACCTCGGGCGCTACTATGACCGTCTGCCCATCGCCGCCACCTATCTCATGGACCCGGGCCACGAACAGTACACCGACGTCAGGTACCTGGGCCAACTCGTATCGCACTACGTGTTTGGTGTCACCCCACTCCGTGTGCTAGGAGGGACCAAGAACCAGTACAACGACGAGTTCTTGGTGGGCGCGGAGTACGAGCCCCTGCCCAACCTCCTGATCGGCTTCAACGCCCTCTACCGAGAGCTGGGCAGGGTGCTGGAGGACGTGGGCTACTACGACAGCCACGGGAACTTCAGCTTCCTCCTCATGAACCCCGGCTCCTCTCAGTGGCCGGCGGTCATGCAGGGGTGGGCGCGGATACTGCCGGACTACGAGCGCTTTCCCAACCCCATCCGCCACTATGCGGGCTACACGCTGAACGTGGAGCGCCGCTTCTCGCACCACTGGTTCCTGAACGCCAGCTACACCCTATCCTACCTGAAGGGGAACTACGAAGGCGGATCGGGCGGTTACGGCGTGGACGCCCTGGCCCCCACCGTCTCCACGGCCTACGACTTCCCCGAGCACATCCTCAACATGAACCGATACGGCTGGTTGCCCGAAGACGTCCGCAACAACTTCAAGCTTCAGGCCAGCTATCGCTTCGACTGGGGCCTCCTGCTCGGTCTGAACTTCAACGCCCGGAGCGGGCGCCCCTACGACAAGCTCTACAGCTACCCCTTGAGCGGACCCGGCTACGGGACCATCTTCGCCGCCCCCCGCGGCTCCGACCGGCTGCCCGGAATATGGCAGCTCGACCTTCACGCCCAGTACGACTTCAAAATCTGGCGCTCGGCCCTCTCCCTCTTCTTCGACCTCTTCAACGCCACCAACCGCCAGACTGCCCTTACCGTCGATCAGAACTACTACCTGCCGCCCGCCACGCTCGCGCAGGTTTTCTCGGGCCAGCTCGTCAGGGACCCGAACTGGGGTCGGTCCACCTCCCTTCAGGCTCCGCGGTCCTTTCAGGTGGGCATGAAGTGGAGCTTCTGACTCTGTCAGGCCACCCGGGAGAGCTGGGGCTCTCCCGGGTGGCAGGCGGAGGGTGGAGGCCGAAGGAGGGTGCGCGGTGGAGAGGTACCTGCTTCGAGCCGTCGGGCCTTCGTGGTGAGACTCCTCGTTCCGCTTGCGCCCTCCTGCGGTTTTCGGGCATACTCCGCTGGAACGGGAGTCGAGAGTGGCCGCAGACCTAAAGTATCACTACATCGCCGTGGAAGGACCCATCGGGGTGGGCAAGACGACCCTGGCCCAGGCCCTGTCCAAGAAGCTGGGCGCGACCCTGCTCATGGAGGACCTTCAGAACCCTTTCCTGCGTGACTTCTATGCCGGGAGGAAGGGAGCCGCCTTCCAGTGCCAGCTCTTCTTCCTCCTCACCCGCTACCAGCAGCAGCAGCAACTGGTTCAGCGCAGCCTGTTCGACAGCCGGCTGGTGGCCGATTACGTCCCGAGGAAGGACAAGATCTTCGCCTACATCAACCTGGACGATTCGGAGCTCATCCTCTACGAGAAGCTCTACGCCCTCCTCATGGCCTCGGTCCCCAAGCCGGACGTGGTCATCTACCTTCAGGCCACCACGCCCGTCCTCCTGAAGCGCATCCACGGCCGCAACCGCGACTACGAGAGCAAGATCTCCGACGAGTACGTGGAAGAGCTCAACAAGGCTTACAACTACTTCTTTTTCCATTACCAAGAGACTCCCCTCTTGATTGTTAACACCAATGATGTAGATTTTGAAAAGGACCCCTCCGAGCTGGAGCACCTGATCGCTCAGGTGAACCGGCTGGAGAGCGGGGTTCTCTTCTACGCCCCGCTGGGATCCGCTTAGCGGACCTGGACGGGGACGGAAGTCCGTCTTTTTTTGCTTTCCCTCAAGCCCAGAGGCGTTGACCGACGGGATGGGGAGAAAGGAGTTGAACCATGTCGAAGATGCGGCAAACCCTGCCCCAGGCCATCACGGTTCCCGTCGTCCGTGCGCGCAAGGCGTCCAGCGAGAAGGTGGTCATGCTCACCGCCTACGACTACCCTTCCGCCAGGATCGCCGAGGACTCCGGCGCGGACGTGCTGCTCGTGGGAGATTCGCTCGGAATGGTGGTGCAGGGCCGCTCCGACACGCTCGGCGTGACCCTGGAGCAGATGGTGTACCACTGCACCATGGTGGCCCGGGCCGCCAAGCGGGCGCTCGTGGTGGCGGACATGCCCTTTCTCACCTACCAGGCCGGCCCCCGCGACGCCCTCATCAACTGCGGGCGCTGCCTCAAGGAGGGCGGCGCGCAGGCCGTGAAGATCGAAGGAGGCGCGCGCCGCGCGCCCCTCGTCCGCCGCCTCGTGGAGAACGACATCCCCGTCATGGGGCACATCGGCCTCACCCCCCAGTCGCTCCACGCCCTCGGCGGGTTTAAGGTGCAGGGGCGGACCCTCGAAGCTCAGGAGCAGCTGCTGAAGGACGCCCTGGCCCTGGAGCGCGCGGGAGCCTTCTCCCTCGTGCTCGAGTGCGTCCCCTCGGAGGTGGCCAGGGAGATCACCTCCGCCGTCCGGATCCCCACCATCGGCATCGGCGCCGGCCCTTACTGCGACGGACAGGTGCTCGTCTTCCACGACCTGCTCGGGCTCTACGAGGGCCACCTGGCCCGCTTCGTCAGGCCCTACGGCGACTTCGGGCGTCAGATGCGAGAGGCCCTTTCCCATTTTGGAGAGGACGTGCGGAGCGGCAAGTTCCCCACGGAGGAGGAGGCCTTCCACCTTCAGGCCGACAGCACCCACGCCGCGGCGAAGAAGGAGGGCCATGGAGCTCCTTAAGACTCCGGCGGAGGCTCGGGCCTTCAGCCGCGGCGCCAAGGCGCGGGAGGAGCGCGTGGCGCTGGTGCCCACCATGGGGTATCTCCACGAGGGCCACCTCTCCCTCATCCGACTGGCGCGGCAGGGCGCCGAGGCGGTCATGGTTTCCCTCTTCGTCAACCCCAGACAGTTCGGTCCCGGTGAAGACCTGGACCGCTACCCCCGCGATTTCGAACGGGATCGAGCCCTCTGCGAGCGGGAGGGGGTGAAGGCCCTCTTCGCCCCAGAGGTCTCCGCGGTCTATCCTCCCGGGTTCTGCACCTCGGTGGAAGTGACGGGGCCCGTGAGCGAGGGCCTGTGCGGAGCGAGCCGGCCCGGCCACTTCCGGGGCGTGGCCACGGTCGTCACCAAGCTGCTGTGCACCTGCGAGCCCAACCTCGCGGTCTTTGGCCAGAAAGACGCCCAGCAGGCCGCGGTCGTCCGGAGGCTGGTTCGGGACCTGGACCTTCCGGTGGAGATCCTCGTGGCACCCATCGTGCGGGAGACCGACGGGCTAGCCATGAGCAGCCGCAACGTCTATCTCTCGCCCGAGGAGCGTGCCCAGGCGCCGGCCCTCAAAGCGGCGCTGGATGAGGCGTCCGTCCTTTTTGCCCGGGGCGAGCGCCGGGCGGACAGGCTCTCCGGGGCGGCCCGGGCCCGCCTGGAGATGGCCCCCCTGGCCCGGATAGACTACGTGGAGCTCGTGGATGCCGAAAACCTGTCGCCCGTGAAAACCGTCGACCGGCCGTCCTTGCTGGCCCTGGCGGTCTTCTTCGGGGCCACGCGGCTCATCGACAACGCCCACCTGACACCCTGAGGAGAGGGAGCGAAGCATGTTAGTGACGATGTTGAAAGGAAAAATTCACCGCGCCACGGTGACCGACGCCAACCTGGAGTACGAGGGCTCGGTGGCGGTCGACCAGTCCCTGCTGGAAGCCGCCGGCATCTTACCCTACGAAGCGGTCGACGTGCTCGACGTGACCAACGGCGCGAGGCTCACCACCTACACCATCGAGGCCCCGCCAGGTTCAGGGACCGTCTGCATCAACGGGGCCGCCGCTCACCTGGTCAAGAAAGGAGACGTGGTAATCCTCTGCGCGTACGCCCAGATGGACGCCATGGAGGCGCGGACCTTCCAACCCAGGGTCGTCCTCGTGGACGCCGCCAACAAGATCGGCAGGGTCTCGCGCTACAAAGCCTCGTCCATCGCCCGGTGACCGCCCGCGTTCCGTGGTATCCTTCCGCCATGCGTGTGCCGACGGCGAAGAGATGGCTGCCGATCCTGGTTCTTCTGGCCTCGGTCGTTTTCACCCCCGCCCCCGCCCTCGCCTCACCCTCCTACGACCTTTTCCTGAAGAGCGATTACGGACGGGCCCGCTTCTGGCTCGACACCCAAACCGGCGAATTCCGCTGGGAGGACGAGCCCCACAAGCTGCTCATCGAGGCCAAAGGGACCCTGACCTTCCCGAACCTCGGCCCGGTGATCTTCACCTTCTCCGGCCAAGTCCCCGGCTATGATTGGGTGAGCATCTGCCTGAAGCTTTACGGCACCACGGCGACCGGCTATCTGGCCGCCTTCCCCGAGGGCGAACCGGTTCGGAAGGTCGTGTCGAATATGTACGACCGCGACACGCGGAACGACCTCCCGCCCCAGGAGAAACGGGAGAAGAAGGAGGCGCCGAAACGCGGCGCCCCGCCCCGCGTCGAGGGACTCAACCCCCACCCGGCCGAAGTCCCGCGGGCCGAAACACCCAAGGCGCCCTGAGCCTCAGAGGTTGTACACCGACAGATCGAAGGGCAGCGCTTGGCGCTGGAGCGCCAGGAGCTGGTCGATGCCCTGGGCGGCCAGGGCCAAGAGCTGGTCGAGATCGCCCTTCGAAAAGGGCGCCTGCTCGGCCGTGCCCTGGACCTCGATGAACCGGCCGTCGTCGGTCATGACGACGTTCATGTCCACCTCGGCGATGGAATCCTCGCTGTACCTGAGATCCAGCACCTTCTCGCCCCTGAGGATGCCGACGCTCACGGCGGCGAGGAGGTGCTTCATGGGAAACGACTTGATGACCTTGGCCTCCACCAGGTGGTGAAAGGCCATGGCCACGCTGACCAGGGAGCCGGTGATGGCGGCGCAGCGGGTGCCCCCATCGGCCTGGATGACGTCGCAGTCCACCCAGACGGTCTTATCCGGAAAGGATGCGAAGTCCACTACCGAGCGGAGGGACCGGCCGATGAGGCGTTGGATCTCCTGCGTGCGGCCCGACTGTTTCCCTCTGGAGGCCTCCCTGGGCGTGCGCTGCTGCGTGGCCGCCGGGAGCATCCCGTACTCGGCCGTGATCCATCCCTGGGCCGTGCCCTTCATGAAGGGCGGCACCTTGTCCTCCACCGTGGCCGCGCACAGGACCTTGGTATTGCCGAACTCCACCAGACAGGAGCCTTCGGGGTACTTGAGGAATCCCGGATGAATAGCGACGGGGCGCAACTCGCCCGGTTTACGACCGTCCGGTCTCATGCCAACACCAGCCTTTCTTCTTCTACCGGTATGAGCTCCGCGAGGGGCTCGCCCAAGATGCGTTCGCCCACCTCTCGGAAGTGGGTCCCCGCATCGGTGACGTAACAGCAGAGGCCGCCCCTGCCACCCGGCGCGGAGCCCTCGCGGAGTGTCTCTCCCGCCAGGGCGTCCTGAAGAGCCTTCGCCGCGCATTGCGATGAGGAGAGGAGCTTCACGGAAGGCCCGGCGACACGGCGCAGGACCGAGCCGAGCACGGGATAGTGGGTACAGCCGAGGATGAGCGTGTCCACCCCTCTCTCCAGGAGAGGCTTCAGGTACCGGCGCGCCACCTCCTCGGCGACCGGGTCCTGGGCCCACCCCTCCTCCACCAGCGGCACGAAGAGCGGGCAAGCCTGCGAAAACACATGGATGGAGGGATTCAGCGCCAACAGCGCCTTCTCGTAGGCGCCGCTTTGCACCGTTGCGCGAGTACCGATGAGCCCCACCCGGCCCGTTTCTGTGGCCTCGGCGGCGGCCCTGGCCCCCGGCTCGATCATCCCGAGCACCGGCACGCTCGCCTCGGCGCAGAGGGCATCCAGGGCCAGGGCGCTGCTCGTGTTGCAGGCTACCACCAGGAAACGAATGCCCTTGCCCTCCAGAAAGCGCGCGATCTCCCTGGAGTAACGGGTGACCGTCTCCGGCGACTTGTTCCCGTAAGGGACGCGGGCCGTGTCGCCGAAATAGAGGATGTCTTCCGCGGGCATCACCCGGCGGATCTCGGCGGCCACCGTCAGCCCGCCGACTCCCGAATCGAAGACGCCGATGGGGCCCCTACGGATGGGCATCGCTTGTCGCCCCGGAAGAGGAATCCGATGGTGCGAGAGGCTGATCAGGCGACGAGGGCGGCGCGTAGGACTCCAGCATGCCCGGCTCAGGAGGCAGCGAATGGCTCAGATCCACGTGGCCCAGCAGAGTCTCGGTCTCCTGGCCGTCCACCAGGATCTTCACCGCGGTGATCTGGGGAAAGTTCTGGTTGAGCGTGTCGATGATCCCGTACACCCTGGCCAGTTCGGTCGCCGAACCCCCTCCCGTTTTCACGGGTCCGCCCAGGTCCACCACTACCTGGTTCCCCCCGAGGATGAAGAGGCTGCGCACGGTGCAGTTGTCCGGGAAGGGCAGCACCTGCCCATTTCCGGCGGGCCCGTCGAGGTATCGCTGGATCAGAGCCTGCATGTTCTGCTGGTCGCTGCCGAGATCAGGCAGCGTGACCTGGAACTCAGTCAGGAGCATGTCCTCCTCCGACGGATAGAGGAGGGTGCGCTGAACCATGGCCTGATTCGGGGTCGTTTGGGCCTGCTGAGACTGGGACGCGGCTGGCTTCCCGGGGGGCGCGTGCTTGCACCCGGCCACAAGGAGCAAGGCCAGCCCGAGGGCCGTAAGAGGGTTAAGGTGTGGGAGCCGTCGGGTTGGGGTTCTCATAGCGTGCCTTGAACCGGAGAACGGCCTGCGTCAGCGCGTTGGCCACCTGATCCTGAAAGGTGGAATCGGACAGCTTCTTGGCTTCGGAGGGGTTGGAGAGAAAGGCCACCTCCACGAGAACCGCCGGCATTTGGGCCCCTTCCAGGACGACGAAGGGAGCCTGCCGCACGCCGCGGTTCTGCGTGCCCAGAAGGGTGTTGAATTCGTCCTGAATGGTTTCCGCCAGGGCAGCGCTCTCCACGATGTGCGAGGTCTGCGCCAGATCCCACAGCACGAGGTTGAGCCCTCCCGCCGGGGCCGAGGAATCGGTGCCGCCGGCGGCGTTTTCCTTGTCGGCCAGCTGGCTGGCCCAGAGATCGGTGGCCTGCTTGCTCAGGTAGTAAGTCTCCGTTCCGTGGGCCTTGGCGGTCGGGGCGGAATTGATGTGGATCGAGATGAAGAGGTCGGCCTGGTTGAAGTTGGCCAGGGCGGTCCTCTGCTGGAGCGGCACCGTCACGTCGGAGGTCCGCGTGAGAACCGCCTTCAACCCTTGCTTTTCCAAATCGCTGGCGAATTTGGTGGCGATCGCCAGGGTCAGATCCTTCTCCTCCAGACCGTCCGGCCCCAAGGCGCCGGTGTCGGCTCCGCCGTGGCCGGGATCGATGGCGATGACATCGAAGGCCTGAGTCCTGGCGGGTGGGACGTTGGGAACCTGAGTTGCTCCCTGGCCGCCCGGAGGCGCGGGCTGTTGGACGGGCGGGGGCGTTGCGGGGACCGTCTGGTCTTTCCCTTTCAACAAAATGACGAGCCGTTCCGGCTTGAGCAGCCTGAGGGTCTCGAAGCGCTGAAACCCTGCTCCGAGAGCAAGCCGAAGGGAAGTGCCCCGTGCGCTCAGGTTCTCGAGAATCCCCTTCCCGACCTCCCGATGCGCTTCGGCGAAGCTTCCCTTCGCCAGCATCACCACCACCTCCTGCCCCTCCTGCCTGACCTGGGCGCGCGAGAGGCCGTCTCCGGTGAGCGTCACCCGGGCGAAGTCTGCCCCCACGGCGAGGTCCACCCCCACTTTCTCCGTCGTGGGACCCGGCGCCGCGGCGGGAATAGGCCTGGGCGCCGAAGGCGTCTGAGACGCGGCCGAACCCACCACCGTCACGCTCCCCCCCAGCGCCTTGGGCAAGGCGCTCGTGAGGAACTCCTCGGGCAACCACAGGCAGCCTTCGCCCTCCTTGGGCACGTGCGAGAGGTTGATGAGATTTCCGTCGACGGAGGCTACGGGCGTCGCGGTGGAAATCAGAATCCGATGGCCCGAGAGAACGAGGACCGGATATGCCGACACGGCGTCCCGCGTGAAGGTCCCATGGAGCGCCTCCGCCAACTGGCTCGCGCACACCCACGTGGTGCCCTCCGCGGTCCGCTGGCGGAGATTGATGGTCCCCGCCGGTGTTTTCAATTCCAACGCACCTACCGGAACCAGCCCCACGACCAGCAACAGGATGGCGCAGACCCAACGCCGCATGGGCTTCACCTCAAGGGAAAACCCCGCGGCGCAGCGCTTGCGCGCCGGGGGAAAGAAGCGGACGCATTGTACCCCCCTACGCCTGTAACGCGCAACCGAGGTCGCGCGCCGGCCCCTTGACCCCGAGGCCGCTCTGTGGGTATCCTCTTCAACCTGGGCGGGCGTAGCTCAGTTGGTAGAGCGCGAGCTTCCCAAGCTTGAGGTCGCGGGTTCGAGACCCGTCGCCCGCTCCAAAGAGATTGAAAGCGAGAGACGGAGAGACGGAGAAACAGGGAGGAAAGGCCGCCGGTCAGGCGGCCTTTGCTTTTTAACAGGCGGTCTCGAA
>JAJXYW010000274.1:0-1180 GCA_021780415.1 Acidobacteriota bacterium
CTCGCGGGTCTTGTCGATGGAGGCTTTGGCCTCGACCACGTCCATGCCCTTGAGGATGTCGCGGAGGTCGCCGTAGCCGAAGTCCTTGACGTTGGCCTGGACGAACCGCTCACCCTGACCGAAGGAGCCTCGGGGGTTGGGCTGGAACTCGAAGTAGCCGCGCTGCGACCACATGGAATTGCCCCAGCGCGCACCGACGGAGGCGGAAGGACCGCCGTGGACGCTGACGATGAGAGGATACTTTTTGGCGGGGTCGTAGTCGGCGGGATAGGTGAGCCAGCCCTGGACGTGGTAGCCCTCGTTGTCCCACTCGAGGGAGATGGTTTTGGCGGTGGGCTTGAGGCCGGCGTTGAGGTGAGTGAGTGGGGTGATGTCGCCGGTGTAGCTGGCGAGGAGGTAGACCTCGGGTGGGGTGGTGAAGCTGCTTTCAACAAAGGCGACTTTGCCGTCGTTGGAGACGGAGATGGCGTCCTTGATGCTGCCGCCGGAGATGGTGGCTTCTCCGAGATCCTTGGCGTTGACTTCGGAGTTGGTGGAGGTGTCCCATTTGACGAGGACGGTGTGGCCGCTGTGGTCCTCGACGAAGCTGAGTTGGGTGTTGGAGAGCCAGGCTTCGAAGCAGGGCGTGCCGTCGATACCGGGAGTGGTGTCGGTGGGGGTTCCGCCCTTGCTGTCGATGACGTAGACGTCGCCGCCGGTGGAGCCCTGGTCGCTCATGAGGCCGCCAATGAAGGCGATCTGCTTGCCGTTGGGTGAGAAGCGGGGGACCGCGATTTGCAGGCCGTGGAGCGGGCCGGGGATGGTGTTGGGGTCGAGGACGACGTGCGGAGTGGACGGCATCGCCTGATCCGCAGGAGCTGCGTAGAGCTTCGCGATCCACCAGTTGTTTTCGCCGGGCGGGTTGGCGGCGATGAAGGCGATCTCGGGGGACGCGGGCGACCAGGCGAACTCGTAGACGTGGAGATTGGCGGGGGTGAGCCAGTGGTCGCGGCCGGTGGCGAGGTCTACGGAGTCGACGCGCTGGATCTCGACGCCGTCTTCGCCGATGACGCCGGACCAGGGCTTCATGGCGTCGAGCGCTCCGGCGGAGCGGGTGGCGTTTTCGACGAAGAGGAAGGCGATGGAGTGGCCGTCGGGCGACCACGCGGGCTGCTCGAAGTTGCCGGTGAGATGCGAGAGT
>JAJXYW010000274.1:1190-4649 GCA_021780415.1 Acidobacteriota bacterium
CGGTGGTCCTGGACCAGAGGAAGATCTGCTGCTGGTCGGGCTTGGCTTTGTCGCCCGTGCAGGTGGAGAGGAAGGCGAGGGTGTTGCCGTCGGGGGACCAGATGGGCGAGGCGTAGGAGCAGTGGGCTGCGCCGTCGACCTTGATGATCCGGGCGCTGGCGGGATTGGCGAGGTCAGTGAGGTGGAGGGTGGAGTCCTCGTGGCCGCGAAGGGTCCAGGCTACGGTCGTGCCGTTGGGCGAGAGGGCAATGCCGCCGGGCTGGGCGGCGCGGGTGAAGGAGGGGCTGGGATTGGCGGTGTCGGGTGCGGCGGCGAGGGCGGGTTTGGCGGGAGCTTGAGCGGTGAGGGCTATGGTGAGCAGCAGGGAACAGGCAGCGGCGTAGAGCGGCAGGCGGGCGCGGCGGACGGGAAAGATCATGCTGGACAGCGTATCACCGCAGGCCAGTGGCTAGCAGACGTCGGCGCCTGAACTCCGCTTAGTGGGAGGCGACTAGCATGACCCGGTTGGGGACGACGCGGCAGGTGTGTTGCGGGGAGGGATGCCAGGTGGAGCCGTCGGCGTAGGTGAGGGAGTCGAGGGTGATCCAGCGGATGGAGGTGAAGCCCTTGAAGAGCAGGCCGGTGGAGGCGCTGGCTCCGGGAGCGACGGTGAGGACGAGATTGACTTGCTTGGCGAGGGTGGCGGCGTCGGGGTCGTCGGAATCGCCGAAGCCCGCGGGGGCGATGCGGCCGCGCGCGGTGAGGCCGTGGACCGTGATCTGCGCGCCGGTGATGTTGGAATGCTGCCGCTGGGGAGCACCGATGTTGGTGAGCTGGAGGTTGAGCTTCTGGGAGGCGGTGGCGTTGCCGTCGACGACGATGACCATGCCGGGGCCGACGCCGGGCTGGGCGGTAAGGCCGACGGGGCAGGAGCTGGCGGGCGTGGGCATGATGAAGGTTGTGCGCGGGCCCGTCGAGACGATAATGCCGGTCATGGTGGAGGAGCCGGGAGTCGCGGGCGCGAGGGCAGTTTGTGCGACGGCGGAGGCGGTGAGGGTAAGGAGGAGGGCGGCGGCGGCGCGATGCATACGTAACTCCAGGGATGGAATAAGAACGATGGTGCGTGCGAGAGAAGGATACGCTTGCGAGGTTGGACGTTGCCAGGGGGATTTTGGGGCGGGGATTTTTCGGGGAATTGGAGGGCGAGGTTGTGGGGCTTCGCGGGGTGGTCGATTGGGGTTTGGGTGACAGCGAGGGAGGAACGCTCGCTTGGGGCCTGGTTCTTCGGCAGAGCGGAGCCCACTCGTCGCGCAAGAAGCCGCGCGATGGGCGGGGCGCCCGGGGTCGCAAAATTCACCCTTGACATTGAGGGAATATCCACTACCATGTGGTTGTGGATAAATTAGGTACAACCTTTACGGCTTTGTCTGATCCAACCCGGCGGGCCATGATCGAACGGCTCTCCCATGGGCCAGCCTCTGTGCATGGATTGACGGAACCTTTTGCACTCTCGCAGCAGATGATTTCAAAACATGTTGCCTACCTGGTGAAGGCGCGGATTGTCATCAAGACCAAGCGTGGACGAGAGAGTGTGTGCATGCTTAGGCCGGAGGCGATCAAGACAGTCAGCGACTGGGCGATGAGCTATCGCCGATTCTGGGAAGAGAGTTTCGACAAGCTGGATGTAGTTGTGAATCAAATAAAAAAAGCGGAGGTCGGAGATGATAAACAACACGGGTAACGAGACGGAGCGGATGGTGATCACAAGGGTTTTTGATGCCCCACGCGAGTGGGTCTGGAAGGCGTGGACGGACCCGAAATATGTAATGCAGTGGTGGGGGCCGAAGGGTTTTACTGCGCCTTATTGCCAGATGGATTTTCGTGTGGGAGGGAAATTTCTCTGCTGCATGAGAGCGCCGGATGGGCAGGAGTTCTGGAATGGTGGTGAATACCACGAGATTGTTCTGCACGAGAAGATCGTCTCCTCCATGTACTTTTCGGACTCGAAGGGAAACAAGGTTGAGCCTGAACAATTGGGAATAGAACATGAGGCCATCGACGGCGCGTACGACGTGACCATCTTTGAGGACCTCGGGAACGGCCAGACGAAGCTCACCTTCATTGGAAATGAACCCATGGAGAGCGCGAAAAACAGCGGTCAACTGGAGGGCTGGAACCAGATACTCGATAAAGTTGCAGCAGTTATTGCGGGGCTGGCGCCGGCGAAATAGGAAGTTGACGTTTTGACGATCGTGATGCGCGAGAAACATCCCAGGGTGGCGGGAGGGGCTTCGCGTGGTGGTCGATTGGGGTTTGGGTGAGCCGCGAGGAGGGCAATTTGGTCGTTGCGCTTGCGGCTTCACTCCGGCGTTGACGCCATTTGAGGAGCTAACCGGGTTCGGTGAGTGCCAGGGCGATGGCGCGGTCATGTGCGCCTGAGGCGGCTTCATTTCTTCGCGGCCTATTTCTTTGCGGCCTGGCGGACTCCCTGGGCTTTTGCTCCTCGGACCGCGGAAAGGAATGACCTTGTAGCAGGCGGCGGTGTCACTCGCCCGAGCAGCAACGCCCGCGTAGTGACTCTTGGCCCGTATAGCGCGCGCCGGGAGCTGTTGTCCTGGCGGATGACTGCGCCGTCGAAGGTCATCCCGAGATAAGCGCCTTGAGCGCGCGAGTAGGTCAGGATGAGCGCATTGAAATTCACGTCAGTATTTTCAGAGGAATGTCGTCCCAGGGGGCCCACGGCTACCGAGGCATCTCTGCCAATTTCGAATTTACTCGACAGTAGCTTCTGCATGCCTCGGGTGCCTTTGATCACCATGACAAGGTCAACAGATTCTCCGCCGATCTGCGTTCCCCAGCTGCCGCCGCCCATTTCGATAAAGGCTGGCGCGCTCCAACCACTTGCGGTCCGGCAAGTGGCTACTCCCTTTCCTTCTTCGGCCCCGAAAACGAATCCCCCTTTGATGAGATGGGGTACGACAGCTACGCACCTTGCCCGCCTCATGATGCGGTCGGGAATGCGCTGGTCAGATGCATTCATGATCGCGTGCATCACGTTTGCCGCGTGATCGAGGCGGTTGACGTCATCCTGGCGGTCTGACGCTGCCCGGCAAAGCGATGGGTAGCACAACATGGCAAGTAAGAACATGCATTTCTTCATTGGGAGAGCCTCGTTTCCTTGCCAGTGCGCCGGTTCCGCATAACGAGGCTGGTGAGTAGGATGCAGGAACACGAAGCCAGGTCATCGAGTCAGCCACACTCGATACTTTGCGGGGAAAAGGGCGGGGCGGCGTCTGCCCGCCGCCAGTGAATTGCTGGTAGACCGGGGTGATTCTGAGTTGGCCGTAACGGCGAGGGCACGCTCGGCCTTGCGTCCGCGGCAGATTGAGGATGAAGAGCGAGAAACGCGCTTCTCATCGGTTGAGTTGCTGACGAGTTTCAGTTGTTGATGAATGGCCGGCGATCCGGAAGCCAACCCAC
>JAJXYW010000192.1 GCA_021780415.1 Acidobacteriota bacterium
GAAGAGTGGGGCGGATGCGTCGCGATGGGTGGTGGCGGCGTTTCTGACGGATATGCCGGAACAGTACGCGGCGGCGGATGTCGTGCTGGCGCGGTCGGGGAGTACGGTTGCGGAGCTTTGTGCGGCGGGGAAGCCGTCGTTGCTGGTGCCCTTTGCGGGGGCGGCGGATGATCATCAGCGCAAGAATGCTGAGGTGCTGGTGGAGGCCGGTGCAGCGGAGATGCTACTGCAGAGGGATGTGACGGCTGAGACGCTGCAAGGCGCGCTGGTGGCGTTGTTCAGCGATGCTCCGCGACGGGCTGCGATGGGGGAGAGAGCTCGGGCTCTGGCGCGGCCGGGAGCGTTGCAGCAGATCTCGGAGATGGTGCTGCGGCTGGTTGGGCGCTAAGTTTAGAACCGATCGCCATCAGGTGTAGTCGCGATTCAAGAAGCAGATTCCTCCGCTTCGGAATGACAACCATCAAAATGATTGCGACTACACCTGAAAGCGAACGGCTCTAATGCGGGCAAAAGAAGAAGGGCTGAGGAGTTGTCCTCAGCCCTTGATTTTGGATGGTCAGCCGACTCGCCGTTTAGCGATGTCCGCCGCCACCATGTCCGCCACCGCCGCCACCGAAGTGGCCACCGCCGCCGCCACCGCCGAAGTGACCGCCGCCGCCGCCACCGCCGAAGTGACCGCCGCCACCACCACCGCCGAATCCGCCACGGCTGCCGCCACCACCGAATCCGCCACGGCTACCACCGCCGAAGCTGCTCCGGGCGCTGCCGCCGTTGAATCCTCCGCGAGAGGCGTTGCTAAATCCACCGCCGTTGCCGCCAGCGAATCCGCCGCGGTTGCCACCGCCGTTGAATCCGCCACCGTTGTTGCTCGCGAATCCACCACGGTTGCCACCGTTGAATCCTCCGTTGCCACCGCGGTTGCCGCCGTTGAATCCGCCGCCGTTGTTGCCAGCGAATCCGCCACGGTTGCCATTGCCACCGCCGTTGAAGCCTCCCCGGTTGCCACCGTTGAAGCCACCGCGGTTGCCACCGCCATTGAATCCGCCGCGGTTGGCGCCGTTGATGCCGGAGCCACGGAAGCCTCCACCGCCGAAGCCACCGCGTCCGCCGTTGAAGCCAGCGCGGGCGAAGGAGGCGCCGCCGGGACGACCGTCGCGGAAGCCGCCGTATTCACGGTTATAGAAGTTGCCGCCAAAGCCGCGTCCGAAGTTGCCGTAGGCGCGGTTGTACCAGAAGCGTCCGCCGTTCCAGTAGCCGCCGTAGAAGCCGGTACCGAAGTAGCCGAAGCCATAGTTGATGCCGCCGTAGAAGCCGATGCTCAGGCCCCAGTAGCCGGGATACCAGCCGTAGCCGCCGCCGAAGCCGCCCCAGTAGCCGGGGGTCCAGAGGGCGCCGACGTAGGGTGGCATGACCCAGGCACCGTTGACCCAGTAGTAGCCGTCGTCACCCCAGGCCCAGTAGCCGGGGGTCCAGAGGTAACCGTCACCGGGGCAGGGAGGCTGTTCGTACGCGGGAATGGCGGGCGGAGCGTAGCCGGCGGTGATGGCGAACTGAGCCTGCGCGCGGGGACTCGGCAGAGCCACGAACGCAGCAGCCGCGACTGCGGTGGCCGCCAGAAGATTGCGAACTGCGCGATGGAGTTTCATACAAGTACCCGTCCAGCCGAGCTTCGCTCCCTTACTGGGCTTGCGAGTGCGGCGAGGAGAAGACTTCCGGTCTGGTTAGGATGTTACCCTGATCCGGCTCTCGGTTGATTAGACACACCTGTTATGCGTTTTGTTGCGGTATCCGGTGGAGTGCATTGTGAGGTGATCCCGCAGCGTTTGGTTTGGGGGCAAGTCTTCGTTCGGTGAACAGAGCTCCGGGGCACCCCCCCCGGGGGGTACTTTTGGATCTAAAGTCTTGAGGGGAAGGGGGATGAGGCCGGACTTGTGGCAGTCCGGCTTCGCTGATTCCCGGCTTCGCTGATTCCCGATTAAAAGCGAAGGCCCGGCGGTTACCGGGCTGGGTGGATGTTAGGGCTACTTCTATTGTAGCGGGTTGGGTGGGGTGACTATGCCAGATCTTGGAGATATAAATCGCCAATGTTTATAGGGGTTTTGATGGATTTTGATGATGGCGGGGGCTTGACAGGTTTTGCGCTACAGGTGGAGTTGCAGGTCTCTCCACTGCGCAGGACGCAGGGCCGTTCTGTTCCGGCCGAGATGATAGCTTTATGCCAACAATTCAACAGGATGGCGACGGCACTGCAAAGACAACGGAAGATTTCCAGAGGGAATGACTGAAAGAGGAGCAGGTACACAGCGGCAACGGCTCGGCGACGATTTGAGGGAGAATAGACAGATGGGATTGCCGGAGCATGCTATGTTTGCGCCTTCGCAGAGGGTGCACTTTATTGGGATTGGCGGGATTGGGATGAGCGGGATCGCGGAGATCCTGCTGACGATGGGATATGCGGTTTCGGGGTCGGACCTGCGGGGATCGGCGACGACGGAGCGGCTGGCGGGGTTGGGGGCAACGATCTATGTGGGGCATGCGGCGGGGAATGCTGCGGCCAGCGACGTGGTGGTGACCAGTTCGGCGGTGGCGAAGGATAATCCGGAGGTGGTGGAGGCACGGGCACGGAAGATTCCGGTGATCCAGCGGGCGGAGATGCTGGCCGAGTTGATGCGGCTGAAGTATGGGATTGCGATTGCCGGGATGCATGGCAAGACGACTACGACGACGATGGTGGCGGCGGTGCTGGCGGGCGGGGATCTGGATCCGACGGTGGTGGTGGGTGGGAGAGTGGACGCGCTGGGGTCGAATGCGCGGCTGGGGAGATCGCAGTATCTGGTGGCGGAGGCCGATGAGAGCGACCGGAGCTTTCTGAAGCTGTCGCCGATTCTGGCGGTGGTGACGAACCTTGATCGCGAGCATATGGACTCGTATGCGGATATGGCCGATGTGGAGAACTGCTTTGTGGAGTTTATGGACAAGGTGCCGTTCTATGGAGCGGTGACGGCGTGCGTGGATGATGCAAGGCTGAAGGCGATTCTGCCGCGGGTGACGCGGCGTGTGTATACGTATGGCGAGAGCGCGGAGGCGGACTTCCGGCTGCGGATGCTGCCGGGCGCTGAGGGCTGCCACGCAAGGTTTGAGGTGAATGCGCGCGGGCTGGTGCTGGGGCCGTTCGAGCTGCATGTTCCGGGACGGCATAATGTGCTGAACGCGGCGGCGGCGGTAGCGATCGGGGTGCAACTGGGGCTGACGCCGGAGAAGATTGCGGCGGGGCTGGCGACGTTTCGCGGCGTGAACCGGCGCTTCCAGGTGCGTGGGGCGGAGCGCGGCGTGACGGTGATCGATGACTACGGGCACCATCCGACGGAGATTCGGGCGACGTTGCAGGCGGCGCGGGAGTGCGGGTATGGAAGGGTGCTGGTGCTGTTCCAGCCGCATCGTTATACGCGGACGAGGGATTTGATGGAGGACTTTGCGGGGGCGTTTGGGGATGCGGACGCAGTGCAGGTGCTGGACATCTATGCGGCCAGCGAGCAGCCGATTGAGGGGATTAATGGTGAGGTGCTGGCGGCGGCGATCCGGGAGAAGAATGGCGGGCGGGTGATGTATGCGGCGTCGATGGGCGAGGCGGTGGAGCGGCTGGCGGCGGAGGCGCGGCCGGGCGAGATGATTTTGACGCTGGGCGCGGGAAGCGTGTCGCAGGCTGGACCGCTGCTGCTGGAGGCGCTGCGGTAGACCTGCGCCGTCGGGTGAGGGTTTTGGCGGTTCCAAAATGGGTGGGGAGCGTTCCTGATGCGATACCCCTTGAGGAGTTTGCGGGGGGTGGGGGCGGTGGCCGTTATAGTGGATGATACGGCGATTCTTCCGCGGCCTTGCTCAGGGCCAGGCGGAGATGAAGAAGATGGGTTCGAAGCGTGGGTCCGGAGTTGAATCCGGGCTGGGCTCGGCGGTGCTGGATGCGCCCGAGGAGAGCTATGCTTCGGAGACCGAGGCGCGGGGGACGCGGCGGGGGCCTGCGCCGGTGGGGGCATTGCAGCGGGGGTTTGGCAGCGCCGGATATGACGGCGATGGGTATGAAGAGCCGGGAGCAGGGAGCGTCTACGGAGGGCTGGACGAGCCGGAGTATGTTCCGCGGCGAGGCAGGCTGGGGTTCCGGCTGAGTGGACTGCCGCGCAGTATGAGTGGACGGATTGTGCTGGGGGTGGCGGTGTTTGGGTTGCTGGGCACCGTGGCCGTGGCGATTGCCGGAGTGCGGTATTACCTGATGCATGATCCGCGGTTTGTGCTGGCGAGTTCGGACGATATTCAGATACGGGGTGCGGAACATTTGACGCGCGATCAGGTGCTGAGCGTGTTTGGCGCGGACCTGGAGCGGAATATCTTCCGGGTGTCGCTGGGGGAGCGGCAGGCGGACCTGGAGCGGTTGCCGTGGGTGGCCCACGCGGACGTGATGCGGCTGCTGCCGGACACGATCCGGGTGCAGATTGCGGAGCGGACGCCGGTGGCGTTTGTGCGCCAGGGAACGCAGATCGGGCTGGTGGATGGAAGCGGTGTGCTGCTGGATATGCCGCCGGATGCGGCGGGCAATCCGCACTATTCGTTTCCGGTGCTGACGGGGTTGTCGGCGGATGAGACGGCGCAGGCGCGGGGGACGCGGATGGCGGTGTATGGGCAGTTCATGCGGGAGCTGGAGAGCGCGGGACAGCACCTGACGGACTCGGTGAGCGAGGTGGATGTGTCGGACCCGGAGGATGTGAGGGCGCTGATTACGGAGGGTAGCTCGGACATCCTGGTGCACTTTGGCCAGCAGGATTTTCTGCGGCGGTACAGGGAGTTCGAGCAGCATCTGCCGGAGTGGCGGCAGGCGTATCCGAAGCTGGCGTCGGCGGACATGCGGTATGAGGGACAGATTGTGCTGGAGATGCAGAATGGCGCAGGGGTCGCACCGGGTGGGGTGACCGAGGCGGGAGCTGCGGCGCCTGTGGCGATGCCTGCTGCAACGGCGAAGGCAACAACGGCAAAGGCAACGACGGCAAAGGCAACGACAGTAAAGGCAACGCCAACTTCAAAGGTAAAGGCAACGACAACCGCAAGGGCGACTACAGGGGGCCTTCGCTCCGCTCAGGATGCCGGAGTGCTGGGGAGAGCAGCGGTCGCGGCAAAGGGATCAGCTCCGGCGAAGCCTGCGGTGGCGACCAAGCCTGCTGCGTCTACAAAACTTACAGCGGCGGCGAAGCCTGGTGCGGCTACAAAACTTGCCATAGCGGGTAAGCCTGCGGGGGCGAAGGTTGTGGCAGCGAAGGTTATGGCTGGGAAGAAAGTTTCCGCGAAGCCCGTGGCGAAGAAGGCGGCGGCGAAGCCTTCGGTGATTGCCAGGGCGAAGGCGGGATCGGGAGTGGATACGGCGAATCAGAGGCTGTTTGCGCAGTTGGCGGCGGCGCACAGGGCTGAGTTGGCGAAGGAACATAAGGCGGAGACGGTGAAGGTTGCGAAGAGCGGCGGAGCCGGTGGTAAAGGCGGAGTGACTCCATGAATGCAAAAAGAGTGAAGCTATGAATGCAAAGATGGACAACCTGATCACGGTGCTGGATGCGGGGAGCTCGAAGAGCTGCGTGCTGGTGGCGGAGTTGGTGGACGGCGTGCTGCGGTACAGGGGGCACGGGGTGGAGGCGTCGCGCGGGATGAGGCGGGGCGTGATCTCGGACCTGGGACCGGCGGCGAAGGCGATTAATGACGCGGCGCTGACGGCGGAGAAGAGTGCGAAGGCACCGATTGAGCGGGCGGTGGTGGGGATTGGCGGGCCGCATGTGCGGGGGATGAACTCGCAGGGCGGGATCAGCATGGGCAGCCGGATGAAGGAGATTACGCGCGAGGATGTGCGGTCGGCGATCGATCGTGCGCGCTCGGTGGGGCTGGCTCCGGACCGCGAGATTCTGCACTTGCTGCCACAGCAATTTATTCTGGACGACCAGGGCGGGATTCACGATCCGGTGGGGATGGTGGGGAATCGGCTGGAGGTTTGCCTGCACCTTTCGACGTGCTCGGGGAGCGCGGCGCAGAGTGTGGTGACGTGCGCGAACCGGGCGGGGCTTGAGGTGGTGGATACGGTGTTTGAGGGGATTGCGGCGGCGGAGGCTGTGCTATCGGCCGACGAGCGCGAGCTGGGCGTGTGCGTGGTGGATATTGGCACGAGCTCGACGGAGCTGGTGGTGTTCTTTGAGGGGTCGGTGGCGCATACGGCGGTGTTGCCGATTGGCGGGGACCACTTTACGAATGACCTGGCGGTGGGGCTGCATGTGAGCGTGGAAGAGGCCGAGCAGTTGAAGCGGATGTATGGGAACTGCGTGGTGACGTCGATTCCGCAGTTGAATGAGATTGAGATTGGCAGCGACCTGGCGATGGGCGGGCAGCAGACGCGGATGGTGCGGCAGCGGTTTCTGGCGGAGATTCTGGAGCCTCGGGCACGAGAGCTGCTGACGATGCTGCGCGACAATCTGCGTGGCGGAGGCGTGCTGGAGGCGATGGGAGCGGGCTGCGTGTTTACCGGGGGCGGAGCGCATCTGGTGGGGTTGCTGGATAACGCGGAGAGCCTGCTGCGGGTGCCGGCGCGAATTGGGTATCCGGTGCCGCTGAGCAGGATGCCGCCGGAGCTGGCGCGGCCGGAGTTTTCGGTGGCGATCGGGATGCTGCTTTACACGCATCGGACGCAGGTGCGCAAGGCCAGCGAGGAGCAGGGGCTGGCGCAGAAGCTGAAGTCGATCTTTGCGGGGAGCTTTTGAGGACAGGGCTTCGTGGTGGGTGGTCAGGACGGGCCGGGCAGAGGCGAAGGGTTCTGGGCTGGGAATGCTGAGGAAAACGGCGGTTAAGGCTGGTGCGGTGCGGCCAGAAGGCGCTGGAGACGATAGACTGGGTGATATGAGATTTTGCAAAAGCTTCGTGATCGTTTTGTTGGGACTTGGGTGTGCCGTTGCGGCGCGGGCCCAGGCGGGTGTCTATATCGGTTTTCAAGCGACGGAGCTTCGTGGCATGACGTGCTTCGATCCGCAGGGTCAGTGCTCGAGTGTAGGTGGCCAGGTGAATCCTCAAGGATTTGAGGCAGGTGCCTACTATGACTTCCGCAACGTTGGGCCGATGCGGCTGGGCGTGGATTTTCGTGGTGGGACGCAGCGCTCGAACAAGTCGGCGACGAGTTCGGGCGGCGGTAGCGATGCGACGGGATTCAATAATGTGTTGTTGGGCGTGCGAGGTTCCTTTCGGACGCGGTACTCGTGGATGAATCCGTACGTGCAGATGTCGGCGGGCTATGCGAAGAGCAATGCGTCGCTGCCATTTGGAGCCATTGCGCCGGGTTCCGTGGTTCCGAATCCGCCGCGGCTGGAGGATAACTTTTTGGTGTATGAAGGCCTGGCAGGCTTCAACATTCACATCTTTCCGATGATTGATCTGCGGCCGATCGAGCTTGGGTTGGGCAACATGAATCGCATTGGAAGCGGCGGAACCGTGGACGGACCGCCCTCGATTTTCCTGATGTCGATTGGAGCGTCGGTGGTGTTCCATATGCCAACGTCGCGGTAGTTGCGAGATGAGAGGGAGCCGGCGTTGGATGGTGATGACGCCGGTAACCGAAGTAGATGCGGGCGAGGCGCAGGAAAGGCCTCAAGCGCATAAGTAGCATGGAATGAAGAGAAGTTATTCGCAAACGCCTAAGGAGATACGCATATGCCCCTGCCGCATGAAGACGCGCCCGGCGTGAAGCCACAAGACGCACTCGGTGCCAAGCCACAGGACTCACTGCGCATTCATTATCACGAGGAGCCGCAACGGAACGCGCGGATCAAGGTGATTGGCGTGGGCGGCGGCGGGAACAACGCGATCAACCGGATGATTGCGGCGCAGGTGGAAGGCGTGGAGTTTATTTCGGCGAACACGGATGTGCAGGCGCTGGAGGGATCGAATGCGCCGATCAAGCTACAGTTGGGCGTGAAGCTGACGAGCGGGCTGGGCGCGGGGGCGAATCCGGATATTGGCCGGCGAGCGGCGCTGGAGGACTCGGACAAGATCATTGAGGCGCTGGAAGGCGCGGACATGGTGTTTGTGACGGCGGGGCTGGGTGGAGGAACAGGGACGGGCGCTGCTCCGGTGATTGCTTCGCTGGCGAGCGAGATGGGAGCGCTGACGATTGCGGTGGTGACGCGGCCGTTTGCGTTTGAAGGCAAGCGCCGGGCGATGCAGGCTGAGCGCGGATTGCAGGAACTGCTGGAGTCGGTCGATACGCTGATCGTGATTCCGAACGACAAGCTGCTGACGACGGCCAAGGACGCGGGGTTCTTCGAGAGCTTCCGAATTGCAGACGATATTTTGCGCCAGGGCGTGCAGGGGATCTCGGACATTATTACGATTCCGGGGGTGATCAATCGTGACTTTGCGGATGTGAAGACGACGATGGCGGGGATGGGCTATTCGGTGATGGGGACGGCGGTGCGGTCGGGGCCGGACCGGGCACGCGAGGCGGCGATGGCTGCAATTGCGTCGCCGCTGCTGGAGGCCGGAGCGATTGATGGAGCGCGCGGAATTCTGATCAATATCACCGGGTCGAGCAGCCTGAAGCTGAGTGAGGTGATTGAGGCGTCGTCGATTATCCAGGAGGCGGCGCACGAGGACGCGAATATCATCTTCGGGGCGGTGCTGGATGAGACGTTTGGCGACGACGTGAAGTTTACGGTGATCGCGACGGGGTTTCGTGAGGCGATGCCGGCGCGGCGGGAACGCATGATGGCTGCTGCTGCTCTGCCGACGGCGCACCATGAGGTTGTTGCGCCCAGGGTCGTGTCGCGGCCGCTGGTGCCAAGGTCTGAGCGCGAGGCGGAGCAGGTAGAAGAGTCGACACCGCCGTTGATCTTCGCATCGCAGGCGGGGGCACCGGCGATCCGGTTTGCGAGTGAGATGGAAGTGGAAGAGACGGTGGCTGGTGCAACGGCCGCGGAGTCGAAGGTTGCGGAGCCGGTGGAGTCGGTGGTGGAGGCTCGGGTGCAACGGCAGGCGTATCCGGTGTCGTCCTACTATGAGACGGCGCGGCAACAGGCGTGGCAGTCGCCGTCGCTGCGGATTGAGTTTGCGCCACATGTGGAGGAGCCCTATCAGCAGCCCGGGGTGCGGTCGTCCGAAGCGATGACGGCGGAGCCGCGGACGGAGATTCAGGCGGAGACGGGAGCTGCGGCGATACCGGTTCCGGTGGTGGTAGAGCACATTCCTCAGGCTGTGGAGGAGAGTGCGATGGAGACATCGAGACCAGCCGCTGAGGGAGATGGCGGCGCGGAGATGCAAGGTGCCGGTGAGCGTGTGGCTCAGGCTGCCGGCTATGATGCGCCGGTGACGAGGCCGTCGACTCCCGAACTGATTCCGGTGCGAGCGTCGGTGTTCGACGATGATTTTTTTCGCAGGCCGAGGGAGGATGCAGCGGTGAAGCCGACTGAAGATGCGGCTTCCAAGCCCTGGCCGGATGCGAGGATTCCGTCGTTTTCGGGATATGCGGCGGAGTCCGGTGCGGAGAATGATGATCTGGATATTCCGGCATTTCTGAGGCGGAAGACATAACGAGGTTTGAAGCTGGCCGTAGTTGGTTGATGGGAAAACGGGAGCGAAGACCCATGTTCAGGCGGGAAGTGGTTTCCTTCACCGTGTTTGTGGTTGCGGACGCCAATGTGGCGAGACGTGAATCCTAGAAGATGCAGGAAGAACGGTAGAGAAGAGAGTCGATGGGACGGAGAATTTCAGGGCTGGTGATGTTGTTGCTGTTGCTTGCGGGCGGCGTGCGCGCGGGTGCGGCGATGGTGCCGGCAAAGCATAAGACCCATGCTGCGACGACGACGGTGCATCATACGGCTGCGCATGGTTCGCGCAGTACGCATCGCGTGGCGAGCAGGCGACGGGTGGCTGCGAGTTCTGCGGCTCATGGGAGCGCCGGGGTGGTGCGCGTGAGCGGGCACCGGCGTCGGCGGACTCGATACTATGGGGAGCGGTTTACGGCGAACAGCTTTGCGGATGTTGCCGCGCTGACGGCGGGGGATGTGACGGCAGGGGAAGATCCGGTAGTGCGTGAGGCCGCGATCCAGGCGCTGGGCAATATGAATGGCACGGTGCTGGCGATCGATCCTTCGAGTGGAAGGATTCTGGCGATGGTGAACCAGCGGCTGGCGCTGAGTGCGGGTGCGGAGCCTTGCTCGACGATCAAGGTGTCGGTGGCGCTGGCGGCGTTGAAGGAGGGGTTGATCAAGGCGGATACGCCGGTGAACCTGGGGGGACACTACTCGGTGGACCTGACCCACGCGCTGGCACGGTCGATCAATCTGTACTTTGAGGTGCTGGGGCGCACGATGGGCTTTGACCGCGTGAAGCACTATGCGAATGAGTTCGGCCTGGGTGAGCTGGCGGGGTACAACATTGCGGGCGAGCACCTGGGGGTGTATCCGGATACGGCGCTGCCGGCGGCCAATGGCGGCGTGGGACGGATGTGCTCGTTTGGCGAGAGCATCAGCATGACGCCGCTGCAACTGGGAGCGTTGGTGAGTGCGATTGCGAACGGAGGGACGCTGTATTATTTGCAGCATCCGACGACGCAGGCCGAGGTTGCGGACTTCCAGCCGAAGGTGAAACGGCTGCTGGATATCAAGGATGTAATCCCACAGATTTTGCCCGGTATGCAGGGAGCGGTGGACTTTTCCAATGGCACTGCGCGGTCGCTGCGGACGAACTTCGAGCAGTTTCCGGTGTTCGGGAAGACGGGGACGTGCTCGGATAACGGGACGCGGTTTGGCTGGTTTGTGAGCTATGGCGATGCGCCGACGGGGCGGATCGTTACGGTCGTGTTTCTGGAAGGCGGAAGGGCAACGTTCGGACCCAAGGCTGCGGAGTTGACGGGTGCGTTCTATCGCGCGATGTATGACCGGAACTTCTTCCAGTCGAGGACGGAGACGACGGCTTCGGTTCAGGGCGGCGGCGTCGTGCGGTGAGCGTTTGTGTGCTGTGAATTCTGCCGGAGCAGTCGCATCCTAGCGGATGAAGCAGTGGGTGGATGAGGCAGTGGCTCGCGATGAAGATTCTGACAGCGGAAGAGATGGGCGCGGCGGACCGGCGGTCGGTGGAGGCTGGCGTGGCCGTGGAGCAGTTGATGGAAGCCGCGGGCTCGGCGGTGGCACGGTTCTGCCTGCGGCGGTTTGAGGGCGATGGGCTGGTGGTGGTGCTGGCCGGCAAGGGAAATAATGGCGGGGATGGGATGGTCGCGGCGCGGCACCTGGCCGAGGCTGGACGACGGGTGCGCGTGGCGCTGCTGTCGGGTCCTGCGCGGACGGCGGGAGTTGAAATGGGCGGGGTGGAGTTGCATGAGATTTCGGATGAGGTGGGGCTGAGGGCGGCGCTGGAGGGTGCGGCGCTGGTGATCGATGCGGTGGTGGGGACGGGGTTCAGGCCGCCGTTGCGAGGGCTGGCGGCGGTGGCGCAGGGGTTGCTGGCGGCGAGCAGCGTGCCGGTGGTGGCGGTGGATCTGCCGAGCGGGTGGGATGCGGATTCGATGGAGGGATGGGCCGAGGGGGCGTTTCGGGCGGACGCTGTGGTGACTTTTGCCGCTCCTAAGCTGGCGCATGTGTTCGGGCATTTGACTGCCGGGAAGACGTTTGGGCCGGTGGTGGTGGCGGGGATTGGGACGCCGGAAGAGGCGATTGTCTCGGCCAGCGGATTGACGTGGGGTGGGAGTGCGAAGGCGATTGCGGAGAAGCCGCGCGCGATCAATGGGAACAAGGGCCGGCTGGGGCATGTGCTGGTGGTGGGTGGGGCGTCGGGGAAGGCAGGCGCGCCGTCGATGGCGAGTGTGGCTGCGATGCGTGCTGGCGCCGGGTTGGTGACGGCCGCGGTGCCGCGGGAGATTTTGTCCACGGTGGCAGCCGTGGCGCCAGAGATGATGCTGACGCCGCTGGCGACGGAGGATTCGGGTGGGCTGGCGATGGAGATGCTCGGGAAAGAGCCGCTGGCGAGGCTGCTGACAGGGATTACGGTGGTGGGCATTGGGCCGGGGCTGGGGCAGGAGGGGACGACTCCGGAGTGGGTGCGCGCGTTCGTGGACCGGGTGACGCTGCCGATGGTGATTGATGCGGATGCGCTGAATGCGTTTGCAGGGAAGTCCATGCTGCTGAAGGATTTAGTGAAGGATGCGCAGACCAGGGGGAAGCCTCGGACGCTGGTGCTGACACCGCATCCGGGGGAGATGGCGAGGCTGGTGGGGATGACGGTGAAGGAGGTCGAGGCGGATCGCGTGGGGCTGGCGCGGCGGTTTGCGACTGAGCACGGCGTAACCCTGGTGCTGAAGGGCTGGCGCACGCTGGTGGCGCATCCGAATGGGAGAATTGCTGTGAATACGACGGGGAATCCGTCGATGGCCAAGGGCGGGAGCGGCGACATCCTGACGGGAGTCGTGGCCGCGATGCTGGCTCAGTATGGGGCGGAGGACACGGAGGCGGCGGTGGAGGCGGCGGTGTTTCTGCATGGGCTGGCCGGGGACTTTGCGTGCCTCGCGCAGGACGAGCACACGGTGCTGGCGATGGATACGGTGGGGCACCTGTGGCAGGCGTTTCGCGCACGGGTGACTGATGCTGAAGGGTTTACCTGGATTTCGGGGACAGCGACGAATAGGACAGGGGAGCGATGAAGGAGTGGATTCGGGAGAAGCGACTGCGCACACGCAGCGAAAATGGAACTCTGAGCATGGGGGAGCTGCTCTCAGAGCTGCTGCCGGCGCCGAAGCTGGTGGTGCTGCGAGGGGATCTGGGCATGGGGAAGACTACCCTGGTGCGCGGGATCGCTGCGGCTTTAGGTGCAGATTCAAAAGAGGTTACAAGCCCTACGTTTACCTTGGTGCATGAGTACAAGGGGCGGAAGACGCGGCTGATTCACCTGGATGTGTATCGGCTGGAGACGGAGCGGGAACTCGAAGGGATTGGGTTGTGGGAGATGGCCGAGGCTCCTGATGCGCTGGTGATGGTGGAGTGGGGCGACCGGTTTGCGAGCGTGATGGAGCGGGCCGATGCGGAAATCGAGATGACCCAGGGGGAGACGGAGAACGAGCGGCTGCTGCGGGTGCGCTGGTAGATGCAGACGGTAGACAGGTAGAGAAACGACAAAGGCCGCGATTGGATCACGGCCTTTGTTTTGTTGTGGTTGGGACTTAGTAGCGGGCGTGCCAGTCGGCGTTGGTGCGATCACGGATGGCGATGAAGCTCGGGACAAAGATGGTGGAAGCGGATGCAAGTGCGAGCAATGCGAAGTACATTTGGTTCTCCTGTGGCGCGCGCGACCGGTCAGGCCGGGATTGCGGCGCTCTACTACAACGTTGGTTATCAGTGATGGTCGTCCGTGCGGGCGGTGATGAGGTCTTGACTCAGCCGTCGCGGTCGCGGGAGTAAATTTGAGGCCTATGCCGTCCCGGTTTGTTCGCCAGGGACTCTGCTGGTACTGCGTCGCTCGCTCGGTTTAGAGGAGCGATTGCAGTTTCTGTGCACATAACCTTCTACGGATCAGAGTGCGCGATGGTTTCATTCGATTCAAACTTTTATCGGTCAACTTGATCGTTATTCGCACGCTGCCCCCTAGTTTATTGGGAAAAGCGGGTCGAATTCGCTCTGAAGGGTAATACGGGGGGTGGAGGGGTTTGGTTCCGTGGAGGGAGGGAATGCGGATTTTATTGGGGTTTGCGGCCAGTGAAGCGGTAGATGGCGCAGAGTTCGTCGCCGGTGGAGCCGTATTCCTTTTGCTGGGCGATGGCGGCGAGGTCGGCGACGTGGTCGGCGGGGGACATGGCGACGGAACCCATCCAGAGGCGGGTGAAGGCGGGGTGGTGGTCGAGGTAGGAGTCGTGCTCGGCGTTGGCGTATAGGAGGTCAAAAGGTTGAGAATGAGTGGCTTGCGAGGTCTCGATGTGACGGAGGAAGCGGCGGAGGAGGGGGAGTTCGAAGGGGTGGAAGAGAAAGGCGAGGGTGGGTTCGAGGGGGAGGGGGTGGGTGGTTGCGTCGGCGTGATGGAGGGTGAGCGGGGAGAGGGCGTTGGCTTGTAAGTCGTTGTTCCAGAGGGAGATGTTGGCGTTGGCGATGCGGGCGAGGTCGGGGTTGAGCTCGACGCCTTCGACGCGCAGGAAGGGGAACTGGGAGGCGAGGAGCAGGGCGCGGCCTTTGCCGGCGCCGATGTCGAGGAAGACTGTCTTTTCGATGGGGAAAGGGGTGGTGCGGTGGAGCCAGATGTCTAACAAACCATGGAGGATAGAAGGGGCTACGCCGTAGTAGGCGGTGAGCTCTTCGAGCTTGGCGGAGGTGCCCTGGACGATGACGGAGCCGGGGATGAGGCCGGAGGTGTCGGTGCCGTGGAGCTGGTCGAAGGGATGGATGACGGGAGGGTGGGGCATGACATGGATTTTGGATCGGGACATGGGCTTTCCGGGCGAAACTCGTGAGTTTGGTGCAGGGCTCAGCGCAATGTTGGGCTGCAATTCGACACTCTCAGCACGGTTTTGGGATGCAGGGTGCGGATTTCGTGCAGATTAGAGGATGGGGAAGAGGGCGGGGAGGAGGGTGACCTGGACGCGGGAGATGGAGGGGAGGCCGAGGAGGCGGTTTTCGATCTGGGCGACGAGTTGGGCGTTGGCGGCGTCGTCGGAGGCGGGAGCGTGGAGGGTGATGCGGGCGACGAAGCGCGGGGGGAGGCCGGGGATCGTGGAGCCGGGCGCGTCGGGATCAGGGGTGAGTGTGGCGGAGCGGACAAGGCCGGCGGCGACGATGTTGCGCTGGAGCTGCGCCGGGTTGGGAGCGGGCAGGTAGCAGTCGCGAAGGAGGGTGTGGAGGTCGGGGGTGGGCGTCATGGTTTGCGGCTCGGGGATGAGGGTGGAAAGGTCAGCTTGAATCACCACGCACTCACCCTCTCTCACTGTATCGCGGCTGGCGGAGGAATTGGGGCGGTGGAGTGGTGAGGCGTCATTGGAGGACGACGGTCGCAGGGGCACGTTTACCCCGGGGAGCGGGACGTTTGCCGAGAGGCTGGAGATATGGTCGGGGTCATGCTTCCATGCGTGCGCTGGGCTGAAGGGCTGTTTCGCCTCGCCAAGCCAGATCGGGACCATGCTTCCATGCGTGCGCTGGGCTGAAGGCATGCATACCCATGGGGTGAACTGCACGACTGCATGGTTCCGCGTTTGCCCAAACAGTGCGGGCAAATTGAAGACGCGCCCCGGAAGATGCAGATTTGCAGACGCGGCAAATGTACTTGCAGCGTATCGGCGTGCCGGGCGGAATCTTCGGGCACCTGATCGCTAGAAATTTCCCTTGGCAATGGGGACCGGACGAAGTGTGCGCGTGCCGTTTTCGGTAGGGAAAGGCGGCACGCGCATCTCAGGCTTCGGTCTGCCCATGGAGGGAAGGCGCTGTAGTTTTCAGGGCAACGGGTGGTACATTGCCGTGGCATGCGATGACATGCTTGCGGGATGGTGCGCGGATGCGCCGGCCAGCAGGCGGAGAATGCCACGGCCAGGAGTTGTGATCACTTAGTTGCGATCACTTACCTGCAGCGGCTACCTTCTTGTGCTCGACGAAGTTGTGTGGCTGATGACAGCTCACGCAGGTCTTGCCGCTCATGAATGGATCAGACTTCAGTTGGGCTACCTGATCGGCGTGACAGGTTTCGCAGGTGCTTAATGCTGGCAGGCCCGCGAAGTCTGCTGCTGTGGTCTCGCCATGGCACACGGTGCATTCGACACCGTTGGCGGCATGGGGGCTGGCTTTCCATTGGTCATAGATGACCTTGTGGCAGGTGGCACAGGTGTCCCCGGCTGGAATCAGCCGATGGTGCACATGCGTGGCTTTATCCTGCTGGGCGATGACGGGTTGGACGGCGATAGCGAACACAAGAAAAGCGAACAGGGTGAGACCAAACATGCGCGTACAGAGACGATTCACGGACTGACCTCCTGATTACGGTCTCCAAGTATCGAACTGGCGATAGCTGCGATCAGTGATATTCATCACCTCTCACCGGCGTGCGATTTACGCACACGCGGCGAGGCGTTTTGCAGAAGGGACATGCACAGACTGCGAGTGTGCGCACCCCAGCGAAAGCACTGCGAGAGTGAGAGTCTTGTTGGTGAGAGTCTTGTTGGTGAGAGGCTAGGCGCCGGTGTCGAGGTGGTACTTTACGCAGTCGTCGATGTGGTGGGTGGCGCGGGTCTTCATCTGCGGGTCGGGATGGGTCTGGGCCATGCCCTGACGGTAGAACTCGAGCCAGGTGAGGCAGCCCTTGATGTCGGTGAGGTGGCCGTCGGTGGGGTTGGGGTCCAGGGGGATGAGCTGGTTGAGGTCCTTGAGCGCGGGGTCAAAGGTGGCGGCGGGATCGTCGCGGAGGGCGGCGGCGTGGTCGAAGGCGGCCCAGGCGGGGGTGTTCAGGCGCGGGGTGGTGATGGCGACTGGCGCGGAGGCACGGGGGATCGCGTTCCGCTCGTCGTGACGGTGGCGGATGATGTTGTAGACGAAGAGCCCGATGATGATGGCAAGGAGGACGAAGTGGCGGGGGCGGAGGCTCATGGTGTCGGGCGTGCGGTTCCAGCTTGGGTGAGATGTTTAGTGGGTTCGGTCGACGAGGTATTGGGCGAGGGATTTCAGGGGGGTGGCGGCGGGGCCGAAGGGGGCGAGGGCGGCGAAGGCGTCGGCGATGAGGGAGGCGGCGTCTTTTTGGGACTGCTCGATGCCGTAGACGGCGGGCCAGGTGGCTTTGATGGCGGCGGTGTCCTTGCCGGCGGTCTTACCGAGTTCGGCGGAGGTCTGGGTCATGTCGAGGATGTCGTCGACGATCTGGAAGGCGAGGCCGGCGTTTTCGCCGAAGGTGCGGAGGCGGGCGATGAGGTCGGGGTGGTTGAGGTTGGTGGAAACCCGGGTTCCAGAACCGGGACCCGGGGCACCCGGTTCGGTGGGGAGATGGGCGAGGCCGAGGAGGCCGCCGGTGACGATGCTGGTGGTGATGAGGGCTCCGGTTTTGGCGCGGTGGATGCGCTCGACGAGCTCGGCGGTAGGATGGATGCCTTCGGACTCGATGTCGACGACCTGGCCGCCGATCATGCCGGGGGTGATTGCGGTGGGAGCGCCGACGCCGGTGCCGATGGAGAGGGCGAAGTCGCGGAGGATGGCGACGATGGTGGCGGGTGGGGCGGGGAGGTCGGCGAGGACCTGGAAGGCGAGATTCTGGAGGGCGTCGCCGGCGAGGATGGCGATGGCTTCACCGTAGGCGACGTGGCAGGTGGGCTTGCCGCGACGGAGGTCGTCGTTGTCGAGGGCGGGGAGGTCGTCGTGGATGAGGGAGTAGGTGTGGGCCATCTCGATGGCGGCACCGAGCTCGGCTGCGCCGGGAGGGAGCTGGCCGGTGGCTGCGACCATGCGCGCGGCTTCCATGCAGAGGATGGGGCGGAGGCGCTTGCCGCCGGCGAAGACGCTGTGGCGCATGGCGCGGTGAATGGAGTGAGGCTCGGTGGTGGAGGCGGGGAGGAGGCGCTCGAGCGCGGCGTCGGTGAGGGTGACGCCGGAGGTGAGGAGGGTCTGGACTTCTGTGTTCATGGTCAGTGTGATTCTACGTGAGTTGGGTCCTGCGCGGACGGCGAGGATGCGCGAGAGGGAAGCAGGTTCCCGGAATGACAGACGGAAAGGCAAGGGTAAGGGTAAGGCTGAGAGCCGTGGTCGGGCGTTGGGGAAAAGCAGGTGGAGAAACTGTTGCCGGGCGGACTGACTACAATCTTGGGATGGGAAAGATACGGGTGCTGTCGGACCAGGTGGCGAATCAGATTGCTGCCGGTGAGGTGGTGGAGCGGCCGGCGTCGGTGGTGAAGGAGCTGCTGGAGAACTCGCTGGATGCGGGGGCGACGCGGATTCGGGTGGAGATTGAGGCCGGTGGGCGGAAGCTGATTCGGATTGTGGACAACGGTCATGGCATGGGGAGAGATGACGCGCTGCTGGCGTTTGAGCGCCATGCGACGTCGAAGCTGCGGTCGAGCGATGATCTGTTGAGCATTGCGACGCTGGGGTTTCGTGGAGAGGCGCTGCCGTCGATTGCGAGCGTTGCGCGGGTGAGCCTGGAGACGCGCGCGGCGGAGGATGAGGTCGGCACGGTGATGGAGATTGCGGGCGGGAATTTGTTGCGCGTGGAGGATGCGGGGCTGCCGGCGGGGACGACGATTGCGGTAAGGGATTTGTTTTTTAATACGCCGGCGCGACGGAAGTTTTTGCGCGCGGAGCAGACGGAGCTGGGGCATGTGGCGGCGCTGGTGACGCACTATGCGCTGGCGCATCCTGAAATGCACTTTGAGTTGCACTCTGCGACGCAGGCGCTGCTGGTGGCGCCGGCGGTGGCGAATGCGGGGGAGCGGCTGTACCAGATCTTTGGGCGCGAGACGTTCGAGCGGTTGATTCCGGTGGCGGCGGAGATTGACTTTGCGCGGGCGGGCTTGCCGGAGCCTCCGCCGTGGAAGCGTGCGGAGGATTATGAGGCGGCGGAGCCGGGGTTTGTGAGGCTGAGCGGGTTTGTGAGCAAGCCGGAGCTGCAGAAGCTGAATCGGAATTCGATTTACGTGTTTGTGAATGGAAGGCTGATTCGCGACAAGCTGATTCTGCACGCGTTCAATGAGGCGTATCGGAATATTATTCCGCCGACTTCGTTTCCGGTGGTGCTGCTGTTTCTGGAGATGCCGCCGCAGGAGGTGGATGTGAATGTGCATCCGGCGAAGACGGAGGTGCGGTTTC
>JAJXYW010000056.1 GCA_021780415.1 Acidobacteriota bacterium
CCCTTCGTCATCGTCGGCCGCAACGCCAACGTCGCCTGGGCCTTCACCAACTCCGGCGCCGACGTCCAGGACATCCTCATCGAGCACCTCCGTGGCACCGGGTCCTCCACCGAGTACGAGCGCCCCGACCACACCTGGGCTCCCGTCGCCCACCACTCCGAACTCATCCGCGTCCGCGCCGGCCGCAACCTCACCCTCGACGTCCTCACCACCACCCACACCATCGGCAACACCTCCATCCAAACCCCGATCATCTCCCCGCTCCTCAAGTCCGAGCACCGCGCCCTCGCCCTCGCCTGGACCCTCTACGACCCCTCCACCCTCACCGCCCCATTCCTCTCCATCGACACCGCTGCCGACACACCCTCGCTCGTCGCCGCCTTCAGCAGCTTCAGCATCCCCTCGCAAAACCTCCTCTACGCCGACGCCCACCACATCGGCTACCACCTCCTCGGCCGCATCCCCATCCGCGGCCCCGCCACCCAGCGCCCCCGCTCCACTGAGCCCTTCGTCCTCCCCAACCCCACCCCCGCTGAAGACGAAGACGACGAATCCGGCAACCCCACCTCCGGCATCCCCCATCCCCACGCCATCCTGGCCTCCTTCTCGCAGCACTCCACCCAACAGCTCACCCAACCCTCGCCGTCCGCGCAGAACCTCCCCACCCTCCCCACCGCCCCCTACACCATCGGCTCGCCCATCTCCCCCGTCCCCGTCGACGCCCTCGACCCGGCCCAGGCATGGTCCGGCTACATCCCCTACGACGCACTCCCCTCCGTCCAGGACCCCACCTCCGGCATCCTCGCCACCGCCAACGCCCGCATCGTCCCCGACGACTACCCCTACGCCATCACCCTCGACTGGTCCGACCCCTACCGCGTCGAGCGCATCCACCATCTCCTCGCCGCCGCCATCGCCAGCGGCGTCCCGCTCACCCCCGCCGACATGCTCCGTATCCAGACCGACATCCACTCCGAGTTCGATCTCCTCGTCGCCCAGCGTCTCGCCTACGCCCTCGACCACTCCTCCCTCACCCACAAGGACCCGCGCCTCCTCCAGGCCGCCAACCTCCTCCGCAACTGGAACGGCGACCTCACCCTCAACTCCTCCGCCGCCACCATCGTCGCCGTCGTCGAACCCCAGCTCTGGCCCATGCTCCTCGCCCCCCAGATCCAGGCCCACCACCAGATCCACAACCGCGCACCCCTCAGCAACGAACAAATCACGGCCCTCATCCACCTCTACCTCTGGGAAGAAGACCGCACCGCCCTCGAGCAGATCCTCCAGAACACCCCCGCCCGCTGGCTCCCGCCCGCCTTCCCCAACTGGAACGACTTCCTCACCACCGCCGTCGAGCGCGGCCTGCGCGCCGCCAACGCACCCCGCGACCTCTCTGCCTTCCCCTACGGCCCCCACCACCCCGTCGACATCGCGCACCCCATCTTCGGCAGCCACTCCCCCGTCAGCACACTGCTCGGCGTCCCCACCGGCACCGGCCCCCATCCCAACAGCGGCGACGCCACCACCATCAAGGCCACCGGCCACGCCTTCGGCCCCAGCGAGCGTTTCACCGCCGACCTCTCCAACCCCGACAACACCCGCGCCAACATCACCACCGGCGAATCCGGCAACCCCGCCAGCCCCTGGTTCCTCGACCAGTTCCTCCCCTGGCTCAACGGCACCACCTTCACCCTCCCCCTCGACCACCCCGCCCAACTGCACACCCTCACCCTCACACCGCAATAGGGCCGCTTCATCCAAACCACGACCGCCAAGACTGGCGCGAAGCAGAAGGCTCGCAACATACGCAATTGCGCCGGAGTTCCCTTCGGGCTGAAATCAGCCCCGCATTTTGTTCATCCGCCACAAGCCCCCCACGCCCGTCGCCCGCGCAGGACCTACACTCTAGTCAGATGCGCCTCCACTTCCACACCGAGCAGAAGCTCCCCTACCCCATCGAGGCGGTCTTCGCCTTCTTCGCCGACCCAGCCAATCTCCCCCGACTCATGCCCGACTGGCAACGCCCCCGCATCGACCACGCCACCTTTGTCCCACCTCCACCACCCCCCGAACCCTTCCCCGGCTCCGATCGCATCACCGCCGGCTCCGGCACCCGTCTCAACCTCACCATCCGCCCCATCCCCTTCTCGCCCATCCGCATCCCCTGGGACGCGCTCATCGAAGACTTCCGCTGGCTCCACGGTTTCTGCGACGTCCAACTCCGCGGCCCCTTCCGCTACTGGCGTCACTGCCACACCGTCGAAACCCACCGCAGCGGCACCCTTCTGCACGACGCCGTCGAGTACGAACTCCCCATCGGCCCCCTCAGCCTGCTAGCCGACAAGCTCTTCGTTCACCGCCAGCTAGCCGCCACCTTCCGCTTCCGCCAGCGCCGCACCCTCGAACTCCTCGCCCAGCAATCCGCCGCAAGCTAAAACCGCCCGCAATCCTTCTGATCGCAGTCCGTCCACCACCCGCTGTCATCTCGACCGGAGCGCAGCGAAGTGGAGAGACCTGCAGATTCCACCGCCCATCCCCCGCCCCTAAACCCCAACCACCTTCTTCAAAAACGGCCGCACCCGCTCCATCGCCGCCTCGGCCGTCAGTCCATACTTCTCCCGCAGCGCCTCCACCTTGCCGTGCTCCACAAACTGGTCCGGCCAGCCCACCCGCACCACCGGCACATCGATCCCCTGCGCGTTCAAGCTCTCCAGCACCGCCGAGCCAAACCCTCCGGCGAGCACATGGTCCTCCATCGTAATCAGCAGCTCACAGCGCGCCCCATAGCGGGCGACACACTCCGCGTCCACCGGCTTCGCAAACCGCGCATTGATCACCGCAACGCTATGCCCTTCGGCCTCCAGCATCGCCGCCAGCCGCCGAGCCTCAGCAACCATATTCCCCAGCGCAAACACAGCCACCTCGCGCCCGTCCTGCAGCACCTCAGCCTTCCCAATCTCCAGCGCCACCGGCTGCGCCTTCACCGCTGCTCCCGGCCCAATCCCTCGCGGATACCGGATCGCACTCGGCCCCGCGTGCCCCAGCGCGGTAAACATCATGTCCTGCAGCTCGTCCTCATCCTTCGGGTCCATGTGGATCAAATTCGGAACCCCGCGCAGATAGCTGATGTCGAACAGCCCATGATGCGTCGGCCCATCATCCCCGCTCAGCCCGCCGCGGTCCATGCAGAACACCACCGGCAGGTTCTGCAGCGCCACATCATGTACCACCTGGTCGAACGCCCGCTGCAAAAACGTCGAGTAGATCGCGCAAAACGGCCGATAGCCCTTCGTCGCCATCCCCGCGGCAAACAGCACCGCATGTTCCTCCGCAATCCCCACATCGAAGTACCGCTTCGGATGATGCGGCCGAAATAAATCCAGCGCCGTCCCATTCGGCATCGCCGCCGTAATCGCGACCACCTTGTCGTTCCCATCCGCCAGCTTCGTCAAGCTCTCCGCAAAGATCTCCGAGTACGTCTTCTGCCCCGCCGACTTCGTCTCGCCCGTCTCCGGATCATACGGTCCCAGCCCATGAAACTTCTTCTGCTTCTCCAGCGCCGGCTGAAACCCGCGACCCTTCTGCGTCAGCGCATGCAGCACCACCGGCCGATGCTGGTTTTTCAAGAACCTAAACGTCTCCACCAGCATCGGCAGGTTGTGCCCATCCACCGGCCCATAGTAGTTCAGCCCAAACTCCTCAAAGATCATCCCTCGTCCGACGATTCCCTTGGCTGCCTCCTCGGCCTTCCTCGCGATATGCAACGCCGCCTTACCGCCAAACCGCTCCAGCAGTCCCGCCGCGCGATCATGCAAACTCACATACGTCGGGTTCGTCGCAATCTTGTGGAAGTACTCCGCAATCGCCCCAACATTCTTGTCAATCGACCACTCGTTATCGTTCAGCACAATAATCAGCCGCTTGGTCGACGCCACATTATTCAGCGCCTCAAAGCTGATCCCGTTGGTAAACGCCGCATCCCCCGCCAGCGCCACCACATGCTCATCTCCGCCACTCATGTCCCTGGCGACGGCCATTCCCAGCGCCGCACTCAGCGCCGTCCCCGCATGTCCAGCCCCAAACGAATCATGCTCACTCTCGGTCCGCAGCATGAACCCGTTCAACCCATCGGGCTGCCGAATCGTATCAAACTGGCTCTCACGTCCCGTCAGCAGCTTGTGCACATAGCTCTGGTGGCTTACATCAAACACAAAGCTGTCCCGCGGCGTGTCGAACACGTAGTGCATCGCTATCGTCAGTTCCACCACGCCGAGGTTCGGCCCAATGTGTCCGCCGGTTTTCGCGACGCCCAAAATCAGCCGTTCGCGGATCTCCTCCGCCAGTAGCCCGAGCTCTTCCACGCTCAGCTTCTTCACATCCGCCGGCGATTTGATCCTGCCTAAATAACTACTACTCATTCTCGGACCCCGCGGACTTTGCACCTTTACCGATACAGGACACAAACCCCATCCCCCCAGTGTATCAACCCCAGCGCAAATTCCTGCGCTCCCGCCAACATCGCTCCCCAACTCCTTGCTCTCATCAACACCACCTTCAAAATACTGCCTCACTGTTTCCCTCCACCTCGCTCTCCTACGCTTCTTCCCCATCCTTCGCCCCATCCGTCAACGCA
>JAJXYW010000031.1 GCA_021780415.1 Acidobacteriota bacterium
GGAGCTGAAGTCGTCCTGTAGCGACTTGCCGAGGGCTGGGTCCTCGATGGCGAGGGTAATGGCGGTGGGCATGGCGGCGGCTACCTCCTGGGCGAAGGATGGACCGCCAAGCGTGCCGATGGGGTTGTCTGGAGCGTACTCGAAGATGATCTGCGACATGCGCAGGAAGGTCTTCTCCTCGATGCCCTTGCTGGCCGAGAGCAGGATTTGTCGAGGGGTGAGCATGGGAGCGATCTGCTGCAGGATGGAGCGCAGGGCCTGGGACGGTGTGACGCAGAGGATGATGTCCGCGCCCGCGATGGCGTGGCTGAGATTGTGCGTGATCTGGACGTCGGCGGGGATGATGAAGCCGGGAAGGTAGCGGGTGTTCTCGCCAGTGTCAGCGAGCTGGCGGGCGTGATCGGGTGAGTGTGCCCAGAGGCTGAGCCTGTGGCCGCCACGGCGGGCGAGCGAGACGGTGAGCGCGGTTCCCCACGCTCCTGCGCCGATGACGGCGATGCGGCTCATGCGGCCCCCTTCATGTGGTTCGAGGTGTCGTGCTTGTTAGTACCGAAGCGGCTCTCAGTGCCATGCAGCAGGCGCACGATGTTGGCGTGGTGCTTGAGGATGCTGAGCAGCGAGATGAAGCTTAGGCCAGCCAGCAGTGCTGTGGAACGGTGAGGAACCAGCAACACGGCGAAGATTGGGATGGAGATGGCGGCGAGGACTGAACCTAGTGAGACGAGGCGCGTGGTCGCGACGATGAGAGCGAAGACTCCGACGGCTGCGAGTGCGACCAGTGGCACAAGCGCGAGGAAGACGCCGAGCGCGGTGGCGATTCCTTTGCCGCCGCGAAAGCGCAGCCACACTGGGAAGACGTGGCCGAGGACGGCAGCTACGGCGGCGGCGACGGCCAGGGTCGAGGGACCGTGTACGGTGTTGGGCGCCAGATGCGCGGCGATGAGGACGGCGACATAGCCTTTGAGGGCGTCGAAGAGGAGGGTGAGAAGGCCGAGGCCGCTGCCGCCAGCGCGCGCGACGTTCGTGGCGCCGATGTTGCCGCTGCCGGTATCGCGGACGTCTTCCTTGCGGAAGATGAGGACGAGCAGAAAGCCGAACGGAATCGATCCGAGGAGATAGGCCAGCGCCAGAGTGAGTAGCCAGAGAGTCATAAGGTTCGTTGTTGAGTTTAGCAGCGGGAGTTTACTGCAGGTAGCGGCGAAGCATCTCGAGGGCGTGCTGCGTGGCCCAGAGGCGGATGCGGTCGCGGTCGCCGGTGAGGTGGAGTTCCTTGACCTGAGTGTCTTCGCCGTCGGTGAGGGCGATGTAGACGAGGCCGACGGGCTTGAGGGCGTCGTGGCCGCGGGGTGTGGACGGGCCGGCGATGCCGGTGATGCTGAGGGCGAGGGAGCTGCCGGTGCGGCGGCGGATGCCCTCGGCGAGGGCGCGTGCTACGGCATCGGAGACGGCACCGTGCTCATCGATGAGGTAGGAGGGAACGTCGGCGAGGGCAGTCTTGCTGCGGTCGGAGTAGGCGATGGAGCCGCCGAGGAAGACGCGGGAGCTGTTGGGGATGGCGGTGAGACGCTCGCCAAGCCAGCCGCCGGTGCAACTCTCGGCGATGGAGAGGGTGCGGTGGCGAACGCCGAGCATGAGGAGGACGACCTCTTCGAGGGACTCGCCGTTGAGGGAGAAGATGTCGTCGCCCATCTCGCGGGCAACGGCGTCGGAGACGGCTTCGACGCGGGCTTCGGCTTCGGCGAGGGTGGGCTTGACGCAGAGGAAGTGGAGCTGGATCTCGGCGTGGCCGGCGAGGATGGTGGTCTCGACGTCGGGGAACTGCTGGTAGATGGGTGCGGTGCGGGCGTCGACCTGGCTCTCGGGGATCAGCGCCATGCGCAGCATGCGGCGGGCAAGATGGTTCTGCGGGAGAGCGGCGGCGAGGCGCGGCTTGCACTCGGTGTCAAAGATGGGCTTGAGCTCGCGGGGCGGTCCGGGGAGCAGGGCTACAAGCTTGCGGTGGCCGTTGTAGGCGAGGTCGAGCCACTGGCCGGGGGCGCTGCCGTTGGGGTTGGGGAGGACGGTTGCTCCGGCTATTACGTCAGCCTGGTGAGCGTTGTTGGCTGGCATCGGCATGTTGCGGGCGGAGAAGCGCAGGTGGAGGGCTTGGAGGAGGGCTTCGCTGCGCTGGAGCGGGAGGTGAAGGGCCTGGGCGCAGCACTCGCGAGTGAGGTCGTCTTCGGTGGGGCCGAGGCCGCCGGAGAGAAGGACGATGTCGGCGCGGGAGAGCGCGATGAGGATGGCCGAGACGAGGTGGTCGCGGTTGTCGCCAACGATGGTCTTGAAGGCTACGGTGACGCCGAGGTCGTTGAGTCCTGCGGTGAGGTAGAGGGAGTTGGTGTCCTGACGGTGAGGCGTCAGCATCTCGGAACCGACGGCGATGATCTCGGCTAGCATAGGTGGTTCGATGGTAGCGCGAGCTGATGTTGATTCGCGTAATTAACGTGGTTGCGTGCGGCTATTGACCGCTGGAGCCTCGGCTAATTCGGCGGTGAGCAGAGGTGCGGAATTGAAGGCTGGCTGGTTGCGGCGGATGCGGGCGAGGTCGAGCTCGTAGCGGCGCATGGCGATGCCGATGCTGCCTTTGACGCGGGCGGCGATCTCGGCGAGGAGGTCGCGGCCCTGGGTTGCGGCGTGTGCGGTGCGGTTGCGGAGGTCGGCCATCTCGGAGTGGGCGAGGGCTTCTATCTCGGCGGCGAGAGCGAGGAGGTGCTGCTCGGACTGGGCGAGCTGGTGGGTGATGCGCTGGAATTGGGCGGCGAGGGTGAGGTCGTCGCCGGAGTCGGTGGCGGGATCGTAGCCGTGGAGCATGCGGTGGAGCATGGCGGCGTCGTCGCGGAGGAAGGCGGCGTTGGCCTGGGCCATGAGATGGGTGCGGTGGCGCTCGTCGTGGGAGCTGCTGGCGCGGTCGGGATGGATGCGCTTGGCGACGGCGCGGAAGAGGGCTTTGAGGTCGAGGGCTGCGGGGTCGGGTTGCTGAGGCTTGGGTTCTGGCTCGGGTTCGGGGGCGAGGGCTTGGGGCTGAGATGGAGTTGGGTTGTGGAGTTCGGCGATGCGGTCTTCCCACTCGTCGAGCTGGATGTAGAGGACGCCAACCTGGCGGATGTAGCGGCCTTCAAAGCTGTTGAGTTGGGCGCGGAGGTGATCAAGTTCGGCTTCGCGGACGGCCAGCGCGGCGCGGAGGATGGCGAGTTCGGCGCGGCGGCGGTGAAGTTCGGCATCTTCCGGCCTGGGCTGGCGGAAGATTGCGGCGCGCTCGAGGTGCGGGGCTGGCATGGGCTGTTTTGATGATAGGGCAGAGGGGAGAGCCCACTCCCTCCCACGGGTACTTTTCCACCTAAAGTATTCGATTGAGGAGAGTTCGTGGCGGACTTGTGGCAGTCCGTTCACGGGATTTTTTAGGAATATCGGTGCCCCGACTGAGACTGTTGGCTGGGTTGAAGCCGTAATTAAATTGTAGAGGTTCGGTGGGGGTGATTATGCCAAGGGTGCTGGAGAGAAATCGCCTGTGTTCATGGGGGTTGTGTGCTGGTCGGCTGGTGGTGGGGGGTGCACGCGATTTTTGGGCTGTTTTTGAGGAGAATATTTTTGAGTGGGGCTTGTTCGGGTTGGGTGCGCGCTTCGCGCGCGGGAAGCAGGTTCCTCGCTGAGCTCGGAATGACAGACAGAAAGGCAAGGGCAAAGGCAAATACGGAGATCCTTCGCTTCGCTCTGGATGACGGCGAAAATCAGGCAGGGGCAAGAGCAGAGGCCGGAGCAGGTCCTGCTGGGACGGCGAAGGAAGGGCATGAATTTCCTGCGGGGGAGCGAAACCTTTGGCTGGAAAACGCGTCTGCTGAAGCGTAGGACACTTGCTGCCAACTTTATGGGGCACTTGCTCCAAATGTTTCGCCGGACACTTGCTCCCAGCAACAGTTCAACGTATGGAGACCGCCATGCTGCCAGAGATCGCATTCCGTTGGTTCAAGAGTGGTGCGCGCCTTGCGCCGAAGACCGTGCTGCGGGGCTGCCTAGCGGTGGTGGGACTGCCGGTGCTGGGGGCGATGCTGGGCTGCTATACCGATTACAACGGCGCGTATTTTATGGGGCCGGGGACGCAGCCGAATAATGCGCTGTGGGTGGCGAATGGGACGAATGTGTTGGAGTTTCTGCCCTCGCAGTTGCAGAGTGGGAGCAGTGCCCCGGTACCGCATTTGATGTTGAACTCGGCTGCGTTTGGAGCGCCGCAGGGGGTGGTGTTTGATCAGAATGGGAATCTGTGGGTGATCGATGGCGGGACGGTGGCGACGGGCGGTAAGGTGGCACCGGCGCTGTTTGAATTTACGCCGACACAACTGGCGAAGTTGGGGACGGTGAACAATCCAACGCCTGCGGTCACGATAGAGTCCAGCAGCTTCAAGTTTCCCCAGCAGGCAGCGTTTGATCTCCGCGGGGACCTGTGGGTGACCGACAACGGCAGTAACGCGATCTACGTGTTCACGGTGGCGCAACAGGCGGCAACGGCGATGAGTGCGACTCCCGCAGTGACGGTGACGTCGGCGCCTGCGTTCAATGGGCCGCTGGGGATTGCGTTCGACTATAGCGGCA
>JAJXYW010000132.1 GCA_021780415.1 Acidobacteriota bacterium
AAGGCTTCGGAGGCTGGCGGGAAGCCGAGCTGTGCTGGGGATGTCATCTCTTTCGATTTTAGTGGTTCTAGAGCGGCACTCCGGAGGAATTGGATCGAGCTTGTCGATGGAAGCGCTTTGACAGGGATAGTCTGGGTAATTGTTGCCTAGACGCGTGTTTTATGAGCGATTTTTATCCTTGGAGTTTCGGTGGGTGCATAGAATCAACGATGGAGCCAAACCGTGACCCCCATCGTTTTTAGGAAATGCAGTAGTGTGTGGGTGGTCGCCGGCTTATGGCTGATATTCTCATGCATTTCGCTCGCCTCAAACGCTCAGGGCCAAGCCGCAAACTCAATGGGAACAATTACACCCGCCGCCCAGGTCGTGCATGCGCTGTGCGGAGAACATGTGGTGCTTCTTGGCGAAAACCCCATTCATGGCTTTGCCGACACATTGGACTTCAAGGTCCAGCTCGTTCATCAGCTTGTCGATGAGTGCCACTTCGACGCGCTGTTTATCGAAAGCGGAATCTACGATTTCATTGAGTTGCAAAGGATCCGTTCCTCTGGTCAAAACGTAACTGACTCGATGGTCTCGGCAGCAATTGGGGGTCTTTGGGCCAACAAAGAGACGCAGGCGCTGGTGCCGTTCCTTACCGAAAAGGTGAAAGGGGGCAGCCTCACGCTGGGAGGGCTCGACGATCAACTCGGGGCAGGCACTTGGGCTTCGCACGAGATGTCCTTCGACTTGGTGCGGCCTCTTCAAGCGGGGGAGAAATCCAGATGCACCTCCATTTTTCAAAGATATTTGCTCTGGCAGTACACTGACGACTCGCCATACGGTCCAGCCGACAAGAAAATGATCGTGGGCTGCCTGGACGAAATTCAGGTTCAGCTCGCATCAGCTAAAGAGAAGACGAAGTCTGCTGAAGAGAGTCGAGTGATGGTGGAGAGCTTGCAACGGTACTTTGCGAGGAACTTCACGGAGGATGACTTCACAAAGAAGGATCAGGCTCTGAAATGGATGAACGATCGCGACCGTTCAATGTATATGAATTACAAATGGCTGCAGGATCGGCTTCCCGCAAACAGCAAAATTATTGTCTGGGCGGCCACGGTGCACACGGCAAAAGACCTCAGCGGCGTTCCGGGGTTCGAGGGAAGAGTTCCGCTTGGCTCCTACATTCATCGGGAGGAAAAGGCTAAGGAATTCTCGCTTGGTTTTACTGCTTATTCTGGAGAGTATTCATTTATAAAGCAGCCTGTCACGCAGCTCAGCGATGCTCCTCCATCCTCGCTTGAAGCGCAGGTCTTCGCGCACAGCGAGCTGAATACCATATACCTATCGCTTGAACAACTGCGTCAATACAACTTGGTCGAGGCACGTGCCCTTGGCCCTGACTTCAAGACGGGTCGATGGGACGAAATTGTCGACGGCCTTGTTCTGTTTCGCCAGGAACGCGCTCCAATCTGGGTCAAACATCTAACTCAGTAACGGCAAAGTCGGGCTGGCGGGAAGCTGTCCTGGCGCGGACAGGATAGATTCGTTGGGATGGTATTGCGGAAGCGTGCGATGGGTTCGGTAGGATGGAGGCATGGTTGAGTTGAATGCGGTAGAGGCGCGGGTTTTGGGGGTGTTGATCGAGAAAGAGATCAATACGCCGGAGTACTATCCGCTGAGTTTGAATGCTGCGGTGAATGCGTGTAACCAGAAGAGCAGCCGTGAGCCGGTGATGGAGTTGAGCGAGGCCGAGGTGCGGACGGCGCTGTTTGAGCTGGACCAACTGGGGCTGGTGCGGACGATCTCGGAGTCGCGGGCGACGAAGTTTGAGCACAGGGTGCGGGATGTGCTGAACCTGCGGCGGGATGAGGTGGCGGTGATGTGTCTGCTGCTGCTGCGCGGGCCGCAGACCAGTGCGGAGTTGCGGGCGCGGACGGAGCGGATGTATGCGTTCGATGACAATGCGGCGGTACTGAGCGTGCTGGAACGGCTGGCGGGGCGGGAGGTTTCAGGTCAGGCTGAGCCGCTGACGCAGTTGATGGCGCGGCAGCCGGGAAGCCGCGAGGCGAGGTGGGTGCACTTGCTGAGCGGGCCGGTGAGCGAGGTAGCGGTGGCGGCGGCCTCTGGCAGCCCACGTCTCAGGGGCGAGACGCGGGGCATGCGAGAGGAGGATGAGGGAGGGGTGGGACTGGCGCAACGGGTGGAGGCGCTGGAGGAGATGGTGTTCACGCTGGAGCAGCGGCTGTTTGCGCTGGAGCAGGCGGCCGAGCCTAAGACGCCGGAGACAGACTGAGCAGCGTTTTTTCGAGGCTGGCTGGGTCTTCGACATTGGTGGTGGCGAGGGCGCGGTCGATCTGGCGGTTGAGGCCGGTGAGGACTTTGCCGGGGCCGACCTCGATGTAATTCGTGGCGCCGAATTGACGCAGTAGCCCGATGCAGTCGACCCAGCGGACGGCGCCGGTGACCTGGCGGATGAGGGCGTCGCGGACGGCGTCGCCGGTGGTGAGGAGGCGGGCGTCGACGTTGCAGGCGACGGGGAAGGCGGGGTCGTGGAAGGGGATGAAGGCTAGCTGGGCGGCGAGCTGATTCTGGGCGGGCATCATGAGCGGGCAGTGGAAGGGAGCGCTGACGGGGAGCATGACGGCGCGCTTGGCTCCGAGTTCCTTGCAGCGTTCGGAGGCAAGTTCGACGGCGGCTTTGCTGCCGGAGATGACGGTCTGGTCGGGGGAGTTGAGGTTGGCGGTGGCGACGACCTCGGGAGCGAGCTCGGCGGTGACGGCGGTGCAGGCGGCTTCGATGGTGGCGATGGGGAGGCCGAGGATGGCGGCCATGGCGCCCTCTCCGGCGGGGACGGCGGACTGCATGTATTGACCGCGGAGGCGGACGGTGCGGACGGCGTCGGCGAAGGAGAGGGTGCGGGCGGCGACGTGGGCGGAGTACTCGCCGAGGGAGTGGCCGGCGGCGAAGGCGATGGCAAGATTACGGGCGCGGAGCTCGGGCTCGAGGACACGGAGGGCCGCGATGGAGACCGTGAGGATTGCGGGCTGGGTGTGCTCGGTGAGTTTGAGGGTGTCCTCGGGGCCGTTGAAGATGATGTCGGAGAGGGAGAATCCGAGTGCGTCGTCGGCCTCTTCGAAGACGGCGCGGGCGGCGGGGTGGGCGTCGTGGAAGGCGCGGCCCATGCTTACGGATTGCGAGCCCTGGCCGGGGAAGAGGAGAGCGATGGTGGGGGTGGTTGCTGGGGTGGTCATCTGGAACAGTTTAGCGGGTAGGGTCGGATGAGGCTATTCGATGGGGGTGGTGAGGAGGGTTTCTCGGACTTCGCCGTGGGTGAGGGTGTAGAGGGCGAACTGGCGGGTGGACTGGGAGCGGAGTTCGAAGAGAAGGCTGGCGCGGCGGCTGGCGGCGGGGTCGACGGCGTCGAGGAGGCGGAGGCGAGGGGTGCGGTTGAGGTGGGTGGCGTCGGTGATGGAGAGAAGGGCAAGATGGAGTGGGTGCTCGTTGGATGATGCAGTTGGCATCGGCTGCGCGATGAGAGTCAGGTAGACGGGGCCGCCGGTGGCGAGCGGTGATTCGGCGGTGTAGATGAAGGTGGGAGGGCTGCCGTCGGTGAGGGTGTAGGCGGAGAGTTGCTCGTTGGTGAGGATGAGGGTGGAAGCCGCGAGGGATGCGGGGGTGAGGTTGTTGAAGGCGATGTAGTGAGCGAGGGGCGCGACGGCGAGTGCCTCGAGGGAGCGGATGGTCTGGGTGCGCTCGGGGGAGGTGGCCCAGGTATAGGTGAAGGTCTCGAGGGATTGGTCGGTGGCGTCGGAGATGGCTGCGGCCTGGTGGAGGTCTGGCGGAAGGGTAGCGAGTTGGGGCGTGACGTCTGCCGTGGCGGGGATGCCGCGATGCAGCGTGGGGCGGTCGGGGTCGTCGTTGAGCGGGGTGGTGGGAGGGGTGACGTAGCCGGGTTGCTGGTCGGCCTTTTTGTGCTTGGCCTCGTTGGTGGGGTGGGAGTTGCGGAGGACAGGTGGGGCGTCGTCGATGTCGGTGATTGCGGAGATGGGGGGCGGGGTTGTGGCAAGGTGAGGGTTGGCGGCTGCGGCTGCTTCGGCGGGGGTAAGGAGGCGGCCGAAGCCGACCCAGGCGTTGTGGGGATTGTCGCCGGAGTGGGTGGGGAAGCTGGCTGCGGACTGGAGTTCGAGGGTCTGGCTGGAGTGCTGGATGGCGTAGAGGGTGCCGGGCTGGAGCGCGAAGGGGATGGGCCGGGCGAGGTAGACGCCCGCATCTTCGAGATGGCCGTTGATGAAGAGCGAGACGGGGATGAGGCGCGCGGCGGTGGGGTGGGCGAGGTCGCCAGTCCACTCGTAGACGGCGACGGCGCGGGTGACCGCGGCGGGGGATTCGACGGCGTGAGTTTGCGCGTGCAAAGGCACGAGCACAAGCGCGCTGAGAGCAAGAAGACCGCCGAGGATGGAGCGCGGATGCATGCTTGCGAGTTTACTTCGGAACACTTGGACGCGAGCAGGTGAGCGTGGGTGGGGGAAGGCTTGTGATGCGGTGGCTGGATGATGCTGCACGTGAAATGCACGCGCTTATTTCGCGCTGGCGGTATAGTGACGAGATAATAGACCA
>JAJXYW010000167.1 GCA_021780415.1 Acidobacteriota bacterium
ATCTATTGGCACCAAAGACCGGGCTTGTGTGGACGCTTGCCCCGTAGACTGTATCCACCCCAAGGCTGACGAGGCCGGTGCGGATACCGACGATCAGCTCTTCATCGACCCCGTCGAGTGCATCGACTGCGGCGCTTGCGTTCCCGTTTGCCCGGTCTCCGCTATCTTCGGCAGTGACGACCTGCCCGAAAAGTGGGAAAGCTTCCGCGAAAAGAACGCTGCGCACTACGGCCGCTAAACCAAATCTCTCCCGCTACTGACACATTGCAACAGCGCGCAGCCCATGCTGCGCGCTTCGCTTTTGTACCCTCATCGATTCCCGGACACTCATGGCCGAAGGCAGACTCATCCCGCACCACAGCGAGGCCATCGTCCTCCGCACCTGGCCCTTCCACGAAGCCGACCTCCTCGTCTCGATCTTCACCCGCGATCACGGCAAGGTCAAAGGCGTAGCCCGCCACGCCATGAAGTCCCGCAAGCGTTTCGGCGGCGCGCTAGAGCCCGCCACACACGTCCGCGCGCACTACACTGAGCGGCCTCCACAGGACCTCGTCCGCCTCGACCAGTTCGAAATCCTCTGGTCCCCGCTCACCGCCCCAATCGACACCCTCCGCCTCGCCGCCCTCCAACTCGTTACCGAAGTCCTTGAACAGGCCATGCCCGACCAGGCCGCTGACGACAACATCTACCGCCTCGCCCTCACGGTCCTCACCAGCCTGAATTCCAACTCCGGCCCCTCCCGCAATTCTGGAAATTCGAGTGCCCCATCTTCGGCTACGGCTCCATCGTCGCCTAATGTGGGCTCGCAAAACCCCGGGTGCCCCATTCATGACGACAGTTCCATCGTCGGCATGGGTGGGGAAGCACAAACCCTCGAAGCGCAAACTCCTGCGCCCGCCCAGACCCCACAGATTTATCTCCCCATCACCTACTTCTGTCTCTGGATGAACCGTCTCATGGGCTGGATGCCGGCCCTCGGCCACTGCGCCGCCTGCGGTCTCGACCTCCGCAACCAGACCGTCTACTGGTCTCCCACCGCCGACGGTGTCACCTGCCACGACGACCGCCGCCCCCAATCCCGCACCCTCTCGGCCGCCTCGGTAGCCGAAAGCCACCGCATCGCCCGCACCCCCCTCGCCGATCTCCTCCTCGAACCCTGGCCCCCCAACCGCTCCGCCGATCTCCGCATCTTCGCCATCGCCAACCTCGAGCGCCACCTCGAACGCCGCCTCCGCAGCGCCACGGCTCTACTCCTCTAAGCGTTCCGCGAAGAAACCGCCTGTACGATAATCGATCAAGCCCCTCCATGCTTCGCGCAACTAAGACCTTTCCCCTGTGTCAGAGCCAGCGTACGAGGTGAACGTTATGCGATTCTCCCTGGCAAGTTGTGCTCTCCTTCTCGTCGCCCTGCCGATTTCAGCCCAGGACATGTCCCAACAGATGGCGATGGATCAGGCCCAGCAGGCCTCCACCGATGCCACCATGGCCAGCCAACAGGCCATGCAAGACTCTCAACTAGCCAGCCAGCAAGCCCAGCAGTTCGCCCAGCAAGCCAACGCAGACGCCATGACCACACCCGGCTATCCCGGCATGTATGGTGCCCGCGCCTGGCATCCCAGCATCTCCGTCAAGTCCGGCACCTACGACGCCCCTATCAAGGTCCGTCTGCATGAGCGCTTCCACGGCGCGTACCTCTACTACACCACCGACGGCTGGGCTCCCACCATGCCCGACGGCCTCACCCTCACCCGCTACGCCAAGCCGTACCTCGGCCCCATCACCATCAGCCGCAATACCCGCCTCGAGGCCGTAGCGGTCATGCCATACGCCGGTGCCAGCCTCATCTCCGACGCCGTCTACAACTTCCCGAAGTCTTCTGTCCCCACCCCGCCCGCCATAGTCAGCACCGACGGCTCGCTCCACGCCGGCCTCAAAATTCCGCTCGTCTTCGCCGCTCCCGTCAGTTCCTCCCACGCCGAGATCGGAGACACCGTCCCGCTCCATCCCGCCACCAGCATCGACGTCGGCGGCCACACCTACCTCCCCGCGCAGGTCGACGCGCAGGCCACCGTCGTCCACGTCGACACCAAGGGGCTGGCCGGCATGCCCGGCGAGCTCACCGTCCGCGTCGACTCTCTCTCCCTCAACGGCGTCACCGTTCCGCTCCACCGCACCGCCACCTGCTTCGGCCAGGACCACTCCCTGCGCACCCTGGCCTGGGTCATGGTGCCCGTCATCGGCCTTGCCGCCATTGCCGCCCACGGAGGCGAGGCGGACATCGCCGCCGGCACGCCCATCGTAGCCCGCGTTACCGCCAACACCCGCATCATTCCTACCACCCCCGCCACCTCTGCCGCTTCCGTCTCCTGAGCGCTAGCCGGCTCTCATCCTCGCCTCCACACGCATAGCGCCGAGTCCTCTGCGCTATGCGTTTAGAATCAGGGAATGTCCTCGGCAGTCACGACGAAGAAACCCCTCACTTTTCAGGAGCTGCTCTTCACCCTGCAGCGTTTCTGGGCCGAGCACGGCTGCGTGCTCCAGCAGCCCTACGACCTCGAAGTCGGTGCCGGCACCATGTCGCCCGACACCTTCCTGCGCGTCCTCGGCCCCCGGCCGATCAACATTGCCTACGCGCAGCCCTCGCGCCGCCCCGCCGACGGCCGCTACGGCGAAAACCCCAACCGCCTCTTCCGCCACACCCAGTTGCAGGTCATCCTCAAGCCGCCACCGGAGCGCGTCCAGGAACTCTACCTCGAATCCCTCGTCGCCATCGGCATCGACCTTGCCCAGCACGACATCAAGTTCGAAGAAGACAACTGGGAGTGGCCCGTCGGCGGTGCCTGGGGCGTCGGCTGGCAGGTCATGCTCGACGGCCAGGAGATCACCCAGTTCACCTACTTCCAGCAATGCGGCGGCATGGACCTCGACCCCATCTCCGGCGAAATTACCTACGGCCTCGAGCGCATCGCCCAGTTCCTCCAGGACCTCGACTCGATCTACGACATCGTCTGGTCCCGCGACCCCGTCACCGGTGCCGAGCTAACCTACGGCCACGTCCGCCTGCATGAAGAGCAGCAGTTCTCCGCCTACAGCTTCGACTACGCCGACGTCTCCAGCCTCTGGCAGCACCTCAACCTCTATGAAGCCGAGTGCAAGGCCCTCCTCGACCGAGCCAAACTCGAACTCACCGAGGACAACCCCAACCGGCAGCAGGTCCTCCGCTTCCCAACCCTCGGAGCCTACGAGCTGGCGCTCAAGTGCTCGCACGCCTTCAACCTCCTCGACGCCCGCGGTGCCATCTCCGTCACCGAGCGCGTCGGCGTCATGGCCCGCATCCGCAACCTCATCGTAGGCGTCGCCAAAATCTACGCCGAGCAGCAGCGCCTCACCGCCCTGCCCGAACTCACCACCGCCTGACCGCTTCCAGCTTTGAAGGGGCGGGGCTTCAGCCCTGCCGTAACAGCGCTAACCAGGAAATGGGCTTTAGCCCCTGAGGGAATGTCGGGCACCAAAACTTCCTTCGTCAAACAAGAAAGCACCACAGGATCCACATGCCAGACTTTTTACTCGAAATCGGATTAGAAGAAGTCCCCGCCCGCATGATCGCCAGCGCGCAGGCCGAACTCCTCAAGCGCACCCTCGCCCTCCTCACGCGCGAGCAGCTCATCGCCGCCGACCCCGTCGCGCACAGCTATTCCACCCCGCGCCGCCTCGCCGTCCTTGTCCGGCATGTCCTCGCCCAGCAGCCCGACATCACCGAAGACACCACCGGCCCCGCCGTCAAGATCGCCTTCAAGGACGGCCTCCCCACGCCCGCCGCCGAAGCCTTCGCCCGCAAGTCCGGCCTCGCCGTCTCCGACCTCAAGACCATCTCCACCCCCAAGGGCGACTACCTCGCCGCCACCACGACCAAGCGCGGCCGCACCGCCGCCGAAGTCCTCGCCGCCGAGCTCCCCAAAGAGATCGCCGCCCTCTACTGGGCCAAGAACATGCGCTGGATTCCCGGCAGCAACGAAAAGTTTGTCCGCCCCGTCCTATGGCTCGTCTGCCTGCTCGGCGACAGTGTCGTCCCCCTCACCTTTGCTGGCAAGACCGCAGGCCGCGCCACCTACGGCCACCGTGTTCTCTCCAGCGGCGACCCCTTCGACATCGTCACTCCCGGCAGCTACCTCGCGCAGCTCGAAGGCGAGTACGTCCTGGCCGACGTGGAAGTTCGCCGCCAGAAGATCCGCAAGGCCCTCGATAAGGTAACGCGCCAGATTCCCAGCGCCCGCTGGCGCGAAGACCACCCGCTCGTCGACGCCGTCACGCACCTCACCGAGTGGCCCGACGTGCTCCTCGGCAACTTCGAGCCCGCCTACCTCACCCTCCCGGAAGAAGTCCTCGTCACCGTCATGCGCGACCACCAGAAATATTTCGCCGTGGAAGACGCGAGCGGCAAACTCGCCCCGCACTTCCTCACCCTCACCAACATCGCGCTCGACGAAAGCAACGCCCCCATCATCAAGCAGGGCAACGAGCGCGTCCTCCGCGCCCGCTTCAACGACGCCCGCTTCTTCTGGGAGTTCGACCAGCGTGTTCCCCTCACCGA
>JAJXYW010000234.1 GCA_021780415.1 Acidobacteriota bacterium
TCCGCCACAAATGGAAGCGACAACGCCCCTTCTTCGCCCGATAAGCCCAATGTCATCCGGGGTGTGGCGGATGTGGCGGATGGAAATGGAGGGGTTCCGTCAAAGGAACCAGCGCGATGACACCAGCAGAGCCGGTGGCGAAAAACGATCCGCCACAAGCGCCACACGCCTCATCGCGAAGGACCTACGGCCTCATTTTCCGACGGAAACAAGGTTCTTTGTGGCGGATGGAGCCTTCCGATAAGTCTAGCATTGTCAAGGCTGTGGCGGATGTGGCGGATGTGGCGGGGGAAATCGCGGGAAGGCAGGCTTTGCGGGAGCCGATACGGCACCTCTGCTCATGGCCTATCCCGCCTCCCGATGCCCCCGTGCAGAAGAACCGACCGACTCAAGACGCGGCGGGAATGACCGTCGAAGAATGCAGCGCAAGCAACGCAACGGGCGCCAAGAGGCGCGCCGTTGCCGGCCGGGCCCCGGTGGTTGCCCCCGTCCCGGCCCGATGCCAGGGCTCCGCCCCGGCCCCCCGAGCATCCATGAGGAGATCAACATGAGTGAGGCAGACCCCACCCTTTCCCCCAAGACCGGCAAGAGACCTTACCGAGTCCACGTGAGGTTCTCACGAGAGGAGTACGGTCACCTGCGGGAGCAGTGCCGCATCGTCAACCTCGGTCCCGCCGGTTTGCTGCGGGCTCTGGCCGCCGGTCTCCGGCTCCAGCCCATCCCCAGACTCCCTGAAGACGTCCAGCGGGCCCTCAAGAGCTTCGGCGGGAACCTCAACCAGCTCGCCCACCAGGCCAACATGGGCCGCGTGGACTCCAGAGAAGTCGAGGCTCTCCGGTCGGAGGTGGCCGGACTGCTTCGGGCCATCCAGAGCTAACGCGTGCCCGTCCTGAAGATCTCCTTCGGCAATCGGAGTTCGGCGATGGTGGGGTACCTCCTCAGCCAGAACGAGAGCGGCAACCGGGTTCAAGCCCTGGGGGGCAGCGTCGTGGGGCGCGAGGCCGGCGCCGTAGAGCGGGAATTCAAGGAGACGCGGGACTACTTCGGCCAGCAGGAGGGCCGCCAGTACTACCACGTGGCCCTGAGCTTCGAGCGGAACGACCTCGGCGACCTGGCCCGGCCGGACGGGACAACCGATCACGGGAAGCTCCGGGATTACGGCGAGGAGTGGGCCAAGGAGGCGGGCATCGCGGACCGCCATGAGTATCTCGTCGTGGTCCACGGGGAGAAGGGCCATCCGCACGCCCACGTGATCTGGAACGCCACGGGACTCGACGGGAAGAAGTACCACAACGACCGCCACAACCTCGACCGGCTTCGGGACGTGAATGACCGGCTGGCGAGAAATCACGGCATCCAGCGGGAGCTGGACCGCGTGAGGGACCCGCACCGGCCCAGCGACAAATTTCTCCGGCAGGCCGAGCGGGGTGGCGGGCGCTACTCCTGGAAGCTGGATCTCCAGGACCGCATCCGCGAGGCGGGACGCCGGGCCTTCTCCGAGGAGGAGTTCAGAGGCCGGCTCAAGAAGCAGGGCGTCGAGCTGAGGATACGGGGAGGGAAGTACAGCTACGCCATGACCGACGAGACGGGCAAGCAACGGGCCATCCGCGAGGTCAAGCTCGGGGAGCCCTACCAGCGGCAGGCCCTGCTGGAGAAGTTCGACCAGCAGAAGGAACAGCTCCGGCGCGATCCGGAGGGTTACCGCCGCCGGCTGAAGGACGAACGATCGGACCGCTACTCCTGGCAGAGGGACCTGCGGGGCCGGATCATCGAAGCCCTGCGCCCCGCCAAAAACCACGAGGCCTTCGCAGAAGGACTCCGGGATCGCGGCGTGACCGCCCGGCTGGGCGAGGACGGCCTCTACCGGTTCAGCTTCAAGGACCAGCGCGGACTCGACCACACGGAGGTCTCCGCGGCCAACCTCTACTGTGCCACTCCCGACCGCATCACCAGCCGCATCGAAGAGAACGCCGGAAGGGCCGAGGCCGCCGTGGCCACTACCGTCGGCAAGATGGCCGGCCGCGAGGCGGGCGGGCTCGTGGCCAACCTCATGCGCGAAGTTGAATCGGCCACCCGTGATCCTCACGGCGGGCGGGGAGGTGAAGGCATGCCCGCGAGAGAAGACCTCCGGATGGAGCGTCCCCGGCGTCCCGATGGAAGCGAGGCCGGGGGCGATCCCTGGTAAACGATCCACCTTCGTCACGGAAGGAGTCCCGGATGACCACGACCTCACAGCCCCGGCTGGAGCACCGGTCGGAGGAGTTCGAACGGAACCTGATTCTCGCTGGGACGGGCCTTTTCGCACTGGCCCTCTGGGCGGGAGGAGCCTTCGAAGTGACGCCGCACCTCCGCGCCGCCAGGGGGACCCAGTCCTTCGTCATCGGGAGGCTGCTCGCCTGGGACCACAACCTCCTCATCAAGCTCGTCCTGAATCCCTACCTCGCCCATCCCGTGCCCTTTCTCCTGGGCTCGTGCGCCCTAGCCATGAGCCCTCTGCTCTACGGTATCAGCCGGCGTTTGTGGCGGCGGACCGAGGAGCCCGCCCTCTGGGCCCTGGGCTTCGCCTTGGTGCTGGGGCTCGCCGACCACCTCCCCGATCTGATGCTCCCGCTCACCACGGCCCGCTTCACGCTGGCGTGGTGGAAGGTCACGGCGCTTCTGGGATCGGCGGCGCTCCTGTTTCTCGCGGGGCTGGTCCGCGTCTCCAGGGCGAGGCTCAGGACCGAGGACATCCTGCGAAACCCTCACGCGTACGACCTCATGGACCTCTCAGGAGCGGCGAGGCTCTCGGAGCTGAAGCGGGCCGGACTGCTCGTGAGGGCCTCCTCCTGGCCCTCGCCGGAGTCCAAGATGTTGCGCGGGCGGCTCTGCATCGGCCGCCTCTACGACGAGGGCCGGCCCACGGGGTACTACGTTGCGCCGGAGATCGCCAAGCTCCAGCAGACGGTCGTCGTGGCTCCCACGGGCTCGGGCAAGACCACCTCGCTGGCTCTGCCCTGGAGCCGCGAACTGCCCGGCAAGAGCCAGTCGGTGTTCGTCCTGGATTTCAAAGGCGACATGGCCCAGCCCATCCGGCTTGGCAACTCCAGATACCCGGCCCCCAAGCTCTGGGTCTTCAATCCGCTGAGCATGGCCTCGGTCCATTGGAACCCCCTGCTGGAGCCGGAGGCCGGGAGCGACGACTACCACGAAGGGCTAGACGCTATCGCCGAGGCCCTCTTCGGCGAGGTCAACGGCGGGGCCTACCAGTACTTCGACTTGCTCGACCTGCGCATCCTCAAGGCCGGAGTGAGGGTCGTAGCCCGGCTCGAAGCGCCCAGCCTGAAGGCCCTGCATGACCTCTTCCTGTCGCAGGAGCGCCTGGAGGAGGTCCTAGAGCAGATCAAGGACACGGCGGACCAGGAGGCCTTCGCGCGCATCGAGGCCGACCTCATGGCCGCCACGGACAGCCGCAAGTACACCTTCACCGAGCGCATCCAGGGAGTCCGGAACAAACTGGACGCCTTCGCCCACCCCTCCATCCAGAGGGTGACGGGGACCGAGGCCGACTTCAAGCTCTCGCGCCTCTTCGAGCATCCCTCGTGCCTCATCTTCACGGCGCCCATGCGCATGGGTCTCGCGGGAGAGACCCTCGCGGCCATGGCCGTGCGCCTGCTCCAGCACCAGCTCCACCGGCGGTACGGCCACAAGGGAGGGCGGCTCTTCCTGATTCTGGACGAATTCAGCAAGCTGGCCATGGACCACCACCAGACCGAGCGCTTCATCAGCGTCTCGCGCTCCGCCGGCGCGGTATCGGTCATCATCCTCCAGGACATGGACCAGCTCCACCCCGCGACCCGCGCGAGCATCTGGGGCAACTGCCAGGACCGCTACATCCTGCACGGAGCGAGCGCCAGCACGGCGGGATGGCTCTCCAGCAGCCTGGGCGAGCGCCGCCTCTGGACCCGCTCCGTCTCGGCCACCACCTCGCACGGCCCGCGCCACGTCAGCGAGACGGGGAGCCTCAGCGCCCGGGAGGACTTCGTGCCCGTCCTCAGGCCCAGGGAGATCACCCTCACCGGGGGCCTCGATCGCGGCGCCTGGCTCCAGCTCTCCCGCTACAGCCACAAACCCATCCTCGTGGACCTCACGAGGCCGCTCTGAGACTGGAAATCGGCTCACCAAAAGAGCCATAGTGGGACCGTTCGGTTCCCGCGAAGAAAGGAGGAATAGTGTGGAGACACGCAAAGAGCGCGGGTTGAAACAACTTCCCGACGGACGGTGGCAGTGGAGTTACAAGGACCCGGAAGGGCACTACTCCCGGCACATCGCTCGTACCAAGACCGAGGCGCGGTCATATCTCGAAAAGGTGCACACCCAAATGCGGGAAGGCCGTTACCTCGACCGCAGAAAGGAAGTCAAGACCAAGTTCGAAGATGCGGTGAAGCGCTTCCTGGAATGGAGCGCCCTTCACATGCGCGTGAACGGACAAGAGACCGACATCTGGGCGTCGCGCTACTGGCTGGCCTCGCACTATTTCAAGG
>JAJXYW010000196.1 GCA_021780415.1 Acidobacteriota bacterium
GAGCCTCGTCGCACGTCACCGCGTAGACCAGCAGCGCGTTGCCCTGCGCGATGTCCTCCCGCAGGATCAGGTCATCGGCGGGATAGGGCCTTATGGAAACGGCCGCCGCAAGCACCATCGCGATGAAAACAGCCCGTAGTCGCATGCGCCGTCCTCCTCAGAGTTTTCTGGCCACGCTCCGTTGCGGTTCGCTCCCCCCGCAGTCCTGCGCCCTCAATGATGGAGGATGAGCCGCAGGATGGAGGCCCCTCCGTCTTCCGCGAGAAGCAGTAACGTAGCAAGGAGAAAGCCGCCGCCGAAGCTGATGATCAGCGAGTAGCCCCTCAATATGAGCGCCAGGCCCGCCCACTGGAGGAGCCACCCGGCGAGGCTCCAGATTCCGATGTAGTGCGTCCCCGAGAAACTGACGACGGCGAGGGCCGCGCCTGCCACAAAGAGACACCGGCCCAGCGAGCTCGGCCACCCGTTCTTGGCCGTCAGGATCTTCCACAGGGACAGCAATTCCCACGCGAGCCCAGATCCCGGGTCCGTCGGGGGAAACACGGGAGGCTCCCATTCGGGCGACTTGGAGGCGAACACCGTGTAGTCGCGCAGAAGCGCGTTGAAGACCAACGCGGCCAGCAGGGCGAACGCGCTCACGAAGCTGGCGGCCTCGGCCCTCGCTCCCATGAACAAGAAATGCAGGGTGCAATAGGTCAGCGCGGCCGCGGGAGCCATCGCGAGGAAGTTCGTATACTGGCAACTGCACACGGCGAGCAAGGCGGAGCAGTCCGGGCACGTGACGTGGTAGACCTTCCGGAAGCCCGCGACGCGCAACTCCTCCCTGTAGGGAACCTCGCCCGCACAGACCGGGCACTCCAAATGGAATGGAAATCCTTCCAGGCGAACCATCCCCGCTCCCCACGAGAGCAACCCGGCCGGCCTTCCGACCTTCTTCCTTGCCCGCCCGGGCCTCCCGCGGATTCTACCAGCTCTCCGCTCCCTGCGTAAGCGGACACGGGTGCGAAGACAGTGAACCCATCGCCGGCCCCTTTCCGGTGACCGACGAACTCTCTCCGGAGGCCGACGAACCTCCTCCGATGACCGACGAACTTCCTCCGGAGACCAACGAACTCCCACCGGTGACCGACGAACTCTTTCCGGAGGCCGACGAACCTCCTCCGATGACCGACGAACTTCCTCCGGAGACCGACAGACTCTCTCCGATGACCGACGAACTCCCGCCGGACACCGCCAGACTATGTCCGATGACCGCCGGGGGCTCTCCGGTGACCGCCAGACCCTCTCCGATGACCGACGAACGTTCATGGGTGAGCGACAGAGGTCCATTCCGAACCGCCAGAGCCGCTCCCGGAACCACCGGATGTATCTGGGGCGAAACGCGAGACGCCAGACGCAAAGGAAAGGATTTACCACGGAGATCACAAAGAGCACGGAGGGAAACAGGGCTCTCGAAAGCCATGTAGGAGCGCTCTCCAGAGCGCGATTGCGGGCGATGAAAATGAGATTCACCGCGGAGGGCACGGAGGCGGGTCGAGATGAGGAGATGAGGAGATGCCGAGATGAGGACGGGGGCGGGCCTTCGATGGCCACCCTTTCACCCTCATCACCTCATGACCTAATCACCTCAAATCACCGCGGATGGCACGCAGGAAAGGCGAAGATGCGTCATTGCGGGATGTGACCCCATGTGTCCTTAGGAAATGTGGCATTTCAAGATCTGACCCCAGCGCCCCGAAGGAAAGGGTTCACCACGGAGAGCGCGGAGAGCACGGAGGAGGGGCGAGATGAGGTGATGAGGGGATGAGGAGATGAGGACGCGGGCGGGCCTTCGAAGGGTGACCGCCGTGCTTCAAGGCCGAGCAGGATAAGTGACTTATCTCAAGATGAGGATGACCAAGGGAGGGAAGTGTGGCATCTTAAGCCCCGACCGCATTCCCCGCGTGATTCCATCACGTCTTAAGGGTGGCTACAATCTGGAGGGGAGCAGGATAGGGATGGCGGAGGGCAGGGGAGCAAGGGGAGCGGAGGGGCGGAGGGGAATGGTGGCAGAAATGATTGGCTGTCCCTAATTTCTCCTCAAGTATAGGATATAGGGGCTGGAGAGGAGATGGCCATGAGGAGCGCGTGGACGACAGTCGTTGGTATCGCCACTCTGGTCGGTGGCATTGCTGGAAGTGCAGCACTCGCGTTGGCTGTGCTTAGCTTCTACCAGGGAAGAGCCTTGAGCAGCAAACAGATTGGTGTGTATTTAGTTGCCCGTTCCGTGGTTGCTACTACAACAATGGAGAGTAGTGCAAAGGGGCTCCAGATTATGTACAACGGCAGTTTCATACCGACATATGAAACCCTGCATTTCGTGATATCTAATGTGGGTGGCCAGGCCATTAGGCAAAGTGACTATGAACATCCCATTCAGATTTCTATAGGCGCTGTTCTCGAAGTCCTGTCCGTAAGAGAGGATTCCTCCAATCCACCTGGCCTCTCAATGGCACCGTCGCTCATCGATTATCACAACGTGGAACTAAAGCCGGAGCTATTGAACCCAGGTGACTCGGTCTCATTGTCTGTGGGCGTAACTCCTTTGGCAGGAGTGGAGCCAATAATTACTGTCCAGGGCCACATTCTTGGAGTTCGAAGGGTCATCTTTAGAGATGACACCTCGCCTTTGAGGCCACTGGATATTCAAAGGCGCGCCTCGTCTCTTCAAGTAATGAAACAGAGTCTCACCGTCCTCGTTGGGCTAATCGATATATTGCTTTCGATTGTCGTTGCAAGGAAGTATGGCTGGATCCTCTCCAAAAAATGACCGCTGCTCGCTCATCGCTTCCACCTCTTTCACGTGATTCCATCACGTCTTAAGGGTGGCTACAATCTGGAGGGGAGCAAGATACGCCTTCCTCGATACCAACGGCCCACGTATACCTGACCCCGTTGCCGCGGCGATCTCAGGATTCGGACCCTTCCTGGCTGGTACCAGCCTGCTCTCCGGTATTGGTCAGCCACTCGTCTATTTGTTCCAGACGCGCAAGTTCCTCAAGTGTGATCAAGATTTTCGCAGAGGGATGGGTGTCGTGGTCAGGTCTTGAAATGACACACAGATCTCCCATTGTGCCTCGGCCTTCATTACTCCTCCCCAAAGTAATCCTGATCGACTTTCTTGATCTCGTAGGTCGCCGCGGTGGAGGTCCCTACGCCGTGGTCGATCATGAGCCCGGCGAGGGTGGCGCCGTCGATGAGGACGACCTTGGTTTCGATGTGCTGGACGAAGTCGTGGGCCTCCTTGGAGAAGGCGCTGGTGGTGAGGAAGATGCCTTTGCGGGCGTGCTTGCCCTGGAGGGCGCCGACGAACTTCTGGATCTCGGGGCGGCTGACGGTGCCCTCCCACTTCTTGGCTTGGATGTAGAGGATGTCGAGGCCGAGGCGGTCCTCCTTGATGATGCCGTCAATGCCGCCGTCGCCGCTGCGGCCGATAGCTTCGCCCGCGTCCTTCCGGGAGCCGCCGTAGCCCATCTGGACGAGGAGGTCCACGACGAGGCGCTCGAAGAAGGCGGGCGAGGAGGCCTTCACGCGGTCCAGAAGCTCTTGGGCCAGAGAATCGCGCAGGCGCTGGTAGCCCGCCTCCATGGTCTCTTCGGGGGTCGAGGAGGGGACGTCGCCCTGCTCGGCCGCCTTGTCCTTCTCGTGCCTGAGGTTTCGGAAGGCCATGAATTCGGGGAACTGCTCCAGGGCCTTGGCGTTGATCGCCTTCGGGTGTTGCGACAGGACCTCCCGCCCGCGCTTTGTGATCACGAAGACGCCGCGCTTGGGCGATTGCAGGAGCCCCGCCTTGCCCATGTAGGAACGGGCCCAGGAGACCCGGTTGTGGAAGATCTCCTGGGTGCCGCTCGGGAGAAGCTGCCGGACCTCTTCTGGAGTCAATTGGAACTCGACCGCCAGAGCGTCAAGGGCCTCGCGAAGGGAATGCTCCTTGCCGTCGCTGGCGAACTTGAGCAGCGGAAGCATGAGCGCCTGATAGTCCGGTATCGGCATGATTCTCCCCCCTTGGTGCGCTTCGCTGATGAGGAATCAGGCTAGGACGGCAATACGCCAAAGTCAAGGGGGAAGGATGGCGGAGGGGCAGGGGAGCGGAGGGGCGGAGGTGGAAGGATGGCAGAGGAGCGGAGGAGCGGGGGAGCGGAGGGGCGGGGAGAGGGGACAAGACATGGCTGCGTGAAGATGGCCGGGATGACGGAGGTGGGTCGGGACGGCGCTGGACTTCGAAGGCCCGCGCGCGCCCTCATCTCCTCATCTCGGCATCTCCTCATCTCGTTCTTCCCCCGCGCCTCCACTCCTCTCCGGCGCTGCATTCTGCGGTACTCGACAGGCGAGGGCGCCTGTCTCTCCCTTCCCTTCGGGGCTTCCTCCGCGCCTGTGCGCGTCGCGTGCTGGATGCGGGCTGCCACTCTGGCCATGCATCCTGCCATTCGGAGTGCCGATACGAGCTCCACCGGCAACA
>JAJXYW010000015.1 GCA_021780415.1 Acidobacteriota bacterium
CGGATTATGCTTCGACAGCACCTTCGTAATCGCCGCCGTCAGCGTCGTCTTGCCATGATCAATATGTCCAATCGTCCCTATGTTTACGTGCGGCTTGCTGCGATCAAATTTTTCCTTGCCCATGACTCTCTCCGTGTTGCCAAAAATTCAAAGGCCCGACTTGGCGCCTTGCTCTGTTTTTGCGCGCGCCAGCTAGCTTCGCTGGCTCCAGCGCGCGGCTGGTGGCTACTTGCTGTCCTTGCCCTGCACCTTCGCAATAATCTCTTCCGAGACCGAGCGTGGTGCCTCCTCATACTGCTTGAACTCCATCGAGAAGTTCGCCCGGCCCTGCGTCGATCCGCGCATCGCGGTCGCATAGCCAAACATCGTCGACAGCGGCACGGTCGCCTTGATAGCCTGAACGCCGCCCACCATCTCCATGCCTTCGATACGCCCACGGCGGCTATTCAGATCGCCGATGATCGTACCCATATACTCCTCGGGAACCGTGACTTCAACGGCCATCACGGGCTCCAGCAGCACCGGCTTCGCCTTGCGTGCCGCCTCCTTGAACGCCATTGATCCGGCGATCTTGAAGGCCATTTCGTTTGAATCGACGTCGTGATAGCTGCCGTCGTACAGGCTCACCTTGACGTCGACCATCTCGTAACCAGCCAGAATTCCGCCCAGCAGCGCTTCCTGGATGCCCTGGTCGATCGGCTTGATGTACTCCTTGGGAATCGTGCCGCCCTTGGTGTCGTTCGAAAACTCGTATCCCTTGCCTGGCTCATTCGGCGAGATGCGAATCTTCGCGTGGCCGTAGTTACCCGAGCCACCCGTCTGCCGGATGTACTTACCCTCCGCCTCGGCGTTCGCGCGGATCGTCTCGCGGTAGTTCACCTGCGGCTTGCCGACGTTCGCCTCAACCTTGTACTCGCGCATCATGCGGTCGACGATGATCTCAAGATGCAACTCGCCCATGCCCGAGATGATTGTCTGGCCATTGGTAATATCGGTCCGAACCTTAAAGGTCGGATCTTCCTGCGCGAGCTTGGCCAACGCCATGCCCATCTTTTCCTGATCCACCTTGGTCTTCGGCTCAACCGCCACTTCGATCACAGGCGCCGGGAAGTCGATCGACTCCAGAAGAATCGGAGCTTTGTCGCTACAGATCGTATCGCCCGTGTTGAGGTTCTTGAGACCGACGGCAGCACAGATATCGCCCGCCATGATCTCCGTAATCTCTTCACGCTTGTTGGCGTGCATCTTCAGCAGACGTCCAATTCTTTCGGTCTTGCCCGTGCGCGGATTCAGCACCGAGTCGCCCGTCTTCAGCACGCCCGAATAAATGCGAATGAAGATAAGTTGACCGACAAACGGGTCTGTCATGATCTTGAATCCCAGCGCAGCCAGCGGCTCGGTATCGTCCGCGCGGCGAACCAGCTTCACTTCCGGCTCACCTGGCTCCGTGCCCTCGATCGGCGGAACATCCAGCGGGCTCGGCAGGTAATCGACCACCGCGTCGAGAAGAGTCTGCACGCCTTTATTCTTGAACGACGAACCACATAGCACCGGGAAGACATGCATCGCGATCGTCGCCTTTCGAATGGCGCGCTTCAACTCCGGAATCGTGATTTCCTCGCCCTCGAGGTACTTGTGCATCACATCTTCGTCAGAGTCGGCAACCGCTTCAATCAGCTCCGTGCGGAACTTCTCCGCCTTGGCCTTCAACTCTTCGGGAACCTCTTCGACGTCGTACTTCGCGCCCATGGTCTCGTCATGCCACAGAATCGCCTTCATCTCCACCAGGTCCACAACGCCGGCAAACTTCGCCTCTTCGCCGATAGGAATCTGGATCGGAACCGCGCGCGCACCGAGGCGTTGCACGATGGTCGAGGTCGCGTACTCAAAGTTCGCGCCAGCCTTGTCCATCTTGTTGATGAACGAAATCCGCGGAACCTTATACTTGTTCGCCTGGCGCCACACCGTCTCAGACTGCGGCTGCACGCCCGCAACCGCATCAAAGCACGCCACCGCGCCGTCGAGCACGCGCAGCGAGCGCTCCACTTCAGCAGTGAAGTCCACGTGACCCGGCGTATCGATGATGTTGATGCGAATGCCATTCCACGTGCAGGTGGTCGCAGCAGAGGTGATCGTGATGCCACGCTCCTGCTCCTGCTCCATCCAGTCCATGGTGGCCGTGCCCTCGTGCACCTCGCCGATACGGTGCGTAATGCCCGTATAGAACAGGATGCGCTCGGTCGTCGTCGTCTTGCCGGCGTCGATATGAGCCATGATGCCAATGTTTCGGCATTTTGCGAGAGGTACTGTGCGTGCCACGGTGATCCTTTTCTTTTATGCGAGCCATTCAGCCCGCGGTTGCTACAAATTTTCCAGTCCAGCAAAAGCCTTCTGTCGAAGAGCTCTTACCAGCGATAGTGTGCGAACGCCTTGTTCGCCTCGGCCATACGATGAACGTCTTCCTTCTTCTTCATCGCGGCGCCGCGGCCATTGGCTGCATCGAGCAGTTCGGCGGTCAACTTCTCCACCATTCCCTTTTCACCACGCGCGCGGCCATAGGTTACGAGCCAGCGAATCGCCAGCGACGTCCGGCGCTCCGGGAGCACCTCGATCGGCACCTGATAGTTCGCTCCGCCCACTCGGCGGCTCTTCACTTCCAGCATCGGCTTCACGTTCTCGACGGCCTTCTTGAACAGCTTCAGCGCCTCATCCCCACCCTTGGCTTCCAGGTTGGTCATCGCCTGATAGAAGATGCCCTGGGCAGTCGACTTCTTACCGCCCCACATCATGCTGTTCACGAACTTCGTCACCAGCGTCGACCCATAGATCGGATCGGCTGGCACGTCACGCTTGGGAATAAATCCTTTTCTCGGCATCTCTTCTTCTTTCTCTTCTTCCCCCAGCGCGGTGAACCTCTCACGAGCTGGGCCTGTATAAAACGTTCTCAGTTGTCAGCTATCAGTTCTCAGTACCGCCAGCCTCAAACTGAGAACTGACCCCTGAGAACTGACAACCCGAATCTTTTACTTGCTGCTCGCCTTCGGCCTCTTTGCGCCATACTTCGAGCGGCTCTGCTTACGATTCGCCACGCCAACCGAATCCAGCGTTCCGCGAACCACGTGGTACCGAACACCCGGCAGATCCTTCACACGGCCGCCGCGGATCAGCACAATCGAGTGCTCCTGCAGGTTGTGGCCAATGCCCGGGATATAGGTCGTAACCTCAATGCCGTTAGTCAGGCGAACACGCGCAACCTTGCGCAGCGCCGAGTTCGGCTTCTTGGGGGTCTGCGTGTACACGCGGGTGCACACACCGCGGCGCTGCGGCGAACCCTGCAGCGCAGGCGATGCAGTCTTGTAGCGGGTCGGCGTCCGGCCCTGCTTGACGAGCTGATGAAACGTAGGCACTTTACTACTCCTTGGCTCTACCCGAAGGTAGTTACTTCCCGAAACTCTTGTTCGGGCTCGGTGCAGGGCAGCTCCCGTCGCTCTACTCCCATGCGCCAAAGGCAACGTCCAGCCAGACGCACGGAAGGCGGAACATGCGAACACGTCCCGGCGAAGTTCTGAATCCTGCACGCGGCCGTACTTCCGACTGCGCGTACCACTAACAACCCAACTGCAAACCACTCAAGCGAGATAACAGTCGACGGTGGCCGAGGTGCATCAAGCCAGCTCTCACAAGCCGCTCAACGACTCCACTCCGTTTCGCTGTTCCGGCCCACATAGCCCATCCCCATGGGGTCCCGCCGTGGTGCAGCGGGGAGGAGGGTGTCGCAGGCGCGATTAGATAGGCATCATGCCAACCGCAGACTAACTGATTCCCCCCTCAAACATCCGGGCGAACCCTGCGGTGAATCTCTTGTATCCAGTATAGCGCGGGCCAAAGCCCGCCGAGCCTCTTCATGACGGCACGTTCCGGATACTCGCGGAACCTTCTAACTGTATCAAGTCGCCACGAAGCCGTCAAGATTCCTCTCAGACCGGTAGCGTACCGACTCCCGGGCCGCCGGCCATCCCTCAAGAACTAAAACTAATGAGGACAGCGTTTGACCACACCTATCCAGTCGCGAGCGCGTAAACCGAACTCAATCAGCGCTAAGCCCTGAAGGCAACACTTGAGCCAGGGGTCGCCTATCCGGATAGGCGACCCCTGGCTCAGTGACGGGAAGCACCTTTTCAACTAAGCCCCTCCCCGCCACCCTGAGATGTTTCTCGCGCATCACGATCGTCAAAACGTCAACTTCCTATTTCGCCGGCGCCAGCCCCGCAATAACTGCTGCAACTTTATCGAGTATCTGGTTCCAACCCTCCAGTTGACCGCTATTTTTCGCGCTTTCCATGGGTTCATTTCCAATGAAGGTGAGCTTCGTCTGGCCGTTCCCGAGATCCTCAAAGAGAGTCACGTCGTTCGCGCCGTCTATGGCTTCATGTTCTATTCCCAACTGCTCAGGCTCAACCTTGTTTCCCTTCGAGTCCGAAAAGTACATGGAGGAGACGATCTTCTCGTGCAGAACAATCTCGTGGTACTCACCACCATTCCAGAACTCCTGCCCGTCCGGCGCTCTCATGCAGCAAAGAAATCTCCCTCCCACGCGAAAATCCATCTGGCAAACAGGCGCACTAAAGCCCTTCGGCCCCCACCACTGCATTACGTAGTTCGGATCTGTCCACGCCTTCCAAACCAACTCGCGTGGGGCATCAAAAACTCTTGTGATAACCATCCGCTCCGTCTCGTTACCCGTGTTGTTTGTCATCTCCGACCTCCGCTCTTTTCATTTGAGTCACAACCACATCCAGCTTGTCGAAACTCTCTTCCCAGAATCGGCGATAGCTCATCGCCCAGTCGCTGACTGCCTTGATCGCCTCCGGCCTAAGCATGCACACACTCTCTCGCCCCCGCTTCGTCTTGATCACAATCCGCGCCTTCACCAGGTAGGCAACATGTTTTGAAATCATCTGCTGCGAGAGTGCAAAAGGTTCCGTCAATCCATGCACAGAGGCTGGCCCATGGGAGAGCCGTTCGATCATTGCCCGCCGGGTTGGATCAGACAAAGCCGTAAAGGTCGTACCCAATTTATCCACAACTATATGGTAGTGGATATTCCATCCATGTCAAGGGTGAATTTTGCGGCCCCGGGCGCCCCATTTATCGCGCGGCTTCTTGCGCGATGAGTGGGGCCCGCTCTGCCGAAGAACCAGGCCCCGAGCGAGCGTTCCTTCCTCGCTCAGACGGTAACGCCAGAGTGAAGCCGCAGGCGCAACGACCAAATTGCCTTCCTCGCTGTCACCCAAGCCCCCAATCAAACACCACGCGAAGCCCCTCGCCGTTCGCACAGTACCTTCCGCCGTCCGCGCAGGACTGATACGCTGTCCAGCATGATCTTTCCCGCTAGCCGCGCCCGCCTGCCACTCTACGCCGCTGCCTCTTCCCTGCTGCTCACCACAGCCCTCGCCGCTCAATCTCCAGCCAAACCCGCCCTCGCCGCCGCACCCGACACCGCCAATCCCAGCCAGTCCTTCACCAGCGCCGCCCAGCCCGGTGGCGTCGCCCTCTCGCCCAACGGCACCGCCATAGCCTGGACCCTCCGCGGCCACGAGGACTCCACCCTCCACCTCACCGACATCGCCGATCCCGCCAGCACCAAACTCATCCAGGTCAAAGGCGCAGCCCACTGCTCCTACGCCTCACCCATCTGGTCCCCCGACGGCAACACCCTCGCCTTCCTCTCCACCTGCACAGGCGACAAAGCCAGGCCCGACCAGCAGCAGATCTTCCTCTGGTCCAAGGCCACCGGCAAGGTCAGGCAGCTCTCCCACCTCACCGGCAACCTTCAGCAGCCCGCCTGGTCCCCCGACGGTCGCTCCATCGCCTTCCTCTTCGTCCAAAACGCCACCCGCTCCGCCGGCGCACTCGACGCCATGAAGCCCTGGTCCGGCGTCATCGGCGAAGACGGCGTCGAGATCCAGCGCGTCGACTCCATCGACGTCGCCACCGGCAACGCGGCCTTCATCACCCCCGCCAACCTCCACGTCTACGAGTTCGCCTGGGCGCCCACCGCACCCGAGATCACCTTCATTGCCGCCAACCCTCCCGGCGAAAACAACTGGTGGATCGCCAAACTCTACACCGCGACCATCACCGGCGGTGCACCGCACGTCGTCCTCGACCCCAACACCGTCCCCGGCCCGCTCCACGGCCTGCAAATCGCGGTCCCCCGCTTCTCCCCTGACGGCAAGCGCATCGCCTTCATCGGCGGCCTCATGAGCGACCAGGGCTCCACCGGTGGCGACGTCTACATCGTTCCCTCCACCGGCGGCTCCCCCACCGACATCACCCCCGGCATCGACGGCACGCCCTGCTTCGAAGCCTGGCTCTCCAACACCCAACTCAGCTTCGTCGAAGACCGCAGCGGCCACACCGCTCTAGTCAAATGGGACACCTCCACCAACTCCGAAGTCACCGCCAAAGATCTCGGTGAAGCGACCATCTCCGGCGGCAGCATCAAGGACGCCGTCTCCGTCTCCAATGACGGCAAGGTCGCCTTTGTCGAAAGCAGCTTCACCACCCCGCCCGAGCTCTACCTCCTCGCCAGCGACACCGGCGACATCACGCAACTCACACACCTCAACGCCGGCCTCAAGCCCACCGCCAAAACCATCTCCCTCGAGTGGGCCAACGAGGGCTACCACGTCCAGGGCTGGCTCACCTACCCCGCCGACTACGACCCGGCCAAAAAGTATCCCCTCATCGTCAGCGTCCACGGCGGACCCTCGGCCTCGGTCGGCGCTCGCTGGGGCAATTCCATGTGGTCGCGGCGCGGCTACTTCGAGTTCCAGCCCAACCCCCGCGGCTCCTTCGGCCAGGGTGAGCGGTTCGTCCAGGCCAACGTCAAGGACTTCGGCTACGGCGACCTCCGCGACATCCTCAAGGGCATGGACGCGGTCGAGGCCAAAGCCTCCATCGACAAGACCCGCGAGGGCCTCACCGGCTGGTCCTACGGCGGCTTCATGACCATGTTCGCCGTCACCCAGACGCATCGCTTCCGCGCCGCCGTCGCCGGTGCCGGCATCTCCAACTGGGAGAGCTACTACGGCGAAAACTCCATTGACCAGTGGATGATTCCCTTCTTCGGCGCCAGCGTCTACGACGATCCCGCCGTCTACGCCAAGTCCTCGGCCATCACCTTCATCAAGAACGTCACCACCCCCACGCTCGTCATCGTCGGCGACCGCGACGGCGAGTGCCCCGCCCCACAATCCTTCGAGTTCTGGCACGCTCTCCGCGATCTCGGCGTCAAAACCCAGCTCGTCGTCTACCCCAACGAAGGCCACGGCTTCCGCAACCCCGACCACATCCGCGACCGCGCCCAGCGCGAAGCAAAGTGGTTTGCAGAAAACATGCCGGAGAGCAGCAGGTAGGAAGCAGAAATAGTCAGCAATCAAATCCCAGACAACACCGGCCAGCCGCCAAATCGTGGGCTGGCCGCTCCTCTTCATGGCGAATTCCTGTTTGCTGTTTGGTGCTTCCTGCATTTCCTATTTGCTCACCGACCGTCCAACCCCTAAACTGGAGTCTCGGAGTTTTTAGTAGTTGACGGTTTTACCGTTCAGCTTTCGTTCCGGTTGAACGGGGAGGTTCTTAGTGCGTTTGGTTTTCGTGAATAAGGCGCGTCGGTTTGTTGGTCTGGTAGCTCTTCTCTTCTTTGCGCTTCCCTTTGGTCTCTCGGTGATCGGTTGCGGCCACAAGGCTGCCACCCTCGTCTACTGCAACGCCGGCGATTCCGGCCCGGTTGTCGGTCAGGTTGCCACCATCGTTCTCTCGCCAACCCTCGCCACCACCGGCGAAAGCCTCAACTACGGCCAGATGGGTCAGGCGCTCTCCGCCTCTGCCATCGATTGCCACGGCAACGCAGTCTCCGTTAAATCCTTCGTCTATTCCAGCACCAGCAGCTTCGGCAACAACACCAACGCCGGCCCCATCATCGCCGACATCAATCCCTCCAACGGCCAGGTCTGCGCCGGCACATGGAACCGCAACACCGGCGGCGGCATCGCCGACTACACCACCTGCTTCCCCCCCGTCATCCCCGCCGGCACCACCGCCCCGTATCTGGCTTACGTCACCGCTTCGGCGATCGGTGCTTCCGGTACCAGCAACGCGATTCCCATCTACATCCACCCCATCGTCACCGGCGTTCTGCTCGGCCCCAAAACCGCCAACTGCTCCATCGACCCCGGCACCGACTGCTGCCCTAACGACACCGTCGGCACTCCCGTCCCAACTCCCGCAGGCGTCGTCGACGGTTCCTCCTGCATCTCGCAGAACCAGGTCGGCCAGCTCGTCGCCCGCATCTATCAGAACGGCGGTTCCACTGGCGACACCGCCAACAACATCACCTGCCAGGTCGGCCACGTAACCTTCGGCTCACAGACCAACGGCATCGTCTCCATCGATGAAAACGGCGCGGCCACCGCCCAGATGCCCGGCTCCACCACCATCACCGCGACCATCTCGAACTCTTCCACCGCCACCAATGCGGGCTTCTTCTCCACCTGCCCGCCCGCCTCTATTTCAATCGTCGCTCCAAGCGATCCTTCGGCGAACAGCATCAACGTCGCCATCAATACCCCCCTGCCCTTGACCGCCACCGTCCTTGACACCATGGGCAACCCCATCACTGGACTCACCCTGGAGTACAACTCCACCACCCCGCAGACCATCGTCCCCGCCGCCAGCGGCCTGGTCACGCCCCTCTATCCCGGCTCTGCGGACATCACCGCCGTCTGCCAGCCCTCCCTGTGCAATCCCTCTGCCTTCAGCCAGATCGGTTACCTTGGAAACGGCAAGTCCATCACCTCCAATCCCATCACCATCAACGCAGGCGGAACCAGCAGCACGGTCCTTTACATGGGCAGCACCTCTTCCCAGGACGTTGCGTTCAAGGACTTCACCACCAACCAGACCAGCACACTGATCCGTCTGCCCTTCCTGCCCAACTCCATGGTCATGAACCTGTCTGGCACGGAGATTTACCTTGGCAGCCCCCAGGGCTTGATGTCCATCGCTACCTCCAGCAATACTGTCTCGGCCGCCAACCAGAACATCCCCGGCACTGTCCTGGCCGTATCGCCGGACGGGGGCACCATCGTCGTCACCGACCCCACCCGCCAGACCATCTCGCTGGTTTCTGCAAATAACAGCTCAATCCTCACCACCTATGGCGGCGTTGGAACCAGCGCCTCCTGGTCGCCAGACAATCAGGCCGTCTACATCACCACGCAGTCGGGTGCCGTGCTGACGCACTCTGTCTACACCGATTGGCAGACGGCCAACCCTGCGACCGTTGATGAGATCTATACCAACGTCACCGTCACCGTGCCCAGCGTCGGCGCTTATTTCGCCGGTCCTAAAACCACTGACGGACGCAGCTATTGCCCCGCCAGCACCCTCGCAAGCACGACATTGCCGCCCAACGTCACCAATGAGTTCATCCCGCGGGTCGACGATAGCACGGCCATCACCGATCAGATCGCAGCCACCACCGACGGCAAGCACATCCTCGGAGCCCATGCCGTCCTCGGCGGCACCTCGACCCTGAGTGATATCGCCATCACCCTCCCTGCTCAGGACGGCTGCCCGATTCCTCCCGCGACTCAACCGACCCTCGGATACTTCAAGAGCTCGTTCACCGTCCAGCCCCTGACCGGAATCAACGCGGCTTCCATCACCAGCGTTGTCCCCTCCAGCAACTCTGCGGTGGCCTTCGTCACCTACACCATGCCCAACGGAGCCACCACCGGCGGCCAACTCCTGCCCATGTACTTCCCGCCCGCCTCCGGCAGCGGCACCATGCAGTTCCTCACCCTGGGCAACGGTGCCACCGCGGCCTCTGCGCCGGTCTCCGGAGTCTTCAGCACCGATAACTTCACCTTCTACGCCGGCACTGGCGCCGCCGATGGCACCTCAGCCGATAACGACGTTCACCTCATCAGCATGACCTACCCCGCCGGCGGAGTTCCTACAGCCACTGAACTCTCCGGCAACATCATCTCCCCGCAGTTGCCGTTCTGCAGCCCGAACGGCAGTGGAGGCTGCCTGCTGACGAGCACCGGCGATGCTCCGGTCAACCTCATCGCCCAGCACCCCAAGAAGACCACCAACTAATCGTTGGTCGCACCCGATCCAACGAAAGGCCCTCGCTCAGACGAGGGCCTTTTCTCTTGCCTCGCCAAAAGCTGTCAAGCCCCCACGCCGCCCGAAAACCGCCAAACCCCTATCAACATTGGCGATTTATATTTCCGAAACGTGGCATAGTTACCCCCACCAACCAGCTACAATTTAACCAGGGGAAGAAAAAGGAAGCAGCCCACACCCTGCATCGTGCGGCGCGGCTAACCCATTTCGATACAATAGGATACCCGCAAAACCCCTGAATCGAACACTTTACACGCACAAACTCAATAACCAGCTTATTTCTGAATACTTTGAGCGAAAAAGTATGGGGGGGGAGGGGTGCCCCCTACAGCTTCAGCCGCGACTCCAGCATCTCGCGTCCAATCGCGTCCAGCACGCCATTGAGGAAGTGAATACTCTCCGGCGCAGCGTAGCGTCGCGCAATCTCCAGCGTCTCGTTGATGATCACGGCCGCGGGCGTCTTCGGGTAGCCGAGCATCTCCGCCACCGCCGCGCGCAGCAGGTTGCGGTCCACCACTGGCATCCGCTCCAGCCGCCAGTTCTGCGCATGCTTCTGGATCAGCGCATCGACCTCGTCCTCGCGCTGTGTGGCCAGCCGATGAATGTCACCCGCAAACCCCCTGGTCTCGTCGTCGACGTCCTCGCGCGAGTCCCAGAAGAGTCGCTCCACCTCTTCCGGCTTCTGCTTGCCGAGGTCGCCCTGAAAGAGCATCTGCATGGCCAGTTCGCGTGACTTGCGGCGGGTTCCCATCAGGATTTCGCCTCTACCGTCTCGCGCTTCGCCGCGCCCAGCTTCTCCTGAATGGAGGCCATCTCAATGGCCGCAATCGCAGCCTCAAACCCTTTGTTTCCGGCCTTTAGCCCGGCGCGGTCCAGCGCCTGCTCCAGCGTCTCACAGGTCAGCACGCCAAACGCATGGGGCACGCCGGTCTCCTGCTGCGACTGCCCAATACCGCGGGCGACTTCGTTGTAGATGGCCTCGTAGTGGGCCGTCTCGCCGCGCAGCAGCACGCCCAGCGTGATGACGCCTGCGAAGCGCCTGCTTTCGGCCAGCGTGCGTGCGGCCGAGGGGATCTCCCATGCACCAGGGACGCGGACGATTTCGATGTCGGATTTTGCGCAGCCGCTGCGGGCCAGAGCGTCGAGCGAACCCTGCAGAAGGCGGTCGGTGATGACCGCATTCCAGCGCGCTACAACGATTGCAAACCTCTTGCCTGCAGCAGATAGATCGCCCTCAATGGCGATGGGCTTGTTGTGCAGCGGGTTCTCCGACTGCCAGAAGCCGACGCTCAAACCGGCGGAAAGATCGACTGTGAACAGGCGCGAGTTCCAGTGCGTCAGCGCGGGCTGAGAGAGCTTGGCGGCGACGTCCTCGGTGCGCTGGTGCGCAACCAGCCAGGCTTGCACAGCGGCATGGACTGAGTCCAGTTGTGTCACCTCAATGAGCAGTGGTGGAACGGCCGGAACGCGGCCTGTGACGAACTCCAGATTGCCGATGGGAGCAAGGAATGCCGCGCCTTTGCCGCTCTCCTCGGCCCATCCTTTGCCCTGCTCGAAGCCCAGCGCGCGGAACAGTTCTCCGAGTTGCGCGAAGGCTTCCTCCGAGGCGACCGGCGCCACGAGTGTAAGTCCCTTAATCATGATTCGATTGTATCCGCTAGAGCGCAAACTCCGAATTTCACTACACTCTCAGCGCAATTCTGGGCTGCAATTCGACACTCTCAGCGCAGTTTTGCTACCCAACTCTTGTCTCTCCGCGTCTCGGAGCGAGACCCGCGGGATTAAGGCGTACCGGCGGGTTGGAGGATGACCTCGCGGGTGTGCGTGGCGGCGCGAATCTCGGGGGTGCTGCCGTCGTTGAGGATGACCTCGGTCGGTGGAGCTTCGACGATGACCCGGGTAGAGACGTTGGAGAAGCCGGGGATGTGAAGGCGGGTGGTGCTGGTGAAGCTGGCGGAGAGGACGGTGAGAGGAACGTCGACTGCGGGTGCGCCGTCGTTGTGGACGGTGACGGAGACAAGCCAGCCAGCGTCGTGACCTTTACCGGCGGGGAGCAGGCGGGGCTCAACCGCCACGATGGAGAGGTCGGGGAGACCACGGTCGCGGAGCACCCAGTCGGAGAAGAACCAGCCGAGGTCTTTGCCGCTGGTCTTTTCGAGGAGCTTTTCGAAGGCAACGGCCTGGACCGTAGGATCCTCGTGGGAGAAAAGCTGGGTGCGCCATTGGGTGAGGGCCTGCTGGAGTGGCGCGTCGCCAGCGATGCCGCGGAGCATCCACCAGACGGCGGCAGCCTTGCGGCGGTAGTAGAGCTCGTCGGTGGCGGAGACGAGGGGCTGGCCAGCGGGGGCAGAGGCGGCGTCAGCGGCCTGCTCGGAGTCGAAGCCGACTTCGGCGATGTTGAGCGGCTGGATGAGGTTATTGAGGGCAAGGATGGCGGCGGGACGGCCATCGGTCTGCTCAACCCAGAGGAGATCGACGAACTGGGCAAGGCCTTCGTCGAACCAGGGCTGACCAGTCTGGATCCAGGCGTGGGCGAGGGAGTGGGCGAGCGCGGGGCTTGATTTGGTGGACGCCAGCAGGTGCAGAGGAGCGACGAGGAGAGCGCCGTCCTGGAAGGGGTCTCCGGGGTGATCGAGGAGCGTGAGGGGGGTGAGCGGCAGCGGGCCGAACCAGGTCTGGATCAGGGGCGCAATGCGCTCGGCGGAGGCGGTGAGATGCGCGAGGTCGGTGGGGTCGGATGTCTCGACAGAGAGCAGGTCGGTGGTGTTGGGTTGGGAGGCGGATTCCGGGAGAGGCGCGGCGGCGATTTCGGGAAGTTGGACCACGAAGAGGCTGGGTTGGCGGAAGCCGATGGGCTGGGCGGGAAAGTCGGCGGTGGCGATGCCGGAGGCGTCAGCGAGCGGGGCGTTGGGGTTGTCGGAGAAGGCGGTGAGCGGCTGGCGACGGGTGCAGAAGTAGGCGGCGGTGGGCGGTGGGCCGTGGTACTCGACGGCGAGCCGGAGATGGATGGTGGCGAACTGCTCGGCGAGACGCTGCTGGCCGATGGCCTGGAAGAGGGTTGCACCCTCTCCGAGGAAGAGCTGGGGGCTGGCAACGGGATACCAGAGGACATTGCCGAAGCCGCGGAGAGCAACGTCGAGAGGACTCGACGGGGATGCGGGAGAAGCATCAGAGCTGCTGCTACTGCTGCTGTTGCTGGAGGAGGAGGCTGCGGGGCCGATGGCGTCCCAGTCGGTCGTGAGGGCCTGGGTGGGGGAGGCGCCGAGGCGTTCGAGACGTGCGCCGCTGGCGGGCAGGAGGCCAGAGTAGACGGTGTCGAGTGTGAGGATAGCGCCGGGAGCGAGCGGGGTGGGGAGATCGAGGACAGCCTCGGAGGCTTTGCCGGTGTGGTCGGCGTCGGTGTCGATGAGGTGCTGGGTGAGGGGGAGCACGGTGGAGCCGGTGGGGGCGAGAAGGCTGGCGCTGGCCCAGGTGAGCGAGGAGGAGATTTGCAGGGCGATGCGGGCAAGCGGTTGTGCACCGATGTTGCGGAGAGTGAGACGGGCGCGCAGGGTGAGGTGCGAGGTGTCGGGGGCGAGGCGAGCGTCGAGATCGTAGGCGGTGAAGAGGATGGAGGAGCGCTGGGCGTCGGTGAGGACAGGGCCGGTGGGGGTCTGGCCGGCGGTGACGGCTTCAGGGGGTGGGGGCGTGTCGCTGTCGGGGGTGGGCGGCGGGGCGCCGTGGCTCTGGAAGAGGACTTCGCCGTGTTGAGGGGTGGGTTGCGGCGGGGTGGTTTGGGCTGGCGCGGCCAGGCTCGCGAGGAGGAGGGCGGCGGGGAGTGCGACATACAGGGGTCTCTCCACTACGCTACGCTCCGGTCGAGATGACGATGGTTTGGGGTGAGTTGGCAAGAAACAGGTTCCTTTAGGGAGGGAGAAGAGCAAGGGCAAAGGCCGATACGGAGATCCTTCGCTTCGCTCTGGATGACGGCGGAAATGGAGTAATGGCAAGGGCGGCGGTTAGGAGCGGTTAAGTGCTTCAGGAGCCGAGGCCTTTGCGGGGCTTTGGTGGTTTAGACTCTGGCGGCGGTGGTTGGGTGCTGTTGCCTGCGCGGCGTTGGCGCATGGCCTCGTACATGACGACGGCGCCGGCTACCGAGACATTCAGCGAACTGACGCTGCCCGCCATGGGGATGCGCAGGAGGTGGTCGCAGGTGCGCTTGACGAGGTCGTGCAGGCCGGAGCCTTCGCTGCCGAGGACCAGACAGACGTCCTGGCGGAAGTCGAAGTCGGTGTAGTTGGGGGTGCCACGCTCGTCGAGGCCGACGATCCAGATGTTGTGCTTCTTCATGGCTTCGAGGGAGCGGGTGATGTTGACGACCTGGGCGATGCGGACGTGCTCGCTGGCGCCGGCGGAGGACTTGGCGGTGACGGCGCTGAGGGGAGCGGAGCGGCGTTCGGGGAGGATGACGCCGTCGATACCGGCGCCGTCGGCGGAGCGGAGCAGGGCGCCGAGGTTGTGGGGGTCTTCGACGCCGTCGAGGGCGAGGAAGAATTTGTTGGGGGAGGGAGAGTGCAGGAGGTCTTCGAGGGCTAGGAATTTGCGCTCGCGGACGAAGGCGACGATGCCCTGGTGGGCGTCGGTTTTGCAGTGGCGGGTGAGCTGATCGCGGGGCTCGGTGGCGATGCGGATGCCCTTGGCGCGGGCAAGTTCGAGGAGCGCGTCCATGCGGGGGTCGCGTCGAGCTTCGCGCTCACGGGCGACGCTGAGGTGGTCGAGGGGTCGGGTGCCGGCGCGAAGCGCCTCCTCGACCGGGTGCAGGCCGTACAAAACATCCATGCTTTGAGTGTAATCGGGGAGCAGATTGGCGGGAGCAGGGGCGGTCAGGACAAAGGGTGGAGATTCTTTCGCGGCGATGGATGCTGCGGCTTAGAATAAAGCTTGGAATCATCGAGTCTTTTCCAGCGAGAGTGGCGTCCATAAGAGGGTGAGAACTCCGATAACACTGACAGCCGAGGCAGCCAGACAGGTGGAGCGTGAAAACGCTGCCATCGCGCGCGGACTGAAGCAGCATGATCCGGAGTTGCTGGACCAGTTGATCGAGACCTATCAGCATCGGCTGATGCGGTACCTGATGTTCCTGACGAGCAGGCGCGAGGTGGCCGAGGACCTGTTTCAGGAGGTCTGGATCCGGGTGCTGCGGAATGGCTCGCAGTACAACGGGAAGGCGCGATTCGATACGTGGATCTTTACGATTGCGCGGAACCTGGTGATCGACCTGTCGCGGAAGCGGACGATGTCGTCGCTGGATGAGATGCGCGAGGGCGGCGAGGACGAACGGCCGTTCGAGATTGTGCAGGAGGGCCCGAGCCCGCTGGAGCAGTTTGAGGGGCGCGAGAATGCGTCAGAGGTGGCGACCGTGCTGCAGAAACTGGAGCCGGCGTACCGCGAGGTGCTGACGCTGCGGTTCCACGAGGAGATGTCGCTGGATGAGATTGCGACGGTGACGCGGGCGCCGCTGTCGACGGTGAAGTCGCGGCTGTATCGTGGGCTGGCAGCGCTGAAGCCGGAGATTTTGAAGCTGCGTTCCGGGGGCCGCGGACGTGGTACTGTACTCGACAAGGTGGAGGTGAGGCCATGAACTCGCTTCGTCCAAAGAACTGGGAGCACGAGGAGCAGGAGCGCGAGGTGACGCAGGCGTTTCGCGGAGCCGTGATGGCGGCCGGAGCGCGCGGCGTGGTGGTGAACAGAACGCATCGCGTGGTGCGCGAACAGGCGCTGCATTTGAGAGAGCGGAGAGAGAAGTCGCGCAGCCTGTGGGTGCCGCTGGGGATTTTTTCGTTTCTGATGCCGGCGATCTGCTATGCGATCTGGAGCGTGCTGGATGGGTATGAGCTGAACCCGATTGGGATACCGACGGCGAGCAACCAGCTGATGGTGCTGCTGCTGTGGTCGCTGCCGGTGACGGCGGTGGTGCTGGGGATGGTGTGGTTCAAGCGCGGACGCGGCCGCTCGGGTGGTGACAGCGAGGCGCAGCTATGAAAACCGGGTGGATGGGAACAGCGTCGAGTGGTACGGACGCGGCTTCGGCTGGAGATGAAGAGCTGCGGATGATTCCGCGCTGGTCGATGGTGCTGGCGGTGGTGCTGTTCCTGGGGATGCAGTACATCTTCCACGCGGTGATGCCGCACCACAAACAGGACATGCTGCCGCTGCGGCTGATGATGGGCTATGCGTGGGGCTCGTTGTTTGCCAGCTATGCGCTGCTGCTGGGGTATGTGAGCCGGGATGTGAAGCGGCGCGGGATGTCGGCCGGGCTGTGGATGCTGGTGTGCGTGGTGCTGCCGGGCGGCATGGGCGCGGTGGTGTACTTTCTGCTGCGGCAACCGGTGCTCTCGCGCTGCCCGAACTGCTCTACGTCGATTGCGGCGAGTTATCACTTCTGCCCGCAGTGCCAGTTCCAGATTTCGCCGGTGTGCGGGCAGTGCCATCGCGGCGTGAAGATCACCGATGCGTTCTGCACCCTGTGCGGGCATGAGCTGGCACAGGATGGAGCCCCTGCACGGCTGCACATTTATAGCGATTAGGGCAGAGTGTAGAGGATAGAGAGAAAGGATTGCGTCGCGGCTTCGGCTTCGTGTTTTCCTGGTTCTCTTGTGCGGACGCGTACACTATTCGCAGCCATGCCTATGCCCCTTACGGCGCTGATTATCGACGATGAGCCGCTCGCACGGCAGGAGTTGCAGTACCTGCTTGATGCTGCGGGCGATGTGTCGGTGCTGGCGCAGGGAACCAACGGCATCGAAGCCGTGGAGCTGATACGAACGCATAAGCCCGACGTGATCTTTCTGGATGTCCGGATGCCCGGGCTCGATGGCTTTGCGGTGCTCAAAAAAGTGATGGCGCTGGACCGCAGGATGAAGCTGCCGCAGGTGGTGTTCGCGACGGCGTTCGACCAGTATGCGGTGAAGGCGTTTGAGGTCAACGCCGTGGATTACCTGCTGAAGCCGTTCGACAACAAGCGCGTGCAACGGACGCTGGAGAAGGTTCGGGAGCGCATGAGCAGCGCGGTGGAGATGGTGGCAGAGAGTCCGGGCAGCATGAATGGGGGCGCTGCCGGTGAGGCGACGGGCGGGCGGATTGCGAGCCGCGTGGCGGGCGCGGAGGCCAAGCTGGATGCGCTGCTGCGCATGGTGGAGGAACGGACGGGCGCGAGTTCGGCTGTGAGCGCGGCGGGAGCGGGGCGGTCGGGCAAGGTGGTGGTGCGGGCGCAGAGCCGGCTGCTGCTGGTCGACCAGAAGGACCTGTGCTTTGCGACGATAGAGGAGGGGCGGATTTCGGTGGTGACGAAGGCGCTCGAGGGCGACTCGAACTGCAGGACGCTGGAGGAGCTGACCGACCAACTGGACCCGGAACAGTTCTGGCGGGTGCACCGGTCGTTTGTGGTGAATATCCAGCATATTCGCGAGGTGGTGCCGTGGTTCAAGTCGAGCTACCAACTGCGCATGGATGACCGCAAGCAGACCGAGGTGCCGGTGAGCCGGTCGCAGACCAAACGACTGCGCGAGCTGTTCAACCTGTAGCGCCGTGGCGGCGAGGTTTTCTTTTGGGGGAAGAGGGGAGACTATGGCCGAGGATCATACCATTGAGACATTCGCGTTCAAGATGCTGCTCAAGAGCATCGGGGTGGTGCTGCTGACGGCGGCGCTGGCGTATCCGCTGGACTTTGCGGTGTGGCGGGTGAGGGTGGCGCGCGGCGGAGGCATGGGAGCGGTGCCTGTGGAGCGATTCACCGTCGCGGACCTGAAGGGCGGGAA
>JAJXYW010000237.1 GCA_021780415.1 Acidobacteriota bacterium
GCGTTGGCGGTGGGAAGCGGGCCCCTCTCCATCGCCATCGACCCCACCGGCACCTACGCCTACACCGCCAACGAGAGCGCCAGCACCGTCACCAAGATCGACCTCTCGACATTCACGACGGTGGGTTCGGCGTTGGCGGTGGGGAGTAATCCCTACTCCATCGCCATCGACCCCACCGGCACCTACGCCTACACCGCCAACGAGAGCGCCAGCACCGTCACCAAGATCGACCTCTCGACATTCACGACGATTGGGGGAGCCTTAACGGTGGGCACTAATCCCTTCTCCATCGCCATCGCCACCGCTCCAAAAATAGCGAATTACGGTTTTCTCATGTTCATGGGGTCCTAGCGTGTGGCCCTGGTGGAAACGCTGGCTCTACGCCGGGCTCTTCCTCATCACCCTCCGGGTAGCCGCGAGGTTCTATCCTGATGAGCATGACTGACCTTACCGGCGGTGACTCCGCCACTCCCAAGCCGACGAGGGGACGCGACATCTGGGGCGTCTACGTCGCCGGTGACGCCTTCCACGTGTGGACGAAGGAAGAGGTCGCCGCCCTCGACGTGAAGGGCTGCCTCCCGATCGTCGTGCCGCCCCAGGGAATCGACTGGTGGAGCGACAACCACGGCTATGCCGTGATGGAGCAACTGGTCCGCGACGCGTTGGCCTGGGGAGTGCCTGAGGGTTCTCCGCTCGTCCTCGACGTGGAGGAGTACCAGAGCGCCCAAATGGGTCCTGGGGCTCAGGAGGTGTGTCACGCCTGGGCGGTAGCATGCCGGACGCACAACCTCGTGAACTGGACCTATGGCTCCAAGTCCTTCCTCGCCTACGACATGTGGGGACTCAAGTGGCTGGCCGAATGGCCCGAACCCACTCCAACATCTCCCGAGCTGCCCCACGGCTTCGAGGGGTGGCAGTACGCCAACGACGGGGATATCGACCTCGATCTCTTCCAGGAGCACCGGGTCTACATGACCCCCGACCGGAGAGTGGTCGCCGTCCCAGGGCGCGAGACGCTGACCGAGGAGAGCACTGAGACTTCTGAGGAGAGCGGCGCACCCTTGCTCGACGCCCCTCAGACTGCGGGGGACGCGATCACGGCGGAGTCCCCTGCGCCAGCGGCCCCCGTCTCCGACACAGTTTCGGGGGCCGCTGAGGTCGCCTCCGAGTCGGTCACTCCTCCCGACGCAACGCCGGTCTCCGATTCCCCCGAGCCGGCGTCGGAGGCGACCGAGGCGGTCCCTGAGCCCACGGAGCCGTCCGTGACGTTTACGCTTCCGCCAGCGATTGAATCCGCTCTCAATGCCATTCGAGAGTGGTTCCACCAACAGTAAGGAAGGTCATGAACGTGAACCTCAACTTGAGCGGTCTCGAGAGTTTCTTCAGGAAGTACGGTTCGTACTTCGTCCTCGTCTACGAGGCCCTGAAGAACACAGGTGTCGTCCACAATGCTGCGGGCACGACGGCCGAGAACGCCGTCCTCACCGCCGTCGCGGGTCTGATCGCCGCCATCGAGCACAAGAACTCCAAGTCCACCCCCGCCGCGTAGGCCCCCGATGCTCGGGGTCACGTCGGACGGTGGCCTGATAGCGACGATCCTCTCGGTGGTCGCTCTCTTCCTCATCGCCATCTTCGGGGCTATTTGGAGACTGGGTAACACGGTCGGCCAGCAGAAGGAGATGATGGCCAACCTCGCGGTCGGAGTTCAGCGGAACACGTCTGAGCTTCGATCTCAGGGCGGGAAGATCGCCAATCACTCCACGCGAATCACCGTCCTCGAAAGGAGCCGCCATGCCTCTCCGTAAGGGGTCGAGTCGAAAGACCTGGACCCAGAACTACAAGACCGAGCGCAAGCACGGCAAGTCCAAGAAGCAGTCGGCGGCTATCGCCTACGCGGTTCAGCGGAGGGCCAAGGGCCGATAGAATGATGGGCGGGTAGGTCCTGTCCAACCTTCCTTGAGAGCCCGGGTCCCAGCGGCCCGGGCTCTCTTCATGTATGGTGGCACCCCTAGGAGGAACCGTGGCAGGACAGGGCCGGCGGGGAAGGACTCTCGAGCAGTGGGAAGCCCTCACCCCAGGGAACAAACGTCGCTGGATTCGAGCCTTCGGCTCCGAGGACGCGGCCATCGAGGCGTACCGAAACGGTCTATCCCTCACCCCAGAGCAACGCGGCCACGCCCGCACCCCTGAGAGGCCGATAAACGCCCTCCTGAGACCGTGGCAGTATCCCGAATACGTCGCCCGCCACACCGATTCCCTGAACGCCTTAGCGCGATCCAAAGGCCTAGCCGAGCACGGCAACGGGCCTAGGGGGGAAGGCGAGCTAACCCAGTCCTACACGAAGTCGGGGGGAGACTTCACCTGGGTCGTCGAGCCGGGCATGATCCCCGACAGCGAGGCCCGGTTCTCCCAGGTTTTCCGAACCCACGACGAAGCCCAACTCTACGCCCGGAGGAGTTGGGCGCCGGCGGGGGTGGTGTGGATCGTTGATCGCGGACCCCAGTACGTCTGGCGCTACGAGGTCTGGTTCTACTACCCCACCCGTTCCAAGACCCCCGGAAAGACCAATCGACCAGGCACGAAGTCGCAAAACCGCAAGCAGATGCGCAAGAAGTACCGCGGGGAGAAATCCAAGAAGAAGACTTGACAGGTGGTGCGCGGGGGTGTAGGGTGGTATTAGGTGGTACGGACAGGAGAAACCAAATGATTCCCTTTTCAGAATCAGACCTCTGGTCTGAGTACGAGCAGCGCAAGGGCTCGAAGATCGAGGACTTCCGCGCTAAGGAGATGGAGGAGGCCGGGAGGATCGCCGCGTCCTTCGCTCCCATCTTCGCTGAGCTCTTCCACGGTGAGACCAACTTCGAGGAGCGGTTCTCGGAGGTGGAGGATGCCTGAGGACTACGACGGTCTGTCAGCCGCCGATCTTGAACTCATCGACCTCTGCTACCGCAACGCCGATGGCTACCGGGAGATAGCCCGGAACAACTCTGAGAAGGTCGCAGCCTACTACGACGGTCAGGCCGATGCCTGGCTGGCTATAGCGATGGAGTTGAAGCATGCCCGTTGACCTTTCCAACTACAACACCGTCCCCGAAAGATTGGCGGAGTTCTTCGAGAAGCACCCCGAGGGGTCTTTGCAACAGATCGACCTTCAGTTCGTCCAGGTGGGCGACAGTCAGTTCGTCGTCTACACCGCTGCCGCCTACCGATTCCCGGAGGACCCGCGTCCCGGTCACGGCACGGCGTGGGAGCCCATCCCTGGACTGTCCAACTTCACCCGGAATTCCGAGGTACAGAACGCCGAGACCTCGGCATGGGGAAGGGCGATCATCGCCGTGGGAGCGGCCGACGCCTCGAAGATCGCCAGCCGCGAGGAGGTGAGGAACCGTGACGCCGAGAAGAAGCCGATGGCCGAGCTCATCCGACTCCTCAGCGGTTCGGGACTCCCCAAGGCTGAGCAGCAGCACCTCGTAGAGATCGCGGTCGGACGTGTCATCTACGACCTGAAGGTCCTAACCGAGGAGGAGATCGTGACGGCTCTTGAGTCGGTCCGCAACGCATTGGGGGGGAATGATGCCTGAGTTCACCGTGGGACAGAAGGTGCGAAACAGGAATGGGATAGAGACGACTGTGGTGAGCGCCTTCGAGCGCGACCCCAACGGGTTCGACACCTTGGTGCGCGACAGGAACAACTACGTGCTTCTAGTGCGGTCGTCCGACTGGTCCCCCATCCCCGACACCGTAACGGTGCAGTTGGACCCGAGGGACGCGGAGCTAGTGGTGCGGACGTTTGTAGATATGTCGGCAGGTCACATCATTCATAATCTGGGCACGTCGGCATACATGCGCATCATTGATTCCTGCCGTGCCGCATTGGGGGGAGAGTGAAGGACGCTCTTCCCCTGACCGCCTCCCAGCGATGGGATGTCGTGGCGGAGAAGGTCCGTAAGGGAGACGGCCAATGGATCGTCGTCCTCTTGGACGTGGCCCGTCCACGAAACGACAAGGTGCGTGGAGCGTTGGAGCGCCGTGGTCTGAGCGTCGAGGTCACTTCTCGGTCGGTCGAGGGGAGGTGGCGGACGTGGGCGCGAACGGTCTGATCGCGGAACTTCGTTCGTCCGCCCTCGATGACGGATGGGAGCGCCAGTCCGTACCCGCCATCCCCGAGATCCGCGATCCCTCCCTCCTCGCTCCCTACGCCCACGCCTACATGGGCGAGAAGTCACTGACCATAAAGGACACCCGAGTCAGGAAGGTAGTCGGAGACGTCGTATCCCCCGGAGAAGTCGGCAGACTGTATCTGCGCAAGGTCATGGCCGAGGGCGAGCTGAGGAAGATTCACTACCGCCGCGAGGCTTTGCAGTTCACCGACCGCCGACCCGCGTATTTCTTCAAAGGTCAGACCGGGGGTCCGTTCGTCCTCGTTGAC
>JAJXYW010000136.1 GCA_021780415.1 Acidobacteriota bacterium
GGATGGTGCCGAGGAGATCTACCGCGAAGGCAGCAGCCGCTACGTCGCCATCAAATACAGCGTCCGCGGCCGCGACCTCGGCAGCACCGTCCGCGAAGCCATCGACAAGGTCAACCACCAGGTCACGCTTCCCACCGGCTACCACCTTGACTGGGCCGGCGAATACGAGAGTCAGCAGCGCAGCTCGCGCCGTCTCATGCTCGTCCTTCCCATCACCATCCTGCTCATCTTCATGATCCTCTACGCCATGTTCAGCTCTCTGAAGTGGGCTCTCCTCATTCTCTGCAACGTCGCCATCGCTCCCGTCGGCGGCTTGCTCGCGCTCATGTTCAGTGGAACCCACTTCAGCGTCTCCTCCGGCGTAGGATTCCTCGCACTCTTCGGCGTCTCGGTCCAGACCGGCATCATCATGCTCGAATACATCAACCAGATGCGCGTCAACGGATATCCCATCAAGGACGCTGCAGTTGAAGGCGCAGTCCTCAGGCTTCGTCCCATCATGATGACCATGCTGGTCGCAACGCTCGGCCTGCTGCCTGCTGCCCTCTCGCACGGCATCGGTTCCGACGCTCAGCGTCCCTTTGCCATCGTCATTGTCGGCGGCCTGGTCGGAGCCCTGGTCATGAGTGTCTTCCTCCTGCCCACGCTCTACGTCTGGATCGCCCGCCCTGACGATGTCCTCCCGCAGCCCGACACGGAATTTGAGAGCTAAGCCATGACCACCTTCCGCAAGCCACAACTCGCTGCTCTGCTCCCCGCAGCCATCCTCTTCGCTGCAACGACACTCGCTGTCACCCCGCTCCGCGCTCAAGCTGTCCCGGATCAAACCCTGTCCAGCTCCAGCACCTCCGACCAGACCACCCCGGCAGCTTACGCCGCCAGCGCCAGCTCCGTTCCCGATCCGCGCACCTCTCCCCCCTCGAAGCCCGGCGCTCTCACCCTCGCGCAGGTCCTCGATCTTGCCCGCTCGAAAAATCCCACCATCCTGGCCGCCGAGCAGAACCTCCAGGCCGTCCGCGCTCAGGAGCTCCAGGCTGGCGTCCGCCAGAATCCCAACTTCGGCATCACCGGCGCAGACATCACCGAGCCAGCCAGCGTCAACAATCCCTACGCCTACGCCTTTCAAGTCTCACGCCTCTTCGAGCGCGGGCAGAAGCGCAAGTGGCGTCTGGAAGACGCACGCGCCACCACCAGCCAGACCCGGGCCCAGCTCGAGGACTCCATCCGCCAGACAGAGCTCGCAGTCAAGACCGCCTTCACCCGCATGCTCATCGCCAAGCAGTCCCTCGTCCTCTCCAGCGCCAGCCTCAAAGACTTCGGCCACGAAGTCGACATTGCCCACGACCGCTTCACCGCCGGCGACCTCGGCAAGCTCGACTACGAGCGCCTCGACCTCCAGCTCGGCGACTTCGAATCCGATCAGGCCAACGACATCATCAACCTTCGCCAGGCCAGCGACCAGCTCCAGACCCTCATCGGCGTCGAGTCACCCTCCACCGGATTCGACATCACCGGAGACGTCGTCCCGCCCGTCGTCTCCCAGACCCGGGACCAGATCCTTCAGACCGCCCTCACCAACCGCCCCGACTACGCCGCCACTCGCTTCGGCGTCGCCGCAGCAGAGGCCAACTCGCGCCTCGCCATCGCCAACGGCACCGCCGATCCCACGCTCGAAGGCGAGTTCGACCTCACCGGCCCCGAGCGGTCTGCAGGCTTCAACATCAACATCCCGCTACGCATCTTCGACCGCAACCAGGGCAATAAGGACACCGCCCGCTTTCAGGCCGACGCCTCGCGCCTCACCGAAACCGCCGCCCGCTTCCAGGTCATCTCCGACGTCGATCAGGCATGGATCGCCTACATCCAATCCAAACGCCTCTCCGACCGCTACGGCGCGCACTACCTCGACGAATCCAGCGACGTCCTCTCCATCGCCCAATACGCCTTCGAGCACGGCGGCATCGCCCTCATCGATTACCTCGACGCCCTCCGCGACGCCCGCTCCACCACCCTCGACGCCCTCAACGCCTATCAGCAGACCTGGCTCGCCATCCATCAACTCAGCGCCGCCTCCGCCACCGAAGTCGCTCCATAACCGCCAAAACGCCCCAACATACTTTTGTCGACACTCTTAAGTAAACGTTGCCTTATGATGACAACGGAGAAGAACTTCTTGGAATCGACAGCCGGCCCCTCATCCCATCCCGCCAATCTCGCCTCCCGCCATGCCATCAGCTGCATCGCGCCCGCCCGCGTCAACCTGCTCGGAGAGCACACCGACTACACCGGCGGCCTCGTACTCCCCATGGCAATTCCTTTCGCCACCCACGCCACCATCTCTCCTCGAACCGACGGCCTCTACCACTTCACCAGCTCGCTCTTCCCCGAGGCCCTTACCCTCGACCGCAGCGATCGCTCCCCCGCGCGCCGCAACTGGACCGACTACCCCGTCGGAGTCCTTCGCCAGCTCCAGCAGCGCGGCATCGTCCCCCCCGGCTTCGATCTCCATCTCACCGGCAACGTACCCTTCGGCGCCGGCGTCAGTTCCTCAGCCTCCGTCGAAGTAGCGACCGCCATGGCCCTCCTCGCGCTCGCCAACGTCGAACTCAGCCTCGAAGACATCGCCGTCCTCGCCCGCCGTGCCGAAAACGAGTACGTCCACTCCCCCTGCGGCATCATGGACCAGTTCGTCATCACCGCAGCCAAAGCCGGCCACGCTCTCCTGCTCGACACCCGCGCCCTCACCTACGAGCACCTCCCCATGAACAAGGGCAATCTCGCCCAAACGCAGATCGTCGTCTGCAACTCCATGGTGAAGCACTCCGTAGCCACCGGCGAATACGGCATCCGCCGCCGCGAATCTGAGGAAGGCCAGGCCGTCCTCGTGAAAAAATTCGGCGTCCGCGACCTCGGCGACACCACCCTCGCCCAACTCGAAGCCGCACAATCCGAGATGTCGCCCGCAGCCTTCCGCCGCTGCCGCCACATCATCTCCGACAACGCCCGCGTCCGCGAAGCCAGGCTCGCCATGTTCGCCGGCGACCCCATCGCCTTCGGCAAGCTCATGCTCGCCGGCCACGCCAGCGAGCGCGACGACTTCGAGTGCAGTTGCGCCGAGGTCGACTTCCTCGTCGAGACCGCAACGGCTCTGCCCGGCTGCTTCGGAGCCCGGCTCACCGGCGGCGGCTTCGGAGGCTGCACCGTCAACCTCGTCGCTCGTACCCACAGTGAAGCCTTCGCCTCCGCGCTCAAGGTCGCCTACAAGCAGCGCTTCAACATCGCTGCGGAAACCTACGTCTGCGACGCAGTGGACGGAGCCTACATCCGCAACACCCACCTCCACAGCACAAGCTCCATGAGGGACCGCGTATGATCGACAATCTCTTTCTGGAATCACCCCACCGCCGCTGGAATCCCCTCAAGCGCGAGTGGGTCGTCGTCTCCCCGCACCGTACCCAGCGCCCCTGGCAGGGTCAAACCGAGGACACCTCCAAACCTCAATCTCTTGCCTACGATCCCACCTGCTATCTCTGCCCCGGCAACACCCGCGCCGGCGGCCACCACACCCCCGACTACTCCGCAACCTACGTCTTCGAAAACGACTTCGCCGCGCTCAAGCCCGACGTCCCCAATGCCACCATCGACATCGCCAACGCAGGCCTTCTCCGCGCCCATACAGAGCGCGGCATCTGCCGCGTCCTCTGCTTCGACCCTCGCCACGACCTCACCCTCGCCACGATGAACCCCGCCGCGATTCGCCGCGTCGTAGAGATGTGGGCCGCCCAGGCGGCAGAACTCGGCGCCCGCCCCGACATCCAATACGTACAGATCTTCGAGAACCGCGGCGCCATGATGGGTGCCAGCAACCCCCATCCCCACGGCCAGATCTGGGCAACTGCGCACATCCCCAACGAGCCAGCCCTCGAACTCGCCGCCCAGCTCGCCTATCTCGCTGAGCACAACCAGCAACTCCTCTCCGCCTACCTGGTCCTCGAGCTTGCACAGCACGAACGCATCGTAGCCGAGAATGAATCCTGGGCCGCCCTCGTTCCCTTTTGGGCCGTCTGGCCCTTCGAACTCCTGCTCCTCCCGAAGCAAAACGTCGCTCGCATCGAAGACCTCACATCGTCTCAGCGCGACGGCCTCGCCGCCATCCTCAAGCTCGTCACCAGCGGCTACAACCGCGTCTTCGACACGCCCTTCCCCTACTCCATGGGCCTCCACCCCGCGCCCGCCGACGGTGCAGCCCATCCCGAGTGGCTCCTCCATCTCCACTTCTATCCCCCTCTCCTTCGCTCCGCCACCATCCGCAAATTCATGGTCGGCTTCGAACTCCTCGGCTCCCCCCAACGCGACATCACCCCCGAATCAGCC
>JAJXYW010000208.1 GCA_021780415.1 Acidobacteriota bacterium
AAAATGTAACGGGATTTTTCAAGGCCGCAGGGACACGCGACCCGGACATCCTGTATATGAAAAAGCAGGTTCTGATCCGGCCCAACAAAAACATGATGATAGGCGCGTGGGGCTTTATCGTTCTGGGCGCAGTCTGCGCGTTCACCGTCATCCTGGCCATCATCGGGATTCCGTTGATTCTTCTCGGAGTCTGGTTGATCTATTTTTGCAAGAAGAACATCAAGGTGGTGGACGCCGTCTACAGTGAGTTTGTCCCTACCGGCGGTGACTGACGGGCGGACGGCGGGGATAGAACCCAGCTATCAGCTTTCAGCCTGGCTGGGGCGGGGACGGGTTCGTGCTTTCCCAGGTCTCAGAAGCGAGACCTAGGGCACCCGGAGGAAGAGAAGGAGCCTAATGGGTGGGCCAGCTCTCCGGGCTTTTCTATTATTCCTCTATGCCTGACATCTTCTACGAGTCGAAGCTAAAGGTCCAGCGAGCCCTTCAGCACATCCACGACCTCAACCAAATCAACACGAGGTTTATCGAGGGATGCCCGTACGAGGTCTTTATTGAACACGACCCTCATGGAGCCGATGACCTTCTGAAGGTCAAGGCGACGAATAATCTCCCCGACTCGTTTTTGCTGACGCTTGGGGACGCTATTCACAACCTCCGCGCCTCTCTCGACTACGCGATGAGCGATATCGAGTTCGCGCTAAACGGAAGGCGGACGACGTATACCAATTTCCCCATTAGAGAGACCATGGAGTCTCTTGTAGCCGCCGTTAACGGCGGATTGAAGGAGAAAGCTCCAAAGGCGGTCATTGACCACATTGTGGAAGTGATACAGCCGTACAAGGGAGGGAACAGAGAAGCCCTCTGGTGCCTCCATGAGCTAGACAACGAAGACAAGCATAGGCTCCTTATCGCCAAAGTCGAACTCGCCTTTGTCGATGGCATAACTGTTGAGAATGACGCAGGCGCCGAATTAGCCATCGACAGATGGCTTATCGTAGAAAAGTTTGTGGCGCAGCGTCCTATCAAAGGATGTAAACAAGCAAAGGTTAGGAACCAAGGCCGGGCTACCTTCAACGTAGTATTCGCGAGCATGCTTCCCGTGAATCTCAAACCCGTCGTCCCAACTCTTTACAACCTTGCTCAGATCGTGCTGTCTACTATCAACGAAATCCAACTTGTCTTCCTATCAGGCGAGGGCTGACGCGATAGTGAGGCATATTTGCTTGTGCCATCGTCAGAAAGGCCGCCCTTGCGGGCGGCCTTTCTGATCTGGAGAACCAAGGGTGGGACGGGGAACAGTGGTCAGTGGTCAGAAGCTAATCGGAGGCCGCCCTGATGGGTGGCCTCCGATTTTTGCGCCGCAGGCGCGGTTGCTGCATGCAATGCCCTAGTCCCCGGCGACGGGTTCGGCGGGCTGCTGGTTGCGGTGGATGGGGCTGGCCGCGTTGTTGCTGGCGGGGCGGATGCTGTCGAGCGAGACGATGCCTTCGACGGGCTTTTCGCCGAGGACGTGCTCGCGGTAGAGCTTGGCCATCTTGGCGTTTTCAGCGTCCTGCTTGATCTGTTCGATGCTGGACTGGCTGGCGGCGCGGGCGCGGAGACGCTCTTCGCGGGCGTTCTTGGCGATGCCGAGTTCGTCGAGGGTGTGGTTGGCCTCGGAGTTGACGTGCTCCATGTTGAGATTGAGGTCGTGGCCGACGTGGTTCATGCCGACCTTTTTGCCGCCGGCGAAGATCTCGTGACGGCCGTGCTCCTCATACCACTTGGTGAGGGTGGCGGTCATGTGCATCTTCTCGATGATGTTGCGCCATCCGATGCCGGTGTTGTAGGCGCAGAAGGAGATTTCGCCCTCCTGCGTGGCGTAGGGGATGATGCACTGCTCGGTGCGGCGGAAGTCGTAGTTGAAGAGATCCTGGAACCACATGCCGGCGATGAAGAGGAAGTTCCAGCGGTCAGAGCGGCGCTTCTGGATGTCTTCCATGGTGCGGTCGCCCTTGACGCTGCCGTAGTTGCGGCCGGTGGCGTTGAAGGTCTTGTCCATCTTCTTGAGCATGTCGGTGATTCTGAAGTGGGTGGGCGCCTGGAAGGGATCGTAGTTGCGCAGCAGGGCCAGACCGAAGCCGATGACGGAGAGCCACTTGCCGCGGCCCGCGTCATTGACCTTGGCGAGGTCCTTGGCGACCTGATCCATGTGGAGGAAGGCGGTGACGGGGGCGGCTTCCTTGGTTTCCTTGTCGATCATCATGGCCATGCCGATGCCGCAGTTGGGGTGGCATCCGCAGGAGAGCTGGCCCCACTCGGCTGTGGGCCCGTGGATGAGGTCGGCCCAATCAGAGAATGTGGACATGAAGGAGATGGGGAACCAGTCGCGGGCGGGCTCGCCGAAGCCGCACTGGTTCTTGATGTCGTGGGCCATGTGCGAGAGGGTGTAGCGCTGGGCGAAGCGGCGCTCGTCGGTGATGTCCTCGTCGCGGCCGGTGAAGCTGACGGGCTGGAAGGAGAGGAAGCTGATTTTCTTGGGGTTGTCGAGGGCGAACTTGATGATGCGGCCCACCTGCTCGTTGTTGATGCCGTTGATGATGGTGGTGACGGGAACGATGTCCACGCCGGCCTCGTGGAGATTGTTAATGGCCTGGAGCTTGACGTCGAAGAGGTTGCCGACCTTGCGGTGGGAGTTGGCGGCGTTGCCGATGCCGTCAAACTGGAGGTAGACGTAGCGGAGGCCAGCCTCAGCGGCGGCGCGGCACAGCTCCTTGGACTTGGCGAACTCGATGCCGTTGGAGGCGGCCTGGACGGAGTTGTAGCCGACCTTGCGCGCGTAGGCGACGGCGTCAAGGAAGTAGGGCGAGAGCGTGGGCTCGCCGCCGGAGAACTGGACGCTCATCTGACGCCGGGGCTTGACCTGCACGGCGTTGTCGAGCATGGTCTTGATTTCTTCCCACGTGAGCTCGTGGACAAAGCCGACCTGGTTGGCGTCCATGAAGCAGGGGTCGCACATCATGTTGCAGCGGTTGGTGAGGTCGATGGTGAGGACCGAGCCGCGGCCATGGGTGACGGTGCTGGTGCCGTGGTGGTGGAGCTTTTCATCGCCGGCGCCGTGGGCGCGGATGTCGCGGCCGGGGAAGGACTCTTCAAGGTGCTTGAAGAAGGCCGGGTCGATGGACATGACATCTTCAAAGTGGCCGTGCTTGGGGCAGTCCTTGACCATGAGGATCTTGCCGTCGCGCTCGATGATCTGGGCCTTGATTTCGCCAACCTTTTCGTTGAGCAGGACTTCATGGGGCAGCTTGCCGTCGAGGATCTGCTGGCGGATCTCGGGGACGCACTTGGGACAGAGGGAGTCCGTGGTGCGCGGCCAGCCGAGAGGGGGCTTTTCCTTCTGATAGCTCTTGAGCAGGGGCTTGTCGCTCCACTTGGGGGTGAAGGACGGGTTGGGGCTGATGCGATTCAGCCGCTCAAAGGCAACCCACGCGCCCTTGGCCGCGTAGACGACGGCTTTCTCGGCGTACTTGACTGCTTTGGACATGTTCACTGTCTCCTTTAATGTGTTGGTCGCGCTCGATTGCGGGCCCCGGCATTGGTCGGTCGCGGGGCTGCTCCGGCTCTAATGTGCTGGGCCGCAAAGGGCACCCACCGGAACGTAGAAAGTCAGTACGAGGATAGACTTGACGGCCAGTCAATCCAACCGGGGTGCAGCGAATGGCGGAAACGGGGGTTGAACGGGGAATTGAGGGGCGCGAATGGGGCTGGCGATGGGCTGCGCTGCCGGGCGTGAAGGCGTTGATGGGGAAGGCGTTAGGCGTTTACGGTGCGCCGCCGCCTTCAGTGGTGGCGACCTGGTTGATGATGCGCTGGACGAGGACGATGCGGACGTGGATGCGGCGGGCGACGTCTGGCAGGAATTCGGTGATGTAGTTGTCGATGGGGGCGGTGGCGATGCCGATGGAGTAGCGCGTGATGTCGGCGGAGAGGTGGGTCTGTTCGCCGGGGACGTAGAGGTTGCTGATGCCGAGGCCGATGGCGGAGCCGACGATGTTGGCGTAGTTGACCATGCCGTGGCCGTTGTCGCCCTGGGTCCAAAGGATCTGAATGGCAGCGTGGAGGGCGCGGCGGCGGATGGAGGCGCTGGGCATGCGGTGGTAGTGGGGGTCCTGATGGGTGATGGAGGGGATGAGGAAGGTGCCGAAGACCTCGCCGGTCATGTCTTCTGCGTAGCTGACGCCGACGTTTTTGCCGAAGCCGGTCATGCCGGGGCCGTAGGGGGAGTGGGAGTCAGAGGCGACGGCGATGCCGGACTGGCCAAGGATGGTGATGGCGTTGAAGGGGTCGAGGAGGTTGCGCACGGCGAGGCGGGCTTTTTCCGCGGGCG
>JAJXYW010000291.1 GCA_021780415.1 Acidobacteriota bacterium
CCAGCGCCTCAATCCGGTCGCGCTGATTCTTGTACGCGCTCATCAACTGCGTGCGCCGCTCTTCCTTCAGCTCCTGATACTTCTCATAGTTACCGTGGTACACATGCATCCGCTTGTTCCACACCTCAACCGTCTTGTTCACCGTCACGTCGAGAAAGTACCGGTCATGCGAGATCAGCACAAACGCATTCTCGTAGTTGTGCAGATAATCCTCAAGCCAGTTCCGCGACTCCAGATCCAGGTGATTCGTCGGCTCATCCAGCAGCAGCAGCGAGGGCTTTTGCAGCAGCAGCTTCGCCAGCGCAATGCGCATCTGCCATCCGCCAGAGAACTCCTCCGTCCGCCGCGCCCAGTCTTCCTTCGTAAATCCCAGCCCGCCCAGCACCGCACCCACCTGCGAGTCCAGCGTGTAAATATCGTGATGATGCAGCAGCTCCGCAATCTCTGAATACCGATCCGCCGCCGCCGCATACTCCCGCGACTTCGGGTCCGTATCGCTCAGCACATGCGTCAGTGCCTCCTGCTCGGTCTCCATATCGCGCAGCTCGTCAAACACCGACAGGCACTCCTCGAACACCGACCGCCCCGACAGCGCCAGCCCATCCTGCGGCAGGTAGCCCAGCGTCATGCCCTTGATGTGCGTGCGCTGCCCATAGTCCAGCGTCTCAATCCCCGCCAGAATCTTCAGCAGCGTAGACTTGCCCGTACCATTGCCGCCGACCAGGCCCGTGCGTTCATTAGGCGTGACCAGCCAATTAACATCTTCGAAGAGGAGTTTGTGGCCGTATCGCTTACCGGCGCCAGAGAGTTGAAGCATCACCTCCATTTTCTCATCCCACCCCCGCCACCCACCATGCAGTTCGGAGACAGCAAGCCCCGCCTCGTCTCCATCACCGCCGCTCCCACCCCTTTTCGCCGTCATCCACAGCGCAGCAAAGGACCCCTGCCCTTGCCTTTGCCTTTGCCGTTGCCGTTGCTGTTGCTGTTGCTGTTGCTGTTGCCGTTGCCGTTGCCGTTGCCGTTGCCGTTGCCTTTTTGGTTGTCATCCCGCAGGGATCTGCTTCTTCTTTTGCCGTTGCCGTTGCTGTTGCCGTTGCCGTTACCGTTACCGTTGCTAGCCTCTCCCCCCCCGCAACCGCTTAAACGCCCCCCAGACAAACGACCCCAGATACCACCCATCCAGATACTTATACGGCGTCTCTCCAGTCGTATAGTGCCCACACGGCAGCACCTTGGCGACAAAATCCACGCCGTGCGCCGCAAACTGCCGCAGCACCTCCCGCGAGTACCTCACCACGAACGTCAGATCATACGGTGCATACACCACCAGCGTCCGTCGCGGCAGGTCACCCTCCCACCGGGCCGCGCCCGTCGCCGCAAACGCCTTCATAAAGCTCATCGGGCTCACCCCGGCAAACATCTCCCGCGTCTGATCCTGCGTCAACCCCTCACGCTCAAACGCCGTCTTCACATGCCGAGTGCTCTGCCCGGTCCACACCACATCCCCAAACTGCGTACTCGCATGGTTGAACGCGCACACTCTCAGCCTCGGGTCCATCGCCGCGGCGATAAACCCATAAGCGCTTCCCAAACTCGTCCCCAGCACGCCAAACTGCTCATATCCCTGCGCCTCCAGCCAGTCCACGCAGCTCCTGATATCCCCCACCGCCTGCCTGCACGCGGCAATCGTCCGTCCCACATTCGCACTCACCGCATAGTCCGACCGCTCCAACTCCGCCGGCCGCCGCACATCGTGATAAGGCTTCGACAGCCGCAGGCATGAGATCCCAAACCGGTTGAACATCTCGCACAGCACATTATGCGAGAACGCGTCAGCATTCCACTGCGGCATCACGATCATCGCCTGCTTGGGCCTCGGCCTCCCTCCGCCGTCTCCCTGTCTTCGGTCTACTGCCTGCTCCACCGGATACCACCGCGCATTCACCGTATCGTTCTCCGGATACCCCGACCCCACCGCCGACGTAAACCTCAAAAACGGTTCCTTCCTCAGCTCCCCGACCTCAGCCCGCCGCTGCCATTCGCGTTCCTGCTCCAGCGTCTCCGGCCGCACATTGGTCGGATACAGCGCCGGAAAGTGTTGCTCCAGGCGAAAGTCCGTCGGCGTCCGATAGTCGAAGAACGCATGCGGCTCAGCGACAATCCGCTCATTCAGCGCAATCATCGCCTCCAGCCCCGACACCTCTCCTCGCTCGACCCTCCCCGCGGCCTCATCCCCTCCAAAGTCCGCCAGATGCTCGAACCCCCACTCCAACGGCCGTTCCACCCGATTCATATCCCGAGTCGTAAGCGCCGTCTCCCACGCCACCATCCACTTCTCATAAAGCCCAGCAAGCATCCTTCCAGTCTACCGTCCACCACCAGTAACTTCTGTGATCCCCGCCCCTCTCCAACCCGCCAACCCTCCGGAAGTCCTCTCGTATCAGGCGATCAAGCCGCGGTCAACGCCCCCACTCCCGCCCCGTTTCGGCGTTCCGGTGCCAGCTCCGCCATCACCCGCTGCCCGTAAGTCCTTGCATTTCAATCCCTAAAACGAAAGTATCGTCTACCCAACCCATCTGTTGCCTTTTGTGCATCCAAAGGTGCATATCCTGCCACAGCCCACGCTGTGAGCCTTGGTGGCGGGGAATACGGTCGCGATCCAAACCCGTTCGGAAGCCGCAAGACCGGTTATCTCAAGTGAAAGAAATGGAGTAATGCAATGCAAATTAAGCAGCGGCTCACAACTACATGTAGCTTGGCAATGTCTTTGGCGATGCTCGCGTCGCTCGGCCTTACAGCGCGTGCCCAGGAAGCGACCATCGAAGGCCTCGTCATCGGCAGATCCGGCCCATCCATGTCGGTCAGAACGTCCGACACCCCCCGCCTCACCGTCCTTCTGTCGGACACCACCAAGGCAACCGAAAAGGGTGGCTTCCTTGGTCTCGATCGCAAAAACCTCGGCATCGCAGCCCTGGTTCCCGGCCTGTCCGTCAAGGTCCAGGGCGCCTACAACTCCGATCACCAGCTCGTGGCCAACAAGGTCCTCTTCTCGCGCAGCTCTCTGGCCGTCGCCAAGCAGATTGATGCCGGCCTGAACCCGGTCAACGAGCAGGTCGCGGCTCAGCAGGATCAGCTCAAGAGTGATCAGAAGGACATCGAGCAAAGCCAGCAGGACATCGCGAAGAACTCACAGGACATCGGCACCACCCAGCAAGGTCTTGCAGCGACCAACGTCGCCACAGCAAACAATGCCCAGGGTCTCGGCCACGCCAATCAGCGTCTCGGCGCACTTGACCAGTACGAAACCAAGGGCAGCCTGACCATCACCTTCGCCAACGGTAAATCCACCGTCACCCCGAAGGACAAGCAGGCTCTCACCGACTTCGTCACCGCGGCCGCCAACACACCCGGATACATGATCGAGGTCCAGGGCTACGCCTCGCCCGTCGGCCCCGCCGCCCTGAATCAGCGGCTCAGCTCCGAGCGTGCTGACGCCGTCCTCGCCATCATCCAGCAGACCGGCGTCGTTCCCATGACCCGAATCCTTGCGCCCGCCGCCATGGGCACCACCAACCCCGTCTCCACCGATCACACACGCAGCGCCATGGCCCAGGACCGCCGCGTCGTCGTGACCGTCGTCGTCAACAAGGGCATCACCGGCTAACCCCGTTCTCCTAACGACGATGCCACGATCCGCCTCATAACTCACAGCGAACCGAAAGCATCCCACAACCCTCAACCACTGGCGATCGTGCAACGAGCCCACCGGCTCACCACGATCGCCAGGTTTTTGCACCCAACGATCGGCGGGCTCAACTATCGCTACCGCGGCAACCGCTCATTCGCTGCCGTTGCCGTTGCCTTTGCCTTTGCTGTTGCTGTTGCTGTTGCTGTTGCTGTTGCTGTTGCTGTTGCTGTTTTGGTTGTCATCCCGCAGGGATCTGCTTCTTCTTTTGCTTTTGCCTTTGCCTTTGCCTTTGCTGTTGCTGTTGCTGTTGCTGTTGCCGTTGCCGTTGCTGTTGCCTTTGCCTTTGCCTTTGCCTTTGCCTTTGCCGTTGCCTTTGCCTTTGCCTTTGCCTTTCTAGTTGTCATTCCGCAGCGAAGCGGAGGAATCCGCTTCTCACCCCGGCGACCACACCCCATGGCAATCCACCTTAATTGCCCGAACTCACCTTCTCCGTAGCCAGCTTGCGCAACTCCGCCGCCGCCTCCATCTTCGCCGCCGATTGCTCCGCCACATCCTTCACCGAATCTCTCACAATCAGCTTCACGTCGTGGCCATGCGTGAACATATTGCCCATATGGTGTTTCGACGATCCCTGCACCGTCTGCAGCCACACCGTCTTTCCGGCCGCGTCCTTCACCGTCCACTCCAGAAACACATCCATCTCACGATTCGCGAACGCGAACGAAGAGGTCGTCGCATGCGTGTCGGCGAACTTCGGAATCAGCACAAGCTGCCCATCGGTGGAAGCTGGCGGCGCAGCCACCACAGTCAGGTTCGCAAACGCCGGCTTCAGCGCGGGCTCCAGCTCCGTGCAGGCCAGCTTGCCTACGTCAAAGCTCTCCCTGCCTGTAGTCCAGATCGACCCTTGCTTGAACACCGTCGCGCAGAACTCCGGCGTCAGCACCAGAACCGCATTGAGCGGAAGTTTCGCCTCCGCAGGTACAGCAGCCGGCACCGCCGCAGGTGCCTGCGCCCGCACCCTCGGGACACTCGCCGATAGCAGCACAACGCAGCCAAGAAACCCTGCAAGCTTATTGAGTCTCGTCATCGCAATACTCCTCAGAAATCTAACTTCAGCACCGACGTTCTGTCCGACCCGGCCCATGCAATCGGGAATTGAATATGAATCTTCGGCCGTGTCCCTTTTTTGGGAATCGGAAGATACAGGAATCCATGCACCGTCTCGCCAGCCGAAATCGTTCCGCTCTGCAACTCCCGCACCACCATGTTCTGCTTCACCTGCGAAGCATCCTCCGCCAGCCCCATGGCAATGAACGGTCCAATAAAAGGAATCGCTCCAGTGGTCGTGATGGCCACCTTCTGCCCCACCGAATTCTCCTTCGGAGCTGCCTTGCCGGGGTCGCCCACGCCATACGAGATCCCTCCTTTATCCAGCAGCAGGCTATCGGACTTCGACCGGTTGTGAACCACCACCATCACCGGAAGAAATCCTTGGGGGGATAACGACGTATGGAAGTACGTCATTTGATCCTCGTCTGACTCCACCAACTCAAGCCCGATGGACACATCGTCCTGTCGCGCCGAGATGCTGCAATCACCCGGTCGCCGCACCGGATAGTCGGGAAACTTCTGTGCTCCCTGGACCGGCATCACCCATGCAAGAAGCATCAGCCCGCAGAAACTCTTCATCATTGTGTCGTTCCATATGGAGCAATCTTTGCAACACCCTACCAGCCGCCGATCCCTCTGGCAACAACATTACTGACTCATCCACCATACCGATTACCGGCTCCCAGCACCCCACACAACCCTACCCATCCGTTTTTCCCACCCCCACAACCGAAATCCGTGCTGAGAGTACCATCGTGCAGCCCAACATTGCGTTGAGAGTGACCTGAAACTCACACCCGCCGCGCCCGAATCCCGCATAAAATCTCATACGAAATCGTCCCGCACCACCGTGCATGGTCGTCCGCCGTCACGCCTTCGCCCAGCACCACCACCTCATCCCCCACCGCAACCCCAGCAATATCAGTCACATCCACGGTGGTCAAATTCATCGACACCCGGCCCACCACCGCCGCACGCCGGCCGCCTATCATCACCCATCCATCCCCCACCCCTGACGACGCCGTCCGCCGCAGCCCATCCGCATATCCGACCGGAATCAAAGCCAACCGCATCAATGACTTAGCCGTAAACGTAGCCCCATATCCCACCGTCTCGCCCGTCCCAATCTCCCGCACCCCAATCACCCGCGTCTTCCACGTCAACACCGGCTTTACCAGCTCTCCAAGCCTACCCGTATCTATAGGCAAACAATAGCCATACAGCGCAATCCCCGGCCGCACCATCACCTTCGCCCCAACCTCCGCAGCCAGCTCCCGCAGCCACCCCAGCGTCCCCCCTTCATCCACCGCCGACGTCGCCGCCACATGCAACCACTCCGGCCTAATCCCTTTCCCCACAACCACTTGAAGCGCATCATCAAATCTCTCTCGCTGCCTGGCCGTGACCCACGACCCCGCCATCTCTGCCGAACTCAGATGCGACATCACCCCCTCGCAAACCACCCATTTCGACCCTGCCAGTCGCTCCGCAACCTCCGCAACTCCCTCCAAATCAACACCTTGCCGACACATCCCCGTATCGATCTCCAAATGCACCCGCACCACCTGGCCTGCTGCCTCCGCTGCTCGTTCCAGCATCGCCACATGCTCCAAAGTCCATACCGCCGGCGTCAGCTCATAGGCAACAACATCCCTGCAATCAACCTCTTGCAGCCCACACATCACCAGCACGCGCACCCCGTCCCCGACCACACCCCGAACCCTTGCCCCCTCCTCAAAATCGGCGACCCCCAGCCACCGCACCCCCGCATCCACCAGTATCCGCGCCACAAACGCAGCATCATGCCCATAAGCATTGGCTTTTATGACCCCCAGCACCTCCGCACCCCCGCCAACAGAGGCGATTGCCTGCACCGCGCGCAGGTTTTCCACCAGCCGCGTCCCCGAAACCTCAACCCAACTCTTCACCCAACCATTATCAACGCAGAAGCAACAGGGAGCATCCTTCCGACCGCCATCAGCTCTCAACTATCAGACACACAAGGACTTAATCTTCGCTCCGACCAGTAAACGTCCACCGCCGAACCGGCCCCACGTCCACATGCACAAACTGGCTCCGCGGATAATATCCCACCCCGCCCTCCCCTAAACTCAGCGCCACATCCCTCAGCACCCGCGTCCCCACCCCTGGCACGCGGATGTCAATTGCTTTAGCCTGAACATGTTGCGAGTTCTTAGCCACGCCTGTATGCCTTCCCCGCGTCCTCAGGAAATTGTTCGTCCACGGCGTCCGATACCCGCAAACAATATCGATGACCTCATCCGGCCGCCCCAGTCGAGCCATCAGGTTGTGCAGCACATCGAACTCCCGCGGATCATACGCCTTCTCGTCCTGTGTCCGGCTATCCCTAAGAAAATAATCAAGTTTATCAATCGCCGTCGGAACATACGTGTCCCCAATCCGATACACCACGTCGATCGTCTCCCCCGAATGCAGGTGGCGCAGTCTCAGTACATATTTCTCCCCATCCTCCGGCACCGCCGCCTCATCGGCCGGCAACACCCCCGGCTCCAACAGCGCAGCATGGATCATCCTCACCGGAGGTCGCAACCGCGCCCGTGCCCGCACCCTTGGGCCACCCGCCGACACCGCCTGACATGCAAACAGCATCAGCCCCACCGAGATCCCCATCCAAATCCGCCTGTACGACGTTTGCAGAGCCCCCACAAAAGAACGAAAAGAAACATGATGCTGAATCAACGGTGAATCTCCACAGCGAGGGAGCCCCTCGAGAATGCGCGCAACAGAATGACCTTTGGCGAATCGGATTTCGTTTATGCCATTGTGCTCCTTCGATTCTACCTCTTCCATCGACGCCCGTCTGTCCCGCCGCAGCCGCGCCAACGAATCCCCGCCGTTCGCGTTACCATCTAAAGAGCAGATGCATTACACCAGCGCAAATCCGGTGACCACTCCCCGCGTGACGACGCGTCACGACTTTGCCTAGCTACGCCCACCCGCGTCCCTTCCTCCCCGCTCTATTCTCCACACTCTATCCGCTACACTCTGCGACTCCGCAGGAGGACCTTTATGTTTGACCGCCTCGACCAACTCGTAGCCCGCTACGAAGACCTCGGCCTGCAGCTCTCCGACCCCAAAATCGTCAACGATCAGGAGAACTACCGCAAGGTCGCCAAGCAGCACCGCGACATGGAGCCGACCGTCGAGAAGTTCCGCGATTACTGCAAGCTCCGCGACGCCATCGCCGACGCCAAGGCCATGCTCACCGAGTCCGACGCGGAAATGCGCGCGATGGCCGAAGAGGAGCTAGCCACGCTCCAGCCGCAGCTCGCCGCCACCGAAGCCGAACTCAAGGTCCTGCTCCTCCCCAAGGACCCCAACGACGACAAGAACATCGTCCTCGAACTCCGCGCCGGCACGGGCGGCGACGAGGCCTCGCTCTTCGTCGCCGAGGTCTTCCGCATGTATCTCCGCTTCGCCGAGCAGCACCGCTGGAAGGTAGAAATCCTCTCCCAGACCGACTCCGACGTCGGCGGTCTCAAGGACATCACGGCCATCATGGAAGGGCAGGGCGTCTACGCGCAGATGAAGTACGAGTCCGGCGTGCACCGCGTCCAGCGCGTTCCCGCCACCGAAACGCAGGGCCGCGTCCACACCTCCGCCATCACCGTCGCCGTCCTCCCCGAGGCCGAAGAAGTCGACATCAAAATCGAAAACAAGGATCTTCGCATCGACACCTTCTGTTCCTCCGGTCCCGGCGGCCAGTCGGTCAACACCACCTATTCGGCCATCCGCATCACGCACCTGCCCACCAACACGGTCGTCAGTTGCCAGGACGAAAAATCACAGATCAAGAATCGAGAGAAGGCGATGCGCGTACTGCGTTCACGCCTCTACGAAGTCGAGGCCGAGCGCATCCACCAGCTCCAGGCCAAGGAGCGCAAGCAGCAGGTTGGCACCGGCGACCGCAGCGAGAAGATCCGCACCTACAACTTCCCGCAGAACCGCCTCACAGACCACCGCATCGGCCTCACCAACCACCAGCTCGCCATGGTGATGGAGGGCCAGCTACAGCCCACCATCGACGCCCTCATCGCTCACTTTACAGCCGAACGCCTCAAGGCCGAAGCTGCCGCCTGAATCAGCAACGAAGAGAGAGTAAGGAGCAGCTCCCCTATCGCTCATTACTCCCTGCCCTCTTCTCCAACTAGGTGCCCCCTGCGTCAAATCACAGCGACGGTCGGCACCGCCGGGTTATCCTCGCCGAATGGGTCTCGCTGCATCACTGTTGGTCGCCTCTCTTGCCGCATCCTCATCGCTGCATACGTCTGAGGCCAAACCCTTTACCCTGCAACAGGCGCTCAATGCTCCGTACGCGACGTCTCTGACCGCCGCTCCCCAGGGCAATCTCTTCGCCTGGGTCGAGAACGCCGAAGGTCGCCACAACCTCTGGATTGGAGGTAGCCCTGCCGCCCCCAATCCATCCCCCCGCCAGCTCACCCACAACACCGGCGACGACGCGCAGGACATCACCCAACTCGCCTGGTCACCCGACGCCTCCGCCATCGCCTACACCTGCGGTGCCGAGTCCGGAGCCAACGGCAAGCCCGCCAACCCCGCCCACCTCCAGCGCCCCACGCCCGTCGAAGTCCTCCTCCAGCCTCTCGCGCCCAACGCGCAGCCCATCGTGATCGGCGAAGGCCACTCCCCGCTCTTCACCCACGACAGCCACAGCCTTCTCTACGTCCGCGACGGCCAAATATGGATCGCTGACACCGCCGCACCCGCCTCCGCGCACCAGCTCGTCTTCGACCGCGGCTCAGCCAGCTCCCTCACCCTCTCCCCCGACGGCACGCTGCTGGCCTTCGTCAGTCATCGCAGCGAAGTCAAGCAGCCATCGCACAGCTTCATCGCACTGTATGACCTCGCCGCCCACACCCTCCGCTTCCTCTCGCCCTCCACCAGCGACGACTCCGCGCCCGCATTCTCGCCCGACGGACAGCACATCGCCTGGCTGCGTTCGCCCTTCGTCCAGCCCCGCGAGTTCGCTCCCAATCGCACCTCGCCCAACCCCTGGTCCATCCAGCTCGCCGACGTCGCCACCGGAGCCACACGCACCCTCTTCTCGCCCGCGCCCAACAAGCCCGGCAGCGTTCTCCCCCACCTCGCCGAAGGCGAGCCGCGCCTCTTCTTTGCCACCAACACCACCGTCGTCTTCTACAGTGAGGCCGACGGCTGGGTCCATCTCTACCAGGTCTGCACCGATGGCGACCCCTGCGTCCAGTGGCTCACCCCCGGCCCCTTCGAGGTCGAAGACGCAGCCCTCACCCCCGATCACCATTACCTCGTCTACAGCTCTAACCAGACCCACGGCGACGCATTGGACCAGGACCGCCGCCACCTCTGGCGCATCGACCTCACCCGGATTGACGCCCATCCCGTCGAACTCACCACCGGAGCTGGCATCGAGACTCATCCCCAGATCGCCGCCTACGGCACCATCGCTGCTCTGGTCTCCGACGCACGCACCCCCATGCACCCCGCGCTCATCGCCTCCGATGGAGCGATCACCCCCCTCCGCCCCGGCTTCCTCCCCGACGACTATCCCGCCGCAGCCTTCGTCACCCCCAGCCAGGTCCTCTTCACCAGCATCGACGGCCTGCACCTGCACGGCCAGCTCTTTCTCCCTCGAACCCCTGCGCCCGCTCACGGCCTGCGCCCCGCCATCCTCTTCGTCCACGGCGGCCCCAATCGCCAGATGCTGCTCGGCTATCCCGCCATGGACTACTACTCCAACGCCTATGCGATGAACCAGTACCTCGCCGCGCAGGGCTTCATCGTGCTCTCAGTCAACTACCGCTGCGGCGTCGGCTACGGCCTCGACTTCCGCCAGTGCGAGCACGCCGGCGCCGACGGCGCCACTGAGTACAACGATGTCCTCGCCGCCGCCAAATACCTCCGCACCCTCCCCGGCGTCGATCCCAAGCGCATCGGCATCTGGGGCGGCAGCTACGGCGGCTATCTCACCGCCCTCGCTCTCGCCCGCAACTCCGACCTCTTCGCCGCCGGCGTCGACTTCCACGGCGTCCACGACTGGAACTTCGAAGACAACGCCTCCGACTGGAAGCAGGGCAGCTTCGCCGAAATGGACGCCATCGCCGCCAGGGCTCGCGCCAGCTCACCCCTCGCCGCCATCGACCACTGGCGTTCGCCCGTGCTCCTGATCCACGGCGACAATGATCCCGAAGTCGCCTACGCCCAGACCCCTATCCTCGCTGAAGCACTGCGCGCCCGCCGCGTCCCCGCCCCTGTGGATGTCCAGGAACTCATCTTCCCCGACGAAGTCCACGGCTTCCTCCTCCACGCCGACTGGCTGGCCGCCTACCAGGCCGCCGCCACCTTCTTCGAGAAGACCCTCAAACCCTGACCCGCTCCAGCCATGTCATCTCGACCGGACAGAACAATCTCCACCACACCAAACCCTGTCATCTCGACCGAAGGCGCAGCCGTAGCGGAGAGACCTGCAGTTCTTCCACGGAGCCCCCATGCGTGAGTACCACTTCTACGTCTACATCATGGCGAGCCGCAGTCTCACCCTCTACATTCGCTTCACCTCGAACCTCCAACTGCGTGTCTGCCAGCACAAGAGCGACGAACTCGATGGTTTCTCCAAAACCTATCAATGCCACCGTCTCGTCTACTTCGAGCACTTCCAAAACGCAACCACCGCCATCGCTCGCGAAAAGCAACTGAAGCGCTGGTCTCGCGCAAAGAAAATCTCATTGCTCAAGACCACCAATCCAGCCTGGGCAGACCTGAGCGAGGACTGGGGAAACCCGATCGAGCAGCAGAACCGCTAAAATAGACCAGCAGAAACATTACGCTAGAGCGTGCAAACGTACGCACGAAGGAACCCCATGTCCACAGCCATCCAAGCACCCGCACCAGCGCTCGAAGCCGCCGCCCACAACGCCGGCCTGAACCTCACCGCAGCCGAGCCCGGCATCGACTTCACCGGCGCCGCCACCACCCGCGCCATCGTCACCCTTGCAGGCAACGCCGCGCTCGCCTCCGACCCGGCCCGTCAGCAACTCCTCGAACTCAGCCACACCTTCGACGCCGCCGACCCCAAATTCGCCGCGCCCCTCGCCGTCTTCTTTCGCGAAGCCGCACAGCGCCTGCGCAATCCTCGCCCCGACGTCCACCTCACGCTGCACGGCCTGCCCCTCAGCTTCGGCAAATTCGCCTGGCCCTTCCACAGCTCCACCTCTGGCGCCGACACCTTCATCGTCCACGGCAACGTCCGCCTCGAAGACGGAACCGGCAGCAAGCTCAACGCCGAAATCTCCGCCTCCATGACGCAGACCTTCGCCACCGTCGTCGTCGCGCTCGAGCAGCCCTTCGCCGAAGGCTTCATCTACAACGCCGTCCGCAAGACCCTCGACCAGGGCCAGCTCGAGCTCGTCGCCTCCGGCAACCGCCAGCCCGTTCCCGTCACCACCCGCTACTACTCCATGAAGCAGCAGGTCTTCATCTTCAACGACACCACCGAAGAGCAGCGCCACGCCTATCTTGCCGCCAAGGCCTTCTGGCTCTCGCACATCCTCGGCAGCGGCGCTCCCGTCTGGCTCACCGACCCGCGCGACGCGCAGTATCTCAACACCACCGTCGCCGAACTCAAGACCTCCGCAGCCGCACTCGCCGCCCAGGGCCTCATCCAGCTCGACGACACCGGCAACTGGGCCACCGCCACAGACACCCTGCGCAACCGCGAAGCGACCTACCGCGCTCAGATCGCCGAGGCCCTCGCCTTCATCAAGCCCTCCTTCAACGAGGACATGCGCGGCGGCCACACCAACATGTAGCGCATCTACGCAAGAGCTGTTCGCTTTGAGGTGTAGTCGCAATCATTTTGATGTTTGTCATTCCGTAGCGAAGCGGAGGAATCTGCTTCTTGAACCAGCGACTACACCGGATGCCAATAGCCGCTGTCGCTGTCGCATACACCAGCGCTTCTATTGCTCCGGTGTATGCGACAGCGACAGCTCCGTCTCCAGCTTCACAAACGCCTCCCAGGCCGCATCCTCCACCGCAACGCCCAGCCGCATACTGTCCTCGCGCACCCGCAGCGCACCCTCCCCCGGATAGCGCGCCGGCTTCCCTGCCTCGATCGGCGTCGCCGCATGCAGCGCATCGATCGCCCGCTGCGCCACGCTCGCCCCCTTGGCAAAGCGGCTCAACTCCTCAATCGTCTCCACCGAAGCCGGTGCAATCGCAAGGAACACCTGCGACTGCCCCACCTCCTTCGCCGGATCGGTCGTCAGATCATGCGTCGCCAGCCCGCCCGACAGCATCGCAGCCAGCACATCCAGCACAAACGACAGCCCCGACCCCTTCCAGTATCCAACCGGCAGCGCCCGCTGCGTGCGCTCAATCGCCGCCGCATCCGTCGTCAACTCGCCCGCCTCGTCATATCCCCCCGGCACCGGCAGTGCCTTGCCGCGCTGCCGGTACGACGCCAGCGTCCCATACGAAAACTGGCTCATCGCCATATCCAGCACAATCGGCACCGACTCGCCCTCGCCGCCGCTCTTCGAGATCACCCTCCGCGGAATCGCCACCACCAGCGGGTTATTTCCCAACGCCACCGAACTCGCGCCCCACGGCGGCAGATTTGGCAGCGTATTACTCCAGCACATCGCCGCAAACCCCGCATCCGCCGCCTGCCATCCATACGTCCCCGCGCGCATCCAGTGCGACGTATCCGCCAGCGCCACGCACCCCACCCCATGTTCGCGCGCCAACTCCATCGCCCGCTGCATCGCCGAGTACGCCGCCAGATTCCCCGGCCCGCGCCGCCCCGTCCAGCGCTCGATCGCCCCAAATCCGCCCACCTTCGCCGGCCCCTGCCGCGGATCGATCAAACCATCCTGCACATACTTCGCAAACCGCGGCAGCCGCGCAATACCATGCGTCCGCACGCCGTCGCGGTCGGTCTCCGCAATCAATCGCGCACCCAGCCCAGCGCGCGCTGGCGCAACCCCCAGTGCCCGCAACACCAGCTCAATCCGCCCCTGCAATACCGCAAACGCCACACGCCTCATAGGTTCCCTTGCATCTCGTGCACGCTGCCTTTAGCTGTCCAGTCTACACACTGGCGATACACTCTCAGCAGCACGCGCCACGCTTAATTTTTCGCACTCCACCGAGGTCCCATCCTTTGAGCCCCACCCGCCTCCTGCCGATCCTCGCTCTCCTCGCGCTTGCACCCCGCCTCGCGCCCGCCCAGAATCCCTCCACCCCCACCGTGCCCGTCCTCATGCTCTCCGACATCCACCTCGATCCCTTCCACGATCCCGCCAAACTCCCCCAACTCCTCGCCTCTCCCGCCACCGCCTGGGCCGCCATCCTCGACGCGCCACCCTCGCCCACCCAGACCACCGACTTCGCTCGCCTCCAAACCACCTGCAACGCCCGCGGCCTTGACACTCCCCCAGCCCTCCTCACCTCCACCCTCCAGGCCGCGTACCAGCAGCAGCCCCATCCCCTCTTCGTCACCATCTCCGGCGACCTCCTCGCCCACCAGTTCGACTGCCGCTTTCACACCCTCGCTCCCACCGCCACTCCCGCCGACTACTCCGCCTTCGCCGCCAAAACCATCGCCTTCGTCGCCCTCCAGCTTCATCTCACCTTCCTCAACTCGCCCATCTACTTCGCCCTCGGCAACAACGACTCCGGCTGCCACGACTACAGCGAAGATCCCGACAGCGCCTTCCTCCACGCCAACGCCCTCAGCTTCGCCGCCGACGCACTCTCGCCCGACAGCAGCACCGCCATCCTCAACTCATTCCCCACTCTCGGCGACTACGCCCTCACCCTCCCCGCACCCATCCAGAACACCCGCCTCCTCGTCCTCCAGGACATCTTCCAGTCCAAACGCTACTCCGCCTGCAACAGCACCAGCCCCGCCGCCGCAACCACTCCCGCCGCCAACCAGATCACCTGGCTCCGCACCCAACTCACCGCCGCCCGCGCCGCCCACCAGCACGTCTGGATCCTGGCCCACATCCCGCCCGGCGTCGACGCCTACTCCACCTTCGCCAAACGCCGCAACGTCTGCGCCGGCCAGTCTCCCGAGATGTTCCTCTCCACCGACGCCTTCGCCACCACCCTCGCCGACTTCCCCGACATCATCCGCCTGGTCCTCCTCGGCCACACCCACATGGACGAGTTCCGCGCCTACCCCTCGGCCGCCGGCGATCCCATCCCCGCCAAGCTCGTCCCCTCCATCACGCCCGTCAACGGCAACAACCCCGCCTTCACCCTCGCCGCCGTCGATCCCGCCACCGCCACCCTCAACGACTACACCGTCTTCGCAGCCAGCAACCAGACCGGCCTCTCCACCCACTGGGCCGAGGAGTATCGATACTCCACCACCTACCACCTCCCAGACCTCTCCGGCCGCTCCATCGCCAAACTCACCACCGCCTTCCTCGCCGATAAATCCAGCGCCACCCCCGCCAGCCAGTCTTACCAGCGCTTCTTTTACGTTGGCGAGCCCGATGCCGTAAAGAACCTCAGCGCCACCATAAAAGCTGCCGCCATGCAGATCGTCTGGCCCACCTACGCCTGCGCGATCACCGAACCCAGCGCTACCGGCTTCCGCGCCTGCGCCTGCCCTGCCACGCCTACCCCATAACCCCGCAAGCCACCACCTACCGCCAGCCTGCCATGCGATTACCGCATGTACCCTCCGCAAAAGGTTGACATTAGCAATCGCCCCGCCAGACGATGAAGGTCCCACCTGTGACGCTGATCACTGCCAATTATGGCTAAACGCTGTCACCGTTGGTTCTTCATCCAAGAGGTACTGGATCGCATGAGCAAAACCCACCTCCCCACGACAGCCGGCGGCAAGCTTCGCGCCGCCGTCAAAGCCGAACACCCCCTTCAACTCATCGGCGCCATCAATGCCTACCACGCCCGCATGGCCGAGCGCGTCGGCTACCGGGCCATCTATCTCTCCGGAGGCGGCGTCGCCGCAGGCTCCCTCGGCATGCCCGATCTCGGCATCTCCACCCTCGACGACGTCCTCACCGACGTCCGCCGCATCACCGACGTCTGCTCCCTCCCACTCCTCGTGGACATCGACACCGGCTTCGGCGGAGCCTTCAACCTCGCCCGCTCCGTCCGCTCCCTCATCAAGGCCGGCGCCGGCGGCTGCCATATCGAAGACCAGGTCCAGGCCAAGCGCTGCGGCCATCGCCCCGGCAAAGCCATCGTCCCCAGTGCAGAGATGGTCGACCGCATCAAGGCCGCCGTCGATGCCCGCACCGATCCCGACTTCGTCATCATGGCCCGCACCGACGCATTAGCGTCCGAAGGACTCAACGCCGCTCTCGACCGCGCCGCCGCCTGCGTCGAAGCTGGCGCCGATATGGTCTTCCCCGAGGCCGTCACCGACCTGGACCAGTACCGCGCCTTCGCCCAGCGCACCGGCGCTCCCATCCTCGCCAACATCACCGAGTTCGGCTCCACCCCCCTGTTCACCGTCAACCAGCTCCGCAGCGTCGGCGTCTCCCTCGCGCTCTATCCGCTCTCCGCCTTCCGCGCCATGAACGCCGCTGCCCTCAACGTCTACCAGCACATCCGCGCCGACGGAACGCAACAAAACGTCCTCTCCACCATGCAGACCCGCGCCGACCTCTACGACTATCTCGGCTATCACGCCTACGAACAGAAGCTCGACCAGCTCTTCGCCAAGGAAAAGAAGGAGAAGAAGAAATGACTGAGACCGCAGCCTACACCTTCAAGCCCAAGAAATCCGTTGCGCTTTCCGGCGTCCCCGCGGGCAACACCGCCCTCTGCACCGTCGGCCGCAACGGCAACGACCTCCACTATCGCGGCTACGACATCCTCGAACTTGCCGCGCACTGCGAGTTCGAAGAGGTTGCCTATCTTCTGCTCTACGGCAAGCTCCCCACCGTCCCGGAGCTCACCCATTACAAGCTCCGTCTCTGCGGCCTGCGCGGACTTCCGCAGCCCGTCAAGGTCGCGCTCGAGCAGGTCCCCGCCACCGCGCACCCCATGGACGTCCTCCGCGTCGGCGTCTCCATGCTCGCCGTCACCGAGTCCGAGCCGCAGCCCTACTCCGACCAGACCGCTCTCTACGTTGCCGACCGCCTCATGGCCTCGCTCGCCTCCATCCTCCTCTACTGGTACCACTTCTCCCATCACGGCCACCGCATCGACGTCGAGACCAACGACGACAGCATCGCCGGCCACTTCCTCCATCTCCTTCACGGCCATCCCGCATCGCCCGAGTGGGTCCAGGCCATGCAGGTCTCGCTCATCCTCTACGCCGAGCACGAGTTCAACGCCTCCACCTTCACCGCCCGCGTCATCGCCGGCACCGGCTCCGACATGTACTCCTGCATCGCCGGAGCCATCGGCGCCCTCAAGGGCCCCAAACACGGAGGAGCCAACGAAGTCGCTCTCGAGATCCAGCAGCGCTACGCCTCGCCCGACGACGCCGAGGCCGACATCCGCAAGCGCATCGAAAACAAGGAAGTCATCATCGGTTTTGGCCACCCTGTCTATACCATCAGCGACCCTCGCAACGCAGTCATCAAAAAGGTCGCCCACGACCTCTCCGCCTCCGCCGGCGACCTCACCATTTACAACGTCGCCGAGCGCCTCGAAGCCGTCATGTTCGAGGTCAAAAAAATGTTCCCCAACCTCGACTGGTTCTCCGCCTCGGCCTATCACACCATGGGCATCCCGACGGCCATGTTCACGCCCATCTTCGC
>JAJXYW010000077.1 GCA_021780415.1 Acidobacteriota bacterium
CGAGACCATGCCGCGGGTGAGCGTGAATTGGAGATAGCCGCGCATGGTGTACTCCTCGGTGAGGCCGACGAGGAGAAAGGCGAAGAGTTGGATGGCTCCCCAGTAGAAGATGGAGAGGCCGTGGTCGAGGAGGTGGTCGAAGGTGAGCAGGTGGAAGGTGTGGAGGGTGACGATGAGCAGGGAGATGAGGAGAATGCCCCAGAAGGCTCCGGTGAGGCAGCGGCGGATGGGATGGTCGCCGCCGAGTCCGAAGACGGAGAGGTTGCGGCGCTCGATGACGGCCATGAACGCGCTGAGGAGTAGGAAGGCAGAAAAGGTGATCAGTTCGGCGAAGGTGATGCCGATGATGGGGGTGGGTTTACCGGCCGATGCCTTGGGCAAGAGGGGTTCGAGCGGGGGGGCGGGTTTGCCGGCTTTGGCGGCGGCGATGGCGGCGGCGTGCTGGCGCTGGAGTTGGATGTGGTGGCTGACGAAGAAGACGCTGCCAATAATGGCGGCGATGATGGCGAAGTAGATCAGGAGGCTCCAGCCAGCGCGCAGGCCGAAGACGCCGTAGAAGAGGCTCTCGCCCGGCGTGGAGTCCTGCACGGATGGCGAGGGTTGGATTGCGGGCTGGGTGGGGAGTTCTTCGGGGGAGGGTTGCTGAGGGATTGGGTGCATGTGCTTCGGAATCCTCTGGCGGTGCGGATGCGGGCCGTACTGGAGTTTTGATGATGATACGATGTGGACGCCAGAGTTGGATGGTGGAGAACGGGTATGCTGGTGGGGTTAGGTGAAGATTTGGGGAGTACGTGTGAACTGTAGAGTGCTTTATCACGATAAATGTTTCGATGGAGCCTGCTCGGCGGCGCTGTTTACGCGGTTTCATCGAGAGTGTGTGCGGACCGCCAACCGGTATGACTACCACGGGCTGGTGCATCGGGCCGGGGCGCTGTATGACGAGAGCTGGTTCGATGCGCAGGGCGAGAATGCGATTGTGGACTTCAAGTATTCGGCGTCGCCGCGGGTGACGTGGTGGTTCGATCATCACCTGTCGGCGTTTATGACTCCGAAGGATGAGGAGACGTTTCGACGTGGGCAGTCGGATGGAAGCCAGACCATGCGGCAGTTCTTCGATCCGACGTATACAAGTTGCACAAGCTGGATTGCGCATATTGCGAGCACGAAGTTTGGCATGGACGTTGCTCCGCTGAATGAGTTGATCCATTGGGCCGATATTGTGGACGGCGCGAAGTACGAGAGCGCGAAGGCCGCGGTGGAGATGGCCGAGCCGGCGATGAAGTTGACGATGATTATTGAGAGCGCGCCGGAGGTGGATGGGGAGTCGGTGTCGATGAAGTTTATCCCGCTGCTGACGGAGATGCCTCTGCAGCAGGTGCTGGAACAGCCGTTTGTGCAGGAGTTGCTGGGGCCGCTGATGGAACGGCATCTTGCGGCGCTGGAGTTGATTCGCGCGCGCGCAGTGTGCGACGACGGCGTGATTTCGTTTGATATTACGGACCAGCCAACGGAGGGATACAACAAATTTATTCCGTACTATTTGTTTCCGCAGGGAACGTATAACGTGGGGCTGTCGAAGTCGAGCTTTCGGACCAAGGTGAGTGTGGGGACGAATCCGTGGACGACAAGGCGGGCGTGCGAACTAGCAAATATTGCGGCGATCTGCGAGAGGTACGGGGGCGGGGGACATGCGCGCGTGGGGGCGATCAGCTTCCCGGTGGAAAGGGAAGAGGAGGCTAGAGCCGCGGTGAGGGAGATTGTGGCGGAGCTGAAAAGCAGCTTCTAGCTTGTAGCTTCGAGCTAAAGGCAGAAGCAAATTTTTTCCGCTCTGCTATGGATGACGGTGGGGGTGGTCGCAGCGAGATGGAAAAGCTGGAAGCTGGCACTAGCAGCAATTGCTGCTAGTGCAGATGGAGCTTTGAGATGTCGTTGAAGATGATGAAGAAGGTGAAGAGGATGATGCAGACGAAGGCTACCTGGTAGATGACTTCCTTGAACTGCTGGTTGACGTCGCGACGCATGATGCTTTCGATGATGAGGAAGAAGATCATGCCGCCGTCGAGCAGGGGGAAGGGCATCAGGTTGAGAATGCCGAGGTTGAGGGAGATGACGCTGACCAGATTGAGCAGCGGCCAGATGCCCATCTGGGTGGCGAGATCAATCTGCTGGGCGATGCCGACCGGGCCCATCATTTGATTGACGGCGACGTGGCGGGTGAAGAGCCCCTTGATGACCCGCAGGATCAGCATGGAGCCTTCGCGATTGTCGGTGAGGGACTGACTGAGGGCCTTGCCGATGGGTAGGCGCTCGATGTCAGCCGGGGGCGGGCGATAGGTGAAGCCGAGGCGGTACTGGTCGCCGGCGCCGGGAGTCTCCATTTTTTCGGGCGTTGCGGTGAGAGTGAGGAGTTGGCCGTTGCGCAGGACGCCGAGCGTGTCCGTGGCACCCTTATTATCTTTCAGGTAAGCGAGCAGGGCGGGAACAGAGTGGGGATGCAGGGTGTTGATGCTGACGACCTGGTCGCCGGGTTGGAGACCCGCGCGTGCTGCGGGTGAACCGGCGGCGACACTGAGCACGCTGATGGGGCCGGGGTCCATCTGGGGGATGAGGCCGACGTTCACGATGTCCTCGATGCCGAACTCGGTGTTAGAGGGCACGGAGATGGTGAGGGTGGCGGTGACGGTGCTGCCGTTGTGGGTGAAAGCGATAGGGAGCGGGCGATTGAGATTAAGGGCCGACTCGTCGAAGATCTGGTTCCAGGTGGGGTTGTGGACGCGGTTGAAGCGGGTGATGGTGTCGCCGGCGGCGAGGCCGTCCTGAGCGGCGGGGGTTCCCTGGGGGACGTAGTCGACTGTGGCGGGGGAGTTGAGGTACTGGTCGACTTCGTGGTGATAGTGGGCGACGAGGAAGAGCAGGATGAAGGCCAGGAGGAAGTTGGAGACGGGCCCGGCGAGAGCGATGAGGACGCGCTGCCAGCGCGGCTTGGAGGTGAGGTCGCCGGAGGAGATGCCTGATTGGTCAAGCAGGCTGCCCCCATTTAGCGCAGAGCTATTGATGGGAGCGCCGTCGCCGCCGAGTTCGCCGGCCATCTTGACGTAGCCCCCAAGGGGGAGGATGGAGATGCGGTAGTCGGTGTCGCCGTGGCGGAAGCCAACGATGCGGGTGCCGAAGCCGATGGAGAAGGTTTCGACGCGGACGCCGCAGAGCTTGGCGACGATGAAGTGGCCGAGTTCGTGGATGAGAACCAGGAGGCCGAGGACGATGGCGAATTCGATGACGACGTAGAGGATATGCATGGAACTACTGGGAGCCTTTGGGTATTGCGGCGATTCGGTGAAGCAGATCCTTCGCTGCGCTCAGGATGACCATTGATAAAAGAGAGACTCTGGACGACAACTCGGCCGAGAGGCTCAGGAGGACACCATATGAGATGCCGCGATTAGCTCTCTGGCTTGCTGCCGGGCCATTAGATCAGCGGTGAGGACCTCTGGGATGGACGCAGGAGAGCCCGAGGTGGTTAGCGTAAGCACGCGTTCGATTGTACGCGGGATGCCATTAAAGGAGAGTTGGCCCTTGAGAAAGGCTGCGACGGCGATTTCGTCGGCGGCATTGAGGGCGATGCAGTGATTCTGGGAGGCTGCAGCGGCTTCGTAGGCGAGGCGGAGGCAGGGGAAGCGCGTTGGATCGGGGGGCTGGAAGTCGAGGTGCGAGAGGGCGGCCAGGTCGAAGGTGAGGTCACTTGCGACGCGGTCGGGCCAGGAGAGGGCGTAGAGGATGGGGAGGCGCATGTCGGTGACGGAGATCTGCGCGAGGATGCTGCCGTCGATGTACTCGACGAGCGAGTGGATGGTGGATTGAGGGTGGACGGTGACGCGGACCTGAGAGGGGGGAAGGTTGAAGAGGCGGCAGGCTTCGATGATTTCGAGGCCCTTGTTGAGCATGGTGGCTGAGTCGATGGTGATGCGCTGGCCCATGACCCAGGTGGGGTGCTTGAGGGCCTCAGCGGGGGTGATGCGGTCGAACTCGGAGAGGGGGGTGTTGCGGAACGGGCCGCCTGACGCGGTGAGCCAGATCTGTTTGACCTCGGCGGCGGTGCCGGCGCGGAGACACTGGTGGATGGCGTTGTGCTCGGAGTCGATGGGGAGGAGGTCTACATTGCGCTCGCGGGCGGCGGTGAGGATGAGGTCGCCAGCGGCTACCATGCACTCCTTGTTGGCCAGGCCGATGGTCTTGCCGGAGAGAACGGCGGCGTAGGTGGCTTCGAGGCCGGCGACACCGACGATGGCGGCTACGACGAAGTCA
>JAJXYW010000256.1 GCA_021780415.1 Acidobacteriota bacterium
CGACGGACATCACGTCCTCCGGCACCCTGCCGATGGGCTCCAACAACCCGTTTGACCTGATTTACGTTGAAGCGAACGGTGCTCCCGCTGACCTCGTCGTCACCGGCCTGTCTCCGGTACCTGAGCCCGGCACCATCGGCCTCATGGCTCTCGGCATGATCGGCCTCGGTGCCCTCATGTATCGCGGGTCGGCCTTCAACTCCTAATCGATCCAACCCCGTTTCGCCAGCGACGAACTCCCGTATATCGTTGCTGGCAAATGCGGTACAGTGAAAGCGACCCAGCCCAACCGAATCAACCAGAGAGCGGCGAATCCGACCCGGATTCGCCGCTCTTCTGTCCGCTAAGCCCGCTTCCGTCTGGTGCTCCCGCCCCCATCCTGGCCCATTTCCACCCAACAACTCACGCATCCCAGCCCTCAAACCTACGTTGCTCCCGCCCCCGGGCTCTCGTGGCCTGTCCTCTTCGGATCTCCTTCATTGCACCGACTCCGCCGGAAGTCCCAGCCACTCGCCTGCGATCAGCGCACATCCTTCACCCAAATTCCTAACTCAGACCGCTCCCCCAGCCCCGTAGCCTCCCATCCGGAACTTCGTCCTCCCCCGCATCCCGCCCACCGCTTCACCCCGGGTCTGCCGCCGTCTCCCGGCCGCAGACCCCATCCTCAACTGCACAAACGAAGAGGCCACCCGCGCACCGGATTGAGTCCGCTGCACGGGTGGCCGTGTTTTAGTTTCAGTTTTCCTGCTCAGACGGGCACCGTCGGCTTGGAAGCCTTAGGCGATGAATCTCCTCCGGATCACGCCGGCCGCGCCCAGAATTCCGCTTCCGAGCAGAAACAGCGAGCTCGGCTCGGGCGTCGGAGCGACGGTCGTCATGCTGTCAATCAGGACGTTGTCGTTAGTAGAAGGCGTCTCGCTAAGCGCTGTGACAGAGAGGTAATTGTCCCCTGTCGGCTTGGTGAACGTCCCCGTGGGAAACGGGTTGGCGACCGGATTACTGTACTGGGTGCAGCTCGATCCCAACATGCCCTGTGTCGCAGAAAAGCAGACTGCGAAGGCCTGATAGGACCCCGTGCTACCGATCAGCAGCGTGAAAGGAGAATTGATGCTCGAGAGATCAAGCTGAACGAAGTTCGCGCTCGTGATCTCATTCTGGAAATTATCCGCGATCCCGAGGCCGTTCTCCGTCCCGCCGCCATTCTTGACATACAGGTCGGTGGGTGTGCCGTTCGAGGTATAGCCGTACGCAGTTACGGTTCCGAAGGTCTGTGAGACTCCGCGCTGACCCGTTGGGTTGGTGAAGCTGATGGTGTCGCACAGGGCAGGGCTAGCGCAAACCAGGGAAGACAACAAAATAATGCCGAACTTAAACTTCATACTAAAGCCTCTTATGGTGAGGGAGATAATTGCTGGTGACAGTCCTTGTTGCAATCCGACCGCCAAATCTTTTGACAGCTTCCCCATGCAGCCATTAACTGAGACATCACGATTTATCTGGCACTTAGCCCGAATGATCCACAGTTTCCTATAGGCTCAGGGCTTGACCAGGCGGCGACCGCCCCTCCATGTGCAACTCTTTGCATAGACAACGGAAGCGCGGTGCTACCCTCCGGTGAACCTGGCCCTCCCCTCCATCGCCGCACGTTCGCCCCGGTCTTCCTCGGCCCGCCTGCCGCCCTTCTGTCACAGGCCCGGCCGGATTTTATAATGGACCTATGTCCAAGCGTGAATTTCAGACCGAAGTCAATCAACTCCTGCAACTTATCGTTCACTCGCTCTACTCGCATCCGGAAATCTTCCTCCGCGAGCTCATCTCCAACGCCTCCGACGCGCTCGACAAGCTCCGCCACCTCACCCTCACCGATGACGCCTACAAGGCTCTCCCCTTCAACCCCCGCATCGACCTCGAGCTCGACGACAAGAACAGCACCCTCACCATCGCCGACACCGGCATCGGCATGAGCGAAGAGGATCTGATCTCGCATCTCGGCACCATCGCCCGCTCCGGCACCAAAAATTTCCTCTCCCAACTCTCCGGCGACGCAAAGAAAGATTCCAATCTCATCGGCCAGTTCGGCGTCGGCTTCTACAGCGCCTTCATGGTCGCCGACCGCATCGAGGTCGTCTCCCGCAAGGCTGGCGAAGACAAGGCCTGGCGCTGGATCAGCGACGGCAAGACCGGCTTCGAGATCGAGCCCGCCGAGCGTTCCGTCGCTGGCACCACCATCCTTCTGCACTTCAACGAGGAGGGCAAGCAATACGCCAACAGTTGGCGTCTGATGGAAGTCGTCAAGAAGTATTCGAACCACATCGCCTTCCCCATCTTCCTCACCTACGACAAGAGCGAGTGGAACGAGGCCGAGAAGAAATCAGACAAGGTTCGTACCACCGAGCAGGTCAACGCCGCCAGCGCCCTCTGGCGTCGCCCCAAATCCGAGCTCACCGACGACGACTACAAGGAGCTTTACAAGTCCATCTCCGGCGACTCTCAGGATCCGCTCTTCTGGTTCCACACCCGCGCCGAGGGCAACCTCGACTACACCACTCTCTTCTACATTCCCTCCAAGGCTCCGCTCGATCTCTACCAGGCCGAGTACAAGGTTGGCGTCAAGCTCTACGTCAAGCGCGTCTTCATCATGGACGACGCTAAAGAACTCCTGCCGCAGTACCTCCGTTTCGTGCGCGGCATCATCGATAGCGAAGACCTCCCGCTCAACGTCAGCCGCGAGATCCTGCAACAGAACCGCGTCCTCACCAGCATCCGCACCGCCAGCGTCAAGAAGATCCTCTCCGAGCTAAAGAACATCGCCGAGAATCAGCCCGAAAAATATCTGGAGTTCATCGCCGAGTACAACCGCCCGCTCAAAGAGGGCCTCTACAGCGACTATGCCAATCGCGAGCTGCTCCTCGACCTCATCCGTTTCAAGAGCACCAAGTTCGAAGGCCTCACCAGCCTCGCCGACGTCAAAACCCGCATGAACGCCGGTCAGAAGAGTCTCTACTACATCACCGGTGGCGCAGAATCTCTGCTCCGCACCTCGCCCCTGCTCGAGATCTACAGGAAGAAGGACATCGAAGTCCTCATCCTCGACGACGAGGTCGATGAGATCGTCTTCTCCGGCATCGACAAGTATGGTGACATCGACCTCAAGGCCATTAACAAGGCCTCGACCAGCGATGACCTCAAGGATGAAACCGCCGCCGAAGCCGACAACGCCGAAGCCCTCAAGCCGCTACTCGAAAAACTCAAGGCAACCCTCGGCGATCGCGTCAAGGATGTGCGCGCCTCCGTCCGCCTCGCCGACAGCCCCTCCTGCATCGTCACCGACGAAGAAGAACCCTCCCCGCAGCTCCTCCAGATGCTCCGTGCGATGGGCCAGAAGGACATCCCCACGCCCAAGCCAACCCTCGAGATCAACCCCGATCACGAGATCGTCAAGAAGCTCCTTGCCCGTTCGGATGACGCCATAACGCAAGATGCCGCATGGCTGCTCTTCGACCAGGCCCTGCTCATGGAAGGCGTCCCACTTCCAGACCCCGCCGCCTTCGTGCAGCGCCTCAACCGTGTATTAACGCTCTCAATGTAAATCCAACGGCGGCTGCAAACCATCGCAGCCGCCGTCAAGCAAAACATCATTCGCAGTGCGCGTAGGACCCTAGCGCAGCCGGATCACAATCCCAAGCCCAATCTGCTGCATCTCCTCGTTGTAGCCATTGAATGCCGACCCGATCTTGCCGCCGCCATACTCTAACCGTGCGTCGATGCGCGGCGCAAGCGTGTAATCCAACCCTATCTGCACCTGGTACGCAAAGCTGGTCGACCGCGACGCATAGCGTCCATAGTTCGTGCTCGCTCCGCCAATCTCCGCCTGCAGATATGGGCTGAACTGCACCGCATGGCTGAACAGCGCCACGCGTCCGCCCACCAGCCCGCTGCGCAATTGATTCCCATACGGCGTGCTGCCGGAGCTCGACTCGATCACATACCGCGCATCGCCGCCAAAGCGCACCGGCCCCAGCCTCGCCAGCGTGTCATAAAACCCAAACGTCCCGCCGTACGCCGAGTAGCTGTTCTGCAACACCAACGACCCGCTCCCCGAATCCACCGATCCCAGGTAGCCGCCGCTGCCCATCGCATAAATCCCCATTTGTGCCCGCGCGCTCACGCAGCCAACACCCATCGCCAACAACAACAATCCGGCCCAAAGTCTCCCCAAGAAACACCTCTGCGTGCAGCTTAGCGGGTAATGTTACCGCTGCTAATAGCAA
>JAJXYW010000102.1 GCA_021780415.1 Acidobacteriota bacterium
AACGGCAACGGCAACGGCAACGGCAACGGCAAAGGCAAGAGCAAGAGCAGCGGCAGATAGGGAGATTCTTCGCTTCGCTTTGGATAGCGGCGGGTGGGGCGTGGTGGCTTAGTTTTCTGTGGTCGGGGCGGAGGGGAAGAGGCGGCGGAGGCGGTCGCGGGTGATGTTGGTAGAGATCTCGCGGTCGATGCGGGAGGTGGCGATGCCGACCTGGGCGGCCAGGTCGAGGGAGCGGTGGATAAGCTCCTCGTGGGTGGGGTTGTAGAGGTAGAGGCGGCGTGGGGTGTTGAGGCTGGAGGGGAAGGGAAGGGTGCGGCTGTCGGTGTGGTCGGGGCTGTCAGAGTTGTCGGGATGGTCAGAGTTGTCGGGGTGGTCCATGCCTTGCGGTTCCTTGGTGCTGGATTTGAGTGGTCTTTGCGGCGCTGTCTGAGGGAAGAGAGGCACGTGAGGTGCCGTTTCCGGGGGGAGTGAATGAGAGATCTCTTAGATTTTGGCGGTGGGATGAAGGTGGGTTGCAGTAGACTCGGAGGCTAGAGTCGGCTCAGAGATTTCATTTCACGCAGGGACGGAGCGGCGCGATGGAGAGGGACATCCAGAGGCTCGGGGAACGGTGGAGGGGCTGGTGGAAGGGGCGGAGCCGGGTGGCGCGGCTCAGTATGTGGCTGCTGCTGGCGTTTGCGGTGGCGACGCTGGCCGACGCGGTGGGGGTGGCGACCGGTCTGGATGACGTTGTGCAGACGGTGTTGAGCGTGGTGCTGATGCCGCTGCTGCTGGTGCTGGGGTACAGGTGGTTTACTGAGCGGGTGCTGTGGAAGGTGCGGAACCGGCTGATTCTGACGTACCTGCTGATGGGGGTGACGCCGGTGGTGCTGGTGGGGACGCTGGCGGGGATTGCGGAGTATGTGCTGGCGGGGCAGTATGCGACGGATACGGCGCTGTCACTGGTGTATGAGGCGGCGGACCGGATACGGGATGAGGCGGCGGGAGTGGCGGCGTTCGGGGTGCAGAAGGGGCTGGCGCAGGCGCGGACGGGTGCGGGAGTGGTGGGGGACGTGACGACCGGAGGAGTTGTGGCGGCGGGAACCGAGGCGGAGGCGGACGTGGGAGGGACACCGCTTTCGCTGGTGGAGTTGCGTGGACAGGGTTGGGTTCCGGTGGCGGGGACGGCGGTGGGGGCGGAGCTGGCGAGTGTGCCGCCGCCGAGCTGGCTACATGCGCCGTTTCGGGGGATTGTGGTGGAGCAGGGGAAGCTGTACCTGTGCTCGGTGAACAGCGCGCCGCGGGATGGGCGGACGGTGGTGGTGCTGGGGAGCAGGGCGTTGACGGCGAAGGAGCTGGGCGTGCTGGCCCATGGGTTTGGGCGGATTACGCTGACGGAGGGGTATTCGAAGCTTGCGCTGGACGCGAAGGCGGCGAAGGATATCGATCTGGAGGCGGAGGGCCTGGATGCAGGGAAGGTTGATACAGGGAAGATCGATGCGGGGAACGTGGATGCCGGGCAGGTAGTGGCGGCGATTGGGGACAAGCTGGGCGGACATGCCTTCGAAACGGTGGAGGGAGGGGTGCTGGCGGAGCGGAGACACTTCTGGGATCCGCCGGTGGTGTTCAGTGCGCCGTTGACGGTGACGTCGTGGGAGACGGGCAAGGCGGTGTCGTCGATGATGGTGGTGGAGTCGCGGCCGACGCTGCTGTATGCGCATCTGTTTGCGACGTCGGCCGACAGCGGGATGGTGGTGAAGGTAGTGCTGGCGGTGCTGGCATCCTTTTTTGCGCTGCTGGAGCTGTTTGCGCTGTTGATGGCGACGAGCTTGAGCTGGACGATTACGCGGTCGGTGGCGGAGCTGTACCAGGGGACGCGGGAGATTGATGCGGGACACCTGGAACACAGGATTCCGGTGCGGCGGAAGGACCAGTTGGCGGCGCTGGCGGGGTCGTTCAATGGGATGGCGGCGAGCGTGAGCCATCTGCTGGAGCAGCAGCGGGAGAAGGACCGGCTGCTGAGTGAGCTGGCGATTGCGCAGGAGGTGCAGGCGACGCTGTTTCCTGAGTCGCCGGCGAGGCTGCCGGGGTTTGAGGTGCATGGGGTGTGCGTGCCGGCGCGGACGGTGGGAGGGGATTACTTCGACTTTATCTTTGGGTTTGGACCGGGGTTTGGGCCAGGGGGAGGGGCGGGCGGGCATGTGACGCTGGCGCTGGGGGACATTAGCGGAAAGGGGATTTCGGCGGCGCTGCTGATGAGTGCGCTGCACTCGGCGGACAGGGCGTTTAGTGTGGGGTGGGGCGGGGAAGATGGGACGCCGCCGTCGCCGTCGCTGCTGCTGAAGCTGCTGAATGAGCACTTGTACCGGAGTACGCAGTCGTCACGGTATGCGACGCTGTTTCTGGCGACGTATGATGCGACGACGCGGAGGCTGACGTATGCCAATGGAGGACATCTGCCGCCGCTGGTGATCTCGAAGGATGGAAGCGTGCAGCGGCTGGAGGTGGGCGGGTCGGTGGTGGGGCTGCTGGAGGGGATGGAGTATGAGGAAGCAACGGTGCAGTTGGAGCCGGGGGATCTGCTGGTGCTGTATACGGACGGCCTGACGGAGCCGGAGCGGGCGGGCGAGGACTTTGGAGAGCAGCGGCTGATGGAGTACGTGCGGGAGCACAGAGAGGAGCCGCTGACCGTGCTGACGGAGAACACGCTGAAGGTGGTGCAGGCGTGGATTGGGGAGCAGGAACAGCCGGACGATATGACGATTGTGATGGCGCGGCAGATGTAGTGCTCTGCAGGCGGCGCGGGGTGGCGAACGCGTGCGATAATTTGCGGGATTGCACTCCGGGCCCCTGGTTTGATCTGGAGGTTCTTGCCATGGCTGAGACGGCTGCGGGTACACCGGGTTTTGCGACAGAGACTAGGCGCCTGCCCGACGGTGTGGCCGTGGTGCTGTGCCATGGCAGACTGGTGCTGGGCGTGACGGATGTTCTCTCGGCTGCTGTGCGCGGGCTGATACCGGAGAGCAAACGGATTGTGCTGGATCTGGCCGATGTGCAGCATACGGACAGCTTCGGTCTGGGGACGCTGGTGCGGCTGTATGTGGCGGCACGGTCGGCGGGATGCAATCTGGAGTTGATGCACCTGAGTAAGCAGATTCGACACCTGCTGGGGCTGACGAATCTGCTGGATGTGTTTACGGTGATTGGGGAACATGGCGTCAAGTTGATGTAGTTCTGCGGGCGTAGGGGCGGGGGCAAGAGCAAGAGCAAGAGCAAGGGCAACGGCAAAGGCAAAAGCAAAAGAAGAAGCAGATCCCTGCGGGATGACAACCAAAAAAGCAAAAGCAAAAGCAAAAGCAAAAGCAAAAGCAAGAGCAAAAGCAAGAGCAAAAGCAAGAGCAAAAGCAAAAGCAAGAGCAAAAGCAAAAGCAAAAGCAAAAGCAAAAGCAAAAGCAAAAGCAACAGCAACAGCAAGAGCAAAAGCAAAAGCAAAAGCAAAAGCAACAGCAAGAGCAAAAGCAGATCCCTGCGGGATGACAACCAAAACGGCAACGGCAACGGCAACGGCAAAGGCAGAGGCAGAGGCAAGGGCAACGACGGGGGCTTTGCTGCGCTCGGGAGGATGAGGTTGTGGGTGGTGGGTGGGGAGTCGGCGTAAAATGATGGGTATATGCCTATTGACTTGAATGCCACGCTTGCTACGAGTGATCCTGAGATTTTTGCGCAGATTGAGAATGAGGTTCTGCGGCAGCATGAGGGGTTGGAGATGATTGCCAGCGAGAACTTTGTCTCGCGCGCGGTGCTGGAGGCCGTGGGGACCGTCTTTACGAACAAGTATGCCGAGGGGTATCCGGGCAAGCGGTACTACGGTGGATGCGAGTTCGCCGATGTGGTGGAGAATCTGGCGCGGGAGCGGGCCAAGGAGTTGTTTGGGGCGGAACATGCGAATGTGCAGCCGCACTCCGGGTCGCAGGCCAATGCGGCCGCGTATATGACGCTGCTGGAGCCGGGGGAGACGATTCTGGGGCTGGACCTGGCGAATGGCGGGCACTTGACGCATGGGCACAAGCTGAATTTTTCGGGGAAGCTGTATCGCATTGCGGGGTACAAGGTGCGGCAGGATACGGAGGTGATCGACTACGATGCTCTGGAAGAGCAGGCCGTGGCCGAGAAGCCGAAGGTGATTGTGGGTGGTGGGTCGGCGTACCCGCGGCAGTTTGATTTTGTGCGGATGCGGGCGATTGCGGATAAGGTGGGCGCGAAGTTGATGATCGACATGGCGCACTTTGCGGGGCTGGTGGCGGGCGGGGCGCATCCCAGCCCTGTGCCGCATGCGGATGTGGTGACGACGACGACGCATAAGACGCTGCGCGGACCGCGGGCGGGAATGATTTTGTGCAAGGCCGATCTGGCGGCGTCGATTGACCGCAGCGTGTTTCCGGGGCAGCAGGGTGGGCCGCTGGTGCATGTGATCGCGGGCAAGGCGGTGGCGTTCCACGAGGCGTTGCAGCCGGAGTTCAAGGCGTATGCCGCGCAGACGGTCGCGAATGCGAAGGCGCTGGCGGAGGCGATGCAGGCGGAGGGGTATCGCGTGGTGTCAGGGGGAACAGACACGCATTTGATTCTGGTGGATGTGTTTTCGAAGGGGATGTTCGGGTCGGAGGCGGAGAAGGCGCTGGGCGATGCCGGAATTACGGTGAACAAGAATGCGATTCCGTATGATACGAATCCGCCGATGAAGCCGAGCGGGATTCGGATTGGGACGCCGGCGCTGACGACTCGCGGGATGAAGGAAGGCGAGATGAAGACCATCGCCGGGTGGATTGCCGAGGCGCTGGAGCATCGGAGTGATGCGGCGCGGCTGGCGGCGATTCGAGGGAAGGTCGCGGAGATGGCGGAGATGTTTCCGCTGTATGGGTTTTTGAGGGGATAGGGCGAGTGGGTGGCGCGCTGGTAGTTGGTGGCTTTTAGCTTCTGGCTATTAGCTTCTGGCAAAGGCAGGAACGGGCGCTCGCTGCGCGAGCGGGAAGCAGGTTCCTCGCTGCGCTCGGAATGACAGATAGAAAGGCAACGGCAACGGCAACGGCAACGGCAAAGGCAAGAGCAAAGGCAAGAGCAAGAGCAAAAGCAAGAGCAAAAGCAAAAGCAAAAGCAAAGGCAAAAGCAAAGGCAAGAGCAAAGGCAAGAGCAAAGGCAAAGGCAAAGGCAAAGGCAAAGGCAAAGGCAAAGGCAAAGGCAAAGGCAAAGGCAAAGGCAAAGGCAAAGGCAAAGGCAAAGGCAAAGGCAAAGGCAAAGGCAAAGGCAACTACAAAAGCAAAGGCAAAAGAAGAAGCAGATCCCTACGGGATGACAACCAAAAAGGCAAAGGCAAAGGCAAAGGCAAAGGCAACGGCAAAGGCAAGAGCAAGAGCAAGAGCAAAGGCAAGAGCAACGGCAAGAGCAAGGACAAGAGCAAAGGCAAGAGCAACGGCAAGAGCAAGGACAACTGCATCTGCGAGGGCAAATACAGGGGTCTCTGCACTACGCTGCGCTCCGGTCGAGAGGACGGGAGTGGGGGCGGTGGGGGTGGTGGGTTTGGATGTTTGCGGGGGTGGCAGGGTAGAGTATTGGGTATGAACTTGCGACGTTTTTCTCCCGCGCTGCTGCTTGTGAGTCTTCCTGTTTTGTTGAGCCTTCCGGTGGTTGCACAACGGACGCATGATGCGTCGGCGGAGAAGCCTGCGGCTGGCGCTGATGCGGCGAAGCCTGCGGATGCCAAGGCCGATGCGAAGACTGACGCGAAGGTGGCGGAGTTGCCCGCCGATAAGTCTGTTGAGCAGACGATTACGGTGCATGGGAAGACGCTGCACTATACGGCGACGGTGGGGACGATCCGGCTGACGGATGACAAGGGCAAGCCTACCGGCGACGTGATGTATACGGCGTATACGCTGGACCGTGAGAAGGGTGCGGCAAACTCGGCGCAAGATCGGCCGGTGCTGTTTGCGGTGAATGGCGGGCCGGGGGCATCGAGTGTGTATCTGAACCTGGGGGCGGTGGGGCCGAAGCATATTTCGTTTGCGAATGCGGGAGATTCGGCGAGCGATCCGGCGGTGCTGACGGACAATCCGGGGACGTGGCTGGACTTTACCGATGAGGTGTTTATCGACCCGATCGGGACAGGGTTTTCGAAGTCGCTGGTGGATGAGGCGGAGACCAAGAAGCTGTTCTATGGGCCGACGCCGGACATCGAGTACCTGTCGCTGGTGGTGTACAAGTGGCTGGTGAAGAATGACCGGCTGCTGGATAAGAAGTACCTGATGGGGGAGAGCTATGGCGGGTATCGCGGACCGCGGATGACGCACTATCTACAGTCGCAGATGGGCGTGGCGGTGAATGGGCTGGTGCTGGTGAGCCCGTATCTGAACCCGTCGTTTGGGGATGGGAATCTGTCGCCGGTGCCGTGGATGATTACTCTGCCTGCGATTACGGCGGCTCATCTGGAGAACGAGAAGAAGCTGACCGATGAGGCGATGCAGCAGGTGATTGCGTATACCGAGGGCGAGTATGCGACGGCGCTGATCAAGGGACCGAAGGACCAGGCTGCGACTGACGCGATGATTGCGAAGGTGACGGAGATGACGGGGCTGGACGCGCAGTTTGTGAGGTACTCGGGGGGACGGCTGGAGACGGGAGCGTACCTGCGGGAGGTGCACAGGGAAAAGGGCGAGATCGGGAGTGTGTATGACTCGAATGTGACGGCTCCGGACCCGTTCCCCTACTCGCCGGATCAGCAGTCGAGCGACCCGATCCTGGAGAGCATTATTGCGCCGACGACGGAGGCGATGGTGAACTTTATTACGAACACGGTGGGATGGAAGACGGAGGCGCGGTACTATGCGCTGTCGTATGACGTGAACCGGCTGTGGGACCGGCAGGGGCCGGCGCTTCGGGCGGGCGCGGTGGATGATCTGCGCCAGGCGGTGGCCGCGGACCCGAAGTTGAATGTGCTGATTGTGCATGGATGGAATGACCTGTCGTGCCCGTTTATGGGGTCGCTGCTGACGCAGAATGAGCTGCCGAGCAAGCTGGCGGGACAGGTGACGGTGCATGAGTTTCCGGGCGGGCATATGTTCTATACACGGGCGGAGAATGGCAGCAGGCTGCATGATCTGGCGGAGAAGATGGTGGAGACGCATTGAGAGCAGGGAGTAGAGGGTAGAGTGTAGAGGATAGAGAGGGACGAAAGGGGGCGCTAGTGATTCTTTGGTTTGTTCTGCTGGGGATTACTGTGGGGTTGCGGTCGATGACGGCGATGGCCGTGCTGTGCTGGTTTGCGTGGCTACAGTGGCTGCCGCAGCATGGGTGGGCGTTCTGGGCGGGGAGCCTGGTGTCGGTGATTGTGTTTACGCTGGCCGCGGTGGGCGAGTATGTGGGGGATACGCTGCCACAGACGCCGAGCCGCACGGAACGACTGGGGCTGGGGACGCGGATTGTGTTTGGAGCGCTGGTGGGAGCGCTGGCGGCGCATGCGGTGATTGAGCCGGTGGCGGGTGGGGTGATCTTTGGCGTGATGGGCGCGATGATTGGCACCTTTGGCGGGGTGCGGGTGCGGATGTACTGGGCGCGGTCGGTGGGATGGGACCTGCCGGTGGCGCTGACGGAGTCGGCGATGGCGCTGGGGCTGGCGGTGCTGTCGTGCTGGGAGTTGCACAAGGTTCTGACGTCGATACTGGGCCTGCTGCCGCTGGCGGGACGGTAGGCGACGGGAAAGGCGGAGCTGCGGGGAGCTGCGGAGCCGTGCTGCAAGAGCGCTGGCCGCAGACGGATCGGCGTGGGGGGAAGCGGTTCTAGGGGAGGGTGGCGAGGGCGATGCGGGGGATCTGGGCGTAGTCGTTCTGGAAGCGGAGGGTTTGCCAGGGGCCGTTGGAGGGCTTGTTGAAGAGGTTGCGGAGGTCGTCGAGCTGGCCGAAGCCGAACTCGAGGGCGAGCAGGCCGTTGGGAGCGAGGGCTTTGTGGGCGGCGGGGATGAGGCGGCGGTAGATGTCGAGGCCGGAGGGGCCGGCGAAGAGGGCGGTGTGGGGTTCGTGCTGGAGGACCTCCTCGGGCATGGTGGCGGCTTCGTAGAGGGAGACGTAGGGAGGGTTGGAGACGATGACGTCGAAGGGTGGGGAGGTTTTGAACTGGGGTGCGTTGAGGAGATCGGACTGGAGGAAGATGATGCGGTGGCCGAGGGAGAGGCGGCCGGCGTTGTGCTCGGCGATGGAGAGCGCGGCGGGGTAGAGGTCGGTGGCGGTGATGAGGGCGTTGGGGAGATGGGTGGCGAGAGCGAGGGCGATGGCTCCGGTGCCGGTGCCGACGTCGAGGATGCGGGGAGCGGTGAGGGTGGGACGGGCGGCGATCCAGTGGAGGACGGCTTCGACGAGGAGCTCGGTCTCGGGGCGCGGGATGAGGGTGTCGGGGGTGACGCGGAGGTTGAGGCCGTAGAACTCGTGGGAGCCGATGAGGTACTGGATGGGCTCTTTGGCGCCGCGGCGGGCGACGAGGGCGCGGAAGGCGGAGACGATCGTGGAGGAAAGCTCGTCGCCGGAGTGCGCGATGAGCCAGGCGCGGTCGCGGAAGAGGACGTGCGCGAGGAGAGTGTCGGCTTCGCGGCGAGGGATCTGGGCGGTGGCTTCGGTGAGGGCTTCGCGGAGGGTCATGAGGGTAGGGGGTAATGAGTAGTGAGTAGAGAAAGGCAAGGGCAAAAGCAGATCCCTGCGGGATGACAACCAAAAAGGCAAAGGCAAAGGCAAAGGCAAAGGCAAAGGCAACGGCAAAGGCAAGGGCAAGGGCAAGGGCAAGGGCAAGGCAAGGGCAAGGGCAAGGGCAAAGGCAAAGGCAAGGGCAAGGGCAAAGGCAAAGGCAAGGGCAAGGGCAAGGGCAACGGCAAGGGCAACGGCAACGGCAAAGGCAACGGCAAAGGCAAGAGCAAAGGCAAGAGCTACTGCGAGGGCCTGCAACCGACAACTAACGTCTGACGACTGAGAACGGCAGGTGTGGCTGTGTTTGCTCGGTGGTGCTTGGCATTAGGATAGCTGGTTGCGCTAAGCTGGCGGGGGTGAGGTGCATGAGGATCGTTCCGGTGCCATTTACGCTGCTGCTGCCGGGGCTCGCGCTGGCGGTGTGGGTGTTGATCGTGGCGGTGCCGGCGGTGGGGACGTATGTGCAGTTGCGGCAGGTGACACGCGGCGGGAAGAATGCCACGGTGAGCGCGGGGAAGTTTCATTCGACGATTCCGCCGGAGAACTTTCTGGCGTTTGCGGTGAATGCTGCCGTGGTGACGCGGTCGCATGCGATTACGGCGATGAATCTGCCGGGGGCGCTGGTGGAGATGCCGGTGGGGGTCGCGATGACGCACCCGTCGGTGTGGTATCCGAGGGAGCTGGATCAGTGGACGGGGAGCCTGCTGGCGATGCCGGTGCTGTGCCTGCCGGCGTGGTGGATGGTGGGGCTGGGGGTGGAAGCGCTGCTGGGACGGCGGCGGCTGCGGTGGCCGCTGGTGCTGTTGGGGAGCGTGCTGTGCGGGATGTTTGTTGCGCTGCTGGGTGGGGCGGTGCTGGGATGGACGCCGCAGGACCGGGCGGCGGGGGGATGGGTGTATGTGGGGCTGGGATTGTGGATTGCGCTGTTTGCGGTGGTTCCGGCGGCGGGGGTGCGGCAGTGGGTGCGGCTGAGGGCTGAGCGGCGAAGGTAGGCGGGTTGAGGGGCGCGTGGGGCGAATTTGGCATCTGAACAGAGGCAGACCGAGGGATCCGATACGAATGCTGATGTTTACCGGAAGTGGAGGAAAGGCTGGAGGAGGGATAGGCGCGGGGTGTGTGCTGCTGGTGGGGGCGGTGTTGTGGGGCGGTGCGGTGGTGGGGGATGCGGCGAGTGCGCGGGCGCAGCAGACGGGGTTGATTGGGGATGCGATGCCGCCGACGGCGCTGCAGGTGGTGCAGAGAATGATTGCGCATGAGGATGACGACCGCGCGCATATGGATCAGTATGAATTTTTGTCGAGGGAGCGGTCGGATAGGACGGGCGGGCATGTGTGGACGGAGCGGGTGGCGGAGACGTCGTTTGGCAGGATACGGTTTTTGCTGGAGGTGGATGGGAAGCCGCTGAGCGCGGACCAGGAGGCGGTGGAACGCGGACGGCTGGCGAGGATTGTGGCCGATCCAGAGGCGTTTGTGGCGCAGGAGCGGGAGGAGAAGAGGGATGAGGCGCAGGATCGGAAGATGCTGGACCTGCTGCCGAGGGCGTTCGTGTTTGACAATGTGCAGTTGGAGGGTGGGGTGTGGCGGATGGAGTTTCATCCGAACCCCGCGTACTCGCCGCATGGGTTTGAGGAGCGGGTGCTGGGTGGGATGAGTGGGACGGTGGTGATTGACGGGGCGCAGGAGCGGTTGATGCAGATTGACGGGCGGCTGCCGGAGGATGTGTCGATCGGGTTTGGGCTGCTGGCTACGGTGAGGGCGGGGAGCAGCTTTAGCAGCCAGCGCGCGGATAAGGGCGGGCACTGGAGGACGGTGCATGTGGAGACGGAGATCGAGGGGAAGGCTGCGCTGTTCAAGTCGGTGAGCCGGAATACGGACATTACGCGGTCGGAGTTCAAGTACCTGCAGCCGGGGATCACGATTGCGGAGGCGGTGGCGCTGGTGGAGTCGTCTGAGGGTGGTGCGGTGATAGCGGGCAACTAAGAGCGAGGGACGATGCGGTGGGAATTTTTGCGTGGGATGAAGATTTTGCATTCCGAGGGGTGGGTGCGTGCGTATAGGTGAGTGAGCGCGCGGATGACCATGGATGGAATGGAGTTTCGGAGGCTGGTGGAGACGCACCAACGGATGGTGTTTTCGCTGGCGCTGCGCGTAACGGGCGAGTATGAGACCGCCGAAGAGGTGGCACAGGATGCGTTCCTGGAGTTGTACCGCGCGGGAGACGGGCTGGAGAGCGAGGACCATGTGCGGTTCTGGTTGCGGCGAGTGACGGTGCATCGGGCTATGGATGCGCTGCGGCGGCGGGCGGTGAGGCCGGAGGCGGCGGCGGAAGAGTGGATGGAGGAGACGCATTCGGAGGCTGGGCTGGAAGACGGCGCGGCGATGAATGCGGCGGTGGTGGCGAGGCTGGAGGAGTTGCTGCGGGCGCTGCCGGAGGCGATGCGGGTGGCGGTGGTGCTGCGGTACCAGGAGGAGATGTCTCCGGATGAGATTGCGACGCTGCTGGGACAACCGGTGGCGACGGTGAAGAGCCATCTGCAACGCGGGTTGCAGTTGTTGAGACGGAAGGGCGCGGTGACGATGAAGGAGTATTTGCGATGAGTGAGCTTGAGAATCACGATGCGATGGATGTGGAGATGGACGAGTTGGAGCAGGCGCTGACAGAGGCTCTGCGGCGGGTGGATGCGCCGGAGGGGTTTGCGGAGAAGGTGATGGAGCGGACGGTTGGAGCCGAACCGCCTGCTGTGGCGAAGGTGGTGGCGATGCCGCAGCGGCATGGGTCGTTGCGGATGCGGGCGTGGGTGGGTGGAGCGATTGCGGCGGCGCTGGCGCTGGGAATGTTTGGTGCGGAGCAGTTGCACCAGCGGCGGGAGCGGGCGGAGAAGGCGGCTGTGGCCAATGAGCAGTTTGAGGCGGCGGTGCGGGTGACCGACCGGGCGCTGGCGCAGACGAGGGAACAGTTGCAGCGTGCAGGCTTGAAGCTGAGCGAGTAATGCGGCGGTTACAGGGATTGAGAAAGGGAAGGTGAATGAGATGAAGACGATGCGATGGATAGAGATGGCGGGCGTGGCGGCGACCGTGGTGATGATGATTGCGGCCGGGGCGGCGGGCGCACAGACGGTGCCGGCTGCGGCGCAGATGGCTGATGCGCAGGCCAGGATGGCGGCGGTGCAGGCTGAAGTGGAAGTGCAGGGAGCGCGGCTGGAGGCGAACTCGGTGGCGATGCGGGCGCGGATGAGGGCGCAGTCCGCGGAGTTGCAGGCGCAGATGCTGCCGATGCAGGCGCGGATGGAGATCATGATGGCTCCGATGCAGGCGGAGATGGTGGCGCGTGGCGCGAGGATGCAGGCCGCGATGATGGCCGTTGGCGACCCGCAGGTGAAGGACGATTTGTTTGCGGGGACGGAGAAGTTTGCCAATGGCGCCAGCGATGTAACGGACGTGAACCTGGGGCCGGACATGCTGGGGATGGTGAGCGGGAAGCATGGCGGCGATGTGGCGCACAAGATGAACTTCATGGTGGTGCGGAGCTATACGTATCCGAAGGCGGGAATGTACAAGATGGCGGATGTGGACGCGTACCGGCAGAAGCTGCGGCAGGGGAACTGGAACTGCTTTATTCACACCTATGAGAGCAAGTCGGGCGAGTCAACCGACATTTGCAGCCGCGCGCTGCCCGGCGACGGCGGCAATGAGATGGTGATACTGACCGTTGAGCCGAAGGAGCTGACGTTCGTACACATGAGCGGCAAGGGGTCGCTGGCGGACCTGGGCAGGCTTGGTGCGCTGGGTGGATATGGTGGCGCGATTCCTGCGCCGCCTGCGCCGCCGGCACCACCTGCGCCGCCGGCTGGGCACCTGTAGGCTGCGGGAAATAAGCGGAGATATCGAGTGCGAAGACATTGCCCCTCTACAATGAGGGGCAATGTCTCTTTTGTTTGAAGTTGCAAAGACGAGTGAGGGCGGTGGGCGGCGGGCGGAGCTGGCGCTGCCGCATGGAGTGGTGCAGACGCCGGTGTTTATGCCGGTGGGAACTGCGGCTACGGTGAAGGCCGTGGAGCAGGGAGTGCTGGAGCGGATTGGGACCGTTGCGAAACCCACGGCGGATGGGGGGCGGGCGGAGGTTGGGACGGGTGCGGAGATCATTCTGGCGAATACGTATCACCTGTATCTGCGGCCCGGGCATGAGCTGATTCGGCGGATGGGGGGAGTGCATCGGTTTATGAGCTGGGAGCGGCCGATGCTGACGGATTCGGGCGGGTTTCAGGTTTTTTCGCTGGCCAAGCTGAGGAAGATTTCGGCCGAGGGGGTGGAGTTTCGGTCGCACATCGATGGGAGCAAACATTTCTTCTCGCCGGAGCACTCGATGGCGGTGCAGATTGCGCTGGGAGCGGATGTGATGATGGTCTTCGATGAGTGCGTGGAGACGCCGGCGAGCTGGGAGCGGACGCGGGAGTCGATGGCGCTGACGCATGCGTGGGCGGAGCGGTCGAAGAGGTATTGGGTGGAGCACAGGGGGGAAGTTCCGTGGCAGACCCGGGTCCGCGAATCCGGACCCGGGGCACCCAGTGATGTGGCGGGGTTTGAGGGGAAGCATCAGGCGCTGTTTGGGATTGTGCAGGGGGGGATGTACGCGGATTTGAGGCGGGAGTCGGCGCAGCGGCTGGTGGAGATGGACTTGCCGGGTTATGCGATTGGGGGGCTGGCGGTGGGCGAGCCGCGCGAGGTGACGCGCGAGATGATTGCGCTGACGCTGGAGATGCTGCCGAAGGATAAGCCGCGCTACGTGATGGGCGTGGGGTATCCGGATGAGATTGAGGAGTATGCGCGGATGGGCGTGGACATGATGGACTGCGTGCTGCCGACGCGCGCGGGGAGGCATGGACTGGTGTTCAGACGCGAAGACCCGAAGGATCGGGGCAGTGCGGTGGTGCGGCTGAATGTGAAGAAGCTGGAGAATGCCGAGGATCAGAGGCCGATCGACGAGGGGTGTGCGTGTATGGTGTGCCAGCGGTATACGCGGGCGTACCTGCGGCACTTGGTGTCGAGTGGCGAGCAGTTGGGGGCTACGCTGAACTCGATTCATAACCTGGCGTTTTATGCGGAGACGATGGAGCGGGTGCGGGGGGAGTTGGCGGGAGGTTCTAGCTTCTAGGTTCTAGCTAAAGGCAAGAACGGGCGCTCGCTGCGCGAGCGAGAAGCAGGTTCCTCGCTGCGCTCGGAATGACAGGCAGAAGGGCAAAGGCAAGAGCAACGGCAAGGGCAACGGCAGAAGCAACGGCAGAAGCAGAAGCAGATCCCTGCGGGATGACAACCAAAAAAGCAAAAGCAAAAGCAACGGCCAATACAGGGGGCTCTCCACTGCGCCACGCGAAAGGGCGTTGGTTATAGGGCGGCGAGTTTTTTGTGGATGGTGGTGAGCCACTGGGTGCGGGCGTCGGGGTCCATGGTCTGGATGGTGGCGGCGGCGCGGTTGTAGGCTTCGCGGGCTGCGGGTTTGTTGTTGGAAGCAGCGAGGGCGTCGCCGAGGGCGATCTCGGGCTGGACTGCGTTGGGGGCGATGGATTCGGCGAGGGTGGCTTGCTGAAGGGCTGCGGGGATGTTGCTGGCGGCGAGGAGGGCGTTGGCGCGCTGGGTGGGAGCGAGAGCGGCGGCGAGGGGGATGTCGAAGCTGCCGTTGAAGACGAAGATGCCGTCCTGGATGAAGGCCGTGGGGGTGAGGCGCTGGAAGGACTGGTAGGGGTTGAGGACGCTGGAGCCGAGCTCGAAGCCGTTGAGGTCGCCGGCGGAGATGAGGATGGGGCCGTCGGTGCGGGTGTCGATGTGGGCGGGGGTGGGGAGGATGGTGTCGTTGAAGAAAGAGTCGGGGGTGGGGAGGAGACGGCAGGGGATGCCGTAGTCGGCGGGGAGGATGAAGGGAGCGGCGAAGTAGGCGATGGAGCAGTGCTGGATGTGGTGCTGGCGGAGGTAGGCGGAGGTGGCGATGAGTTGCTGGGCCCAGTCGGTGTTGGAGTCGGAGAGGTAGCGGAAGGTGTGGGTGGGGCCTCCCCAGGCTTCGTTGGAGTAGGGGATGTAGTTGGGGGCGGCGTGGAGGGTGGTGGCGATCTGGAAGAGGAGAATGGCGGCGACCGGGTAGAGCCAGCGGCGGCTGTGGTCGATGAGCGCGGAGAGGCCGGCGCCCGCGAGGACGCAGCAGAAGACCCACACGGGCAGGATGTGGCGTGCTCCGATGTTGAGGTGCGAGGACATGGCGACGGTGAAGTAGAGTGCGGGCGGGGCGATGAGGAACCAGAGGGCTCGGATATTGCGGAGGTAGCCGCGGGCGATGGCGAAGGCGGTGAGGGCCAGCGCGGCGAGCAGAGAGAGCGTGGACTTGATGAGGAAGACGATGGGGAAGTAGTACCAGATGCCGTGGAGATAGACGTGGCCGAAGAAGTAGCTGGGCATGTCGTTGGCCATCTTGCGGACGTCGGCGAGGCCGTAGAGGTAGCTTTCGGGGAGGAGATGGAAGCGGGCGGCGAAGAGGATGCCGCGGGCTTCGATGCCGGCGAGGGGACCGACGTAGTCGGCGAGCGAGGGCGAGAGGGTGAGGCCTGCGGGGCGGGCGTTGTAGCGGAAGAAGTAGAAGGCCCAGAGGACGAGGACAGCCGTTACGGTGAGGCCGGCGAGGGCGGCGGCGTAGTGCAGTGCCGTGCGCGCTAGTGTTGTTTGCTGAGGGTCGCGAGGGCGGCGGCCGCTGAGTGCTCGGGCGGCTAGCTCGCCAGCGAGAAGCAGGACGAGCATGGGCGCGAGCAGGATGGTGGAGTGCTTGGCGGCGAGGGCGAGGCCGGCGGCGAGGCCAACGACGAGGAGACGCGCGGGGGTGGGGCGTTGGAGATAGCGCCAGAGGGCGTAGATGGTGGCGAAGATGGTGCAGGAGGCGGCCATGTCGGTGGTGACGTAGGCGCCGAAGGCGAGAAGGGTGGGGTCGAAGCAGAAGAGGGTGAGGGCGATGAGGCCGGCGCGGAGGCTGAACATCTCGCGGGCGGCGAAGAAGACGAGCAGAGCGGCGGCGAGGGCGAAGAGGATGGTCGGGAGACGGGCAAGGAAGACGAGGGTTTCGGCGGTGTAGTGGCCACGGTCGGAGGGGCCGTTGTGGAAGAGGAGTTGCTGGCCGTCGAGGTAGGACTCGGTCTTGAAGAAGCGGTGTTGCAGGGGCGGGACGTTGAGATGAAGGGAGAGCAGCGGGAGGGTGGCGAGGAGTTTGACCATCGGCGGATGCTCGGGGTTGAGGCCGAAGTCGTGGGTCTTCCAGCTCTCGTAGCCGGCGAAGATGTGGTCGCCTTCGTCCCAGGTGAGGGACTGGCTGTGGATGGCGTGGAGGATTTGGGCGGAGAGGATGAGGAGAAGAGCGAGGACCGCGGCGGTGACCCAGCGGCGGGAGTGAGGGGCGGTGGGGGCTGGGGTGGGCTTCATCGGCAGTGGGGGAAGCATACGTGAGCCGATGGGCTGTCGTCACGGGCGGACTGCGCGGGCTAGGCGGGCTGTGGGTTGAGGATGGGGGCGACGAGGCGCTGGATGGAGGGAGCGATCTGCTCGGATGGGGGATGGTTGGGGGTTTGGACCCACTCTTTGGCTGCGCCGTAGATGGCCCAACTGGCGGTGGCGGCGAGGAGTTCGGGGGTGTCGCCGCTGGCGGGAGGATGGGTGCGGAGGCCGTCGAGGAGCATGTGGCGGACGACGGCGACGATGGCCGACTCCATGTGCGGGGGTAGCTGGTTGGTGGCGCCGCAGGGGGTGTCAGCAAACTGGCTGAGGGTTTGGGTGAGGAAGTCGCAGATGCCGAGGACGATGCCGGTGAGGGCGTTGCTGCAGGTGCCGTCGAAGATGACGCCGCGCTCGTCAAGCAGCGCGTGAAAGCGGGTGGCGACCATGCACTCGAGGAGGGCGAATTTGTCGGGGTAGTGGGCGTAGAAGGTGGCGCGGTTGAGGCCGGCGGCGTCGGTGATCTCCTGGACTGAGAGCTTGTCGAACTCGCGGGTTCGGAGGAGCTCGGCGAGGGACTGCTGGAGGAGCTGGCGGGTGCGGCGGATGCGCGGGTCCTGGGACTCCGGCGGCAGGGGCGCGGATTCGGGCACGGACGTGGATGTGGCCGTGGGGGTGGGGTCGTGGGAGGTGGATAGTGGGAGGGCCATGAGAAAAGAATACTAAAAATTCATTGTCAGGTGTTGCTTAAACAACGAATGTTGTGTTTATTATGAATCAACAGATGTTGTTTAGACATCAATTGTTGCAAAGGAGATTTATTTCATGGCTACACTGCTACATCTCGATTCGAGCCCTATGGGCGCGGCTTCGGTTTCGCGTCATCTGTCAAACACGTTTGTTGAGAACTGGAAGAAGGCGCACCCGGGCGGGACGGT
>JAJXYW010000066.1 GCA_021780415.1 Acidobacteriota bacterium
AACGTCCTCGTAACCGGAGGCGCCGGCTACATCGGCGGCACCGTCGCCACGATCCTCATGGAGGCTGGCCATCAGGTCACCATCCTCGACAACCTCTGCCACAGCAAGCGCTCCGACCTCCCCGCCGGCGCAACCTTCGTCGAAGCCGACATCGCCGACCGCCCCCGCGTCGAGTCTCTCCTCCGCGAACTAAAGCCCGACGGTGTCCTCCACTTCGCCGCGCTCATCGAAGCCGGCGAGTCCATGCAGAAGCCCGAAATCTACTTCCGCAATAACACCGCCTCCACCCTCTCGCTCCTCGAAGCCATGCTCGCCACCGGCGTCAACAAGCTCGTCTTTTCCTCCACCGCCGCCGTCTATGGCGAACCCACCTCAACGCCCATCGAAGAGACCGCGGCCCTCGCCCCCACCAACGCCTACGGCGAATCCAAGCTCCTCGTCGAGCACATGCTCCGCTGGTTCCATCGCATCCACGGCCTCCGATACGCCTCGCTGCGCTACTTCAACGTCGCTGGCGCCATTCCCGGCCGCGGCGAAGCCCACGAGCCCGAAACCCACATCATCCCCCTCGTCCTCGACGTCGCCCTCGGTCGCCGCGAAAAAATCTTCATCTTCGGCGACGACTACCCCACCCCTGACGGCACCTGTATCCGCGACTACATCCACGTCGCCGACCTGGCCGACGCCCATATCCTCGCGCTCAACGCCCTCGCCCACCGCGACCGCATGATCTACAACCTCGGCAACGGCAACGGCTTCTCCGTCAAGCAGGTCATCGAAGCCGCGCGCCGGGTCACCGGCCACCCCATCCCCGTCGAAATCAAGCCCCGCCGCGAAGGCGACCCCGCCCGCCTCGTCGCCAGCTCCGAGCAAGCCAGGCTCAACCTCAACTGGCACCCCAACCACCCCACACTCGACGACATCCTCGCCAGCGCCTGGGCCTGGCACCACCACCGCTATGCGTGAATCCCGCCACAGATCCGGGTGTCCCGGGTCTTGCTTCTGAGACCTGGGACACCATAAATCCTCACGCCTATCTCCAGCCCTGCACCCTCACGGCTGCACAATCCTTATCACTTCCCCCACACCACGCAGCGAATACTCCACACCCTCCGCCGGTAGCACCACCACGCGCCACGGATCCAGTCGCACCGTCCCCGCAGCGCTCTCCACCGACGCACCCTCCCCCAGCGCAAACAGCATCTGCATCTTCCCGCTCAACCCCAGCGCCACACCCTCATCCTTCGCCGCAAACCGATCCACCACAAAATAATCCGAAGCCACCAGCCGCATAAATCCATCCATCGCCACCGGCACCACAAGCCCTGCACAACTCGAAGTCCGTGTCACCGCCAGCCCCGCATCCACATGCAACTCGCGCGGTCTCCCAAAGTCATACAGCCGGTACGTAATGTCGCTATACTCCTGCGTCTCCAGCACCACCATCCCCGGCCCGATCGAGTGCACCGTCCCCGCATCTACAAACACCATATCGCCAGCCTTCACCGGCAGATAATGCAGCTTCTCCTCGAGCGTTCCGTCCGCAATCGCAGCCTTGATCTCCTCATTCGTAATCTCCCCCCGAAACCCCAGCGCCAGCTCCGCGCCCGGTTCAGCCGACAGCACGTACCAGCACTCCGTCTTGCCCCGCCCCAACCCCAGCGCCCCCGCCTGCGCATCATTCGGATGCACCTGCACCGACAGCTTCTCGCGCGGGAACAGCGTCTTCACCAGCAGCGGAAACTCCGCCGTCGCGCCTCCCGCAAATTTTTCCGGAAACCTCTTCGTCAACTCCGCCAGCGAAACCCCCGCAAACTCCCCCGCATCGACAACGCACGTCTCGGCCGTCAGCCACGCCTCGCCCACCGGCTTGCCCGCCTCCGGCTGCGCATACCACTGCGGCAGCGTCTCCACTCCCCACACCCGTTCCGAAAAAATCGGCCGCAACGATACCGGCCCAACCAGCTTCTTTTCCCCCTGCGACTCCTGCAACGTCATGCGTTCCACTCCTTCGCCACTCACCGGGCGCTGCAACCATGCACACAACGCCTCACCCGTAGCCTACTATGCAAGCGCTCCGTCGTCTTCCCCGCAAGGCACTCGTGCCGCATTCGCCTGAAGGTTCTATCCACAACCAGTAAGGGTAACCCCGGCCTCACTTTTGAGACCTGGGTATACGTCACGCTGCACAGTCGCGGAACGAACACTATTTGCACGATGCGATCCACACCGCATCACCCGACGCCTGCAGGTGAAGCACATCGTCCGTCACCACACCCGTCGCTCCGCCCGACTGCATCTCCGCAGCTCCCAACCGGCAGCCCTGCATCCACGTCATGCCCAGCTTCACATCGAGCGTCGCAGGCTTCACTTCGCCGTCCTTCGCAGCGCGATGGATCGCCACCACCATCCGCTCGCCAGTGGTTCCACAAGCACCCTCCGCCGCATGTCCCGCAGCGCGCAGATACACCATCCAATCCGCGTCGCTGGCCAGCACCTGCTCTGCTCCACATCCCAGCGCATCATGCCTGTGCCGCAGCGCGCCAAGTTCCGCAACCCACGCAAACGTCTGCTGCTGCGCCGCCGTACGTCCAGCAGCCACGAACGCGTCTCCCGCATCGCCAACAAACCCGCCCGGAAAATCATGCCGATTGTCCGGATCATCTCCCCCGGCCATCGCAATCTCGTCCCCTGAATAAATCTGCGCCATGCCTCGCGTCGTCAGCACATACGCCAGCGCCAGCCGCAGCGACCCTTCACTCTTCGCCGCCGTCACAAACCGCGTCGTGTCGTGGTTGCCCACGAACGGCACCAGACGCTCCGGGTGCGGATACAGCGCATCCTCCCCCAGCACATCCGCCAGTTTGCTCATCGGAGCACCCTTCGTAAACACATCGCGCAGCGCAAAGTACGTCGGAAAATCAAACGGCGTGTACAGCTCCGTATCGACACCCGCTCGCGTCACACCGCCCGCAAACGACGACGTAATCACCGGGTCAGCATTGAACACCTCACCCACTTCCGTCAGGTGCGGATACAGCGTCTTTAACTCGCCATTAAATTCATGCCAGAACGCCCGATCGACATACGGGAACGTATCGATGCGCAGCGCATCCGCACCCGTCTCTTCGATCCACCACACCGCATTCTGCCGCAGATACTGTGCCACCGCCGGGCTCTCCGTGTTCATATCCGGCAGCGTGTTGGCAAACCATCCATCCAGTGTTCCAACCCTGTCCCGCTCCGGCGCATGAGGATTGATCAAAGCCTGAAAGTTAGTCGCTCCATCCACATGATGTTCAGCAGTCCCATGAAACCAGTCCGGCGCAGGCTCATCCTTCACCCACGGATTTCTCGGGCCCACATGATTCGGCACCGTGTCGAGCACCAACTTCATCCCGCGCGCATGCAACGCGCCGGCCAACGCCTTAAGATCATCCAGCGAGCCATAGTGTGCGTCCACCGCATACAGGTTTGTAGCTCCGTACCCGTGATAACTGCCCTCCTCATCGTTCTCATACACCGGCGTCGTCCACACCGCGGTCACGCCAAGCTGCTGCAGATAATCCAGGTGCTTCTCAATCCCCTTCAGATCTCCACCATGCCACCCGCGCGGTTTAGCCCGTTCAGCGACCGCCTCTGCACTACTCTCCGCACTGCGCGCATCTGGCCCATCATTATGCTGATCCCCGTCGGCAAACCGATCCGTCATGATCAGATACAGCACATCCCGCGACGAGAATCCAGCAAACCCATCGCGCGCAGCTTTCTTTGCAGCAAACGTATAGGGCATCTCCACCTTCGCCGTCCCCACCCGCGCGCGCAGCGTCACCGTCTCCGGCTTCACCGGCGAAGCCGAGAGCCACAACTGCGCCCAGTGTCCATTCTCGGACGCAACCACTTTCTCAATCCTCAACGCCGGATCGCTCAACGTGAACGCGGCATCCTGCAGCGCCTCTCCCCGCACCAGCAGCATCGGCTTCAGCATCTCCGCCCACCAGTTCGGAGGATCGACCTTCTCGATCTTCAACGTACCTGCCGCCACTTGTCCCATGGCCGCCACCGGGCCACACATTACCGCACCCACACTCAAGCAGACCAGCCCACACCATGCGGCCCGCCGTAGCACCGAATATGCATCTTCTTTATTCCATTGCAAGGACATCCCATCTCCTTCTTGTATTCCGCGCGCGTAGAAGAAAGCGGCACTGCAAGCCTCCGCAGTGCCGCTCCATTGAGTGTTCTCTT
>JAJXYW010000276.1 GCA_021780415.1 Acidobacteriota bacterium
GGTCGTGGACACCGCCCTCTGCATGGGATGCGGCGTGTGCGCGCTGGACTGCTCGACGGGCGCCATGAGGCTCGACAAGCGCGGGCAACGCGTGATCCATCCCGAGACGACCTTCGAGCGGGTCGTGTTGCAGTGCCTCGACCACGGCACCCTTCAGAACCTCATCTTCGACGACCCAGGCAGCGTCAGCCAGGAGGCCATGCGCGCCATCCTCGGGGCCTTCCTCGCCCTCCCTCCCGTCAAGAAGACCCTCATGAGCGACGTGCTCCGCTCGCGCTTCCTCGGCGCCATGAAGAGCGCCGTGGTGGCCCGCCAGGACAAGGCGGACCTGCTCGAACTCTAGCCGGCCGAGGGGGTCGTCGCCGCCGGGCCGAACAAGCTTGCCTCAGCCCTCCCCGGGGAAGTTCGTAGGGTGGAGCGTGGGGCCGACCCGAGCGGCGAAGCCGCGAGCGTCCACCCAATGACGGCCAAGACATGAAACAATGGTGGATACCGCTTCGCCCAGTCCACCCCACTTGGCTAGCGGGGGGGCCAGCGGACCGGACGCCGTGTCCCCGGAATCTCCAGCGGCGGGATCAGCGAAATGTGGCAATGAAAGACCTGACCCCACATTCCACTCGTAGGTAGCTTCGAACTCAAGCCAGGTGCTGTTCATGGCGTAGCGGGCGGCTGGATGCAGTCGTTGGTGATGAGGTTGGCGGGGTTGGGGTAGGAGGGGGGAACGCCGGGGGCGGTGACGGGCTGCCCCTGTTCGATGCGGCGGGCGATGGCGAGGTTGAGGGCGAGGATCTGGGCGAGGAGGTCGCCTTTCGCATCGAAGCCGTAGGCGTCAAGGACGGCTGCGTCGAGGGCGGCGTGGGCGTCCTTGAGGGGGTTCTTGCCGGGAAGTTCGAGGGTGCGGTAGAGGGCGCGGAGGCTCGTGCGGTGATAGGCGAGGGCCTCGGCGCGGATGCGGCGGATCTCCCGCCCTGCGGCGGCGATCGCTTCCACCTGAGGGTCGGTAGGGGATTGAGGCCAGGGGAAGGTGTCGAAGACGCTGGGCGGCGTGTAGCGGAAATCCGATTTCAGCTTTGAGCACTTTGTGATGAACCATATCCAGTGTGCGTGGGATTGCAGGATGCCGAAACTGTAGTCATCGGCAAATGTGAAGGCCATCAATTGGCCATCGGGCCTTATCGTCGAGTCCAGGAAACAGAAGATTGGGCGTTTGGTCACACGAGAGCAAACGACAAATCGAGGTAGCTTCTCAATAGCCGAAATCAGCTCGCCCCGATCATAAGACTGCCGCCACCAATAGCGCAGAAACAGTTGGTGGTGAGGTCGGAGTTCCCCGTTCTCGCCCTTCCCCTCCGCGGCCTTCCGAGTCCTATCAGGCAGAACCTGCTCCTGGAGACGCTTAAATGGCTCAGAAAAAGATGATGCCTTCAGTTGGTCCATACCCAGAAAATCAATCACATGGCGCCCTGGTTGCCCCTTGCCAGTAACAAGGTCGCGACCAATCAAGAGCGGATGGATCACCTCAGCGTTGCTGGGATCCATACGGATCAGGTGGTGCGCCTCGCCGGGGGTGAGGACAAAGGCCTCGTGCCCAGTAACTTGCCCTTGAAAGACCCTTTGGGGCCGCGTGTTGCACTCCAAGACTTTCGCCCCCGCTACATCGGCCTGATCCGACAGCGCTGAATTGATGAACGCCACGTCGCGGTAGGCCAACTCGTATTCCTTGCTGGCGGGCCCGGCGCCGTGGCGGCGAGGCTTCTTGGGGCCGGGGTGCGGCTCTGCCTTGGACCAGAGGCGCCGGGTCTTGGGGAGGAGCTTGGGGTCTTGCGTCTTGACCCAGTTCACGATGGAGACGTGGACGTTGGCTTCGCCGGACCAGGGCTGGTTATCCACCGCTTCGATAATCGTCCCGTCCTTCACGACGGCGTCGAGGCCGCCCACGCGGGACTGGTTGTTGCGGACGTTCTGGGTGCCGACGAGGCCCGCCCTTCCCGCTACCGGATCGTCCGCGGTGCAGGGCGGCAGGAGGTCGTGGGCGCGCCGGAACCAATAGACGCAGTAGTCCGCCATGCCGGGCACCTCGGGGAAGGCCCGCCGCACGGCGTTCACGTAGTCGGGCCCGCGCTCGGGCTTGAGGCGCTTGGCGCCCAGGAAGGGCGGATTGCCGATGATGACGTCCGCCTTGGGCCAGGGCGCGGGGTTGCCCTCGGCATCCATGAGCGCGTCCCCCGCGATGAAGTTCGCGTCCAGGTTGTCGAGAGGGAGCGGGCGGTCAACGCTGTGCATCTCGTCTATGGCGAGCTTGCGGGCGATCATCATCGTGACCTTGGCCAGCTCCACGGCGAAGGGATTGATGTCCATCCCGTAGAAGTTTGTTACCTTGACGAATCCCAGGCTAGGCTTCGTGGAGGGCCGCCGCCGGGCCAGTTCGTTCGCCCGCTCCAGCGCGTGCGCTTCCAGCCGCTTCATCTCGCGGTAGGCGAGGTAGAGAAAGTTGCCAGACCCGCAGGCCGGGTCCAAGACCTTAAAGTGCTGCATCCTCCGGATGAGGGCGCCCATTTGGTCGCGGTTCTTCACCGCCGCGATGCGCTCTCGCCATGGGTCCACGATGGTGGGCCCCACGATCTTCATGATGTCTGTGGGATGGGTGAAATGGGCGCCGAAGGCGTGCCGTTCCACTGCCCCGAGGGAGTGTTCGAAGATCGTGCCGAAGATCTCGGGCCGCACCTTGGACCAATTGGAGGTGGAGGCTTCCCTCAGGATGGCTACTTCGTCTTCCGTCAGCTCAATGCGCGCCGGATGGGCGAAGAGGCCGCCGTTGAAGTAGTCCACCCCCTTGAACCGCCCGCCCGGCGTCTTGCCCGGAGTGTTCATCTCGGCGAAGAGGCCGCCCAGCAGGTCGTAGCTTAGGCGCGGCTCCGTGCACTCCTCCAGAAGGCGCGTCACGAGGTAGCGCTCGAGAAGGTCGATGTCCTCGGCGAAGAGGGCCACGAGCATCTGGAGGATGAAGCGCTGCGCCTCCTCCCGGGGCACCTTCCGGATGAGGAGCTTGTTGAAGCACCGGGCCAGCATGTCGGCGGCCTTGCGCGTCACCGCCTCGTGGTCGTTGCCGAAGACGGGCTTCTCGTTCGTGGGAAAGAGGAAGGCGAGCGGGCCATAGCGAACCGGCAGCTCCGCTAGGCTCACCCGATCCACGGGTGTGTCCATCTGGGTTTCGAAGTCGTATACCCAGAACTCGTCGAAGTTGCACAGGACCACCCACCGCGGCCGCCCAGGCACGAGGCGCGTCCAGTAGTCGAAGGCCTGCCGGTAGTGGCGCTGCAAATCCTCGCCCCGTTTTTTCATCTCAATGAGAACTACTGGCTTCCATACGTAATCGGCGAAGGCAGTACCACCGCCGTCTTCCTGGGGCTTGCGCACTCGAAATTCGGGCGTGCCCCCGACGTCAAGACAGCCGGGACGCGCGAAGCCCTGGAAGAGCCGGTCGAGAAAGATCTGGGCCTGGCCCTTTTCGTCACCGGTGATGTATTGGGAAACCCACGCCGTGAACTCGGAAAGCCTCTGGCTGCGCGCTTCATCCATGGGAAAGATTATGCTCTCTGGATATAAGAAAACACAATGGTAGCACCTTGCCGCGCCCCGCCGGGACTGGACGGCGGTTGGCTGGTCACGCTGGCCACCGGTGAAGAGGGGGAGCGATGTCGTGACGGCATCGGTGCTGGTTGGGCAAGAGCGCGAAGCGACGCTGCTCACTGTGACGGCGGAGGCATTCCAGGCGAGGTCGGCGGGTGGGAGCGGCATGGAACGATCTCCATCACAAAGCCCCTGCCCCACCTCCGCAGAACCGTTCCGGAGTCTTGCAAAGCCGCCCCCGAGTCTTGCAGAACCGCCCCCAACTCGCCCACGGGCGCCCGCCGGTCCAGAGTGTTTGCGGGGCACGAGCGCGGCCGTTGACGGGCCCGCCCCCGGGCTCGTACGCTCAGGAGCACGGAGGCCGCATGGAGCGCGAGCGGATCGTGGGGGCCCTGGAGGAGCTGGCGGCGCTCTCCGAGCTGCTGGGGGAGAACCCGTTCAAGGTGCGGGCCTACGCCAACGCGGCGAGGACGCTCTCCAAGGCCTCGCGGCCGGTGGAGAGCTGGGGCGAGCCCGGCGTGCTGGAGGCCCTGCCCGGCGTGGGGAAGGCCATCGCCGAGAAGGTGCGCGAGCAGATCGCCACGGGCTCCGTGCACAAGC
>JAJXYW010000035.1 GCA_021780415.1 Acidobacteriota bacterium
AGCCCGTCCGCGACCTCACCGCCACCCGCATCGGCAACACCGTCGAGCTCCACTTCACCGCCCCCTCCCGCACCACCGACAAGCTCCCCATCCGCGGCGGCCGCGTCACCGGCCAACTCTGCCGCCAGCTTCCCCACCAACCCTGCCTCCCCATCGCCTCGTCCCGCGCCTCCATCGCCACCCTTAACCCCAACGGCACCAACAACATCGTCACCTGGACCGACACCCTCCCCTCCGCCCTCACCGTCGGCCCACCCCAGCTCCTCGCCTACCGCGTAGAGTTCTTCAGCCCCCTCAACCGCTCCGCCGGACCCTCCGCCCCGGCCTTCACCGCCACCGGCCCCGCCCCCGCTCCCGTCGAGAACCTCCACGCCGAAGGCACCCGTCTCGGCACCCTCCTCACCTGGAATCCCTCCCCATCCCCCGGCGACATCCTCCTCCGCCGCGAAGACATGGCCCCGCCTAAACCAAAGCCCCACAACAACTTATCATCTACCCCAAGCTCTTCCCAGCCCCCCATCCTCTGGCTGCAAACCCACCTCCCCGGTACCCCCCAACCCAGCCAAACCCTCGACACCACCGCCCTCCCCGACAACCCCTACCGCTACCTCGCCCAGCGCCGCCTCACCCTCCAACTCGGCGCCTCCACGATCGATCTCCGCAGCGAGCCAACCGCACCCATCCCATTCATTCTGCACCAGATATACCCACCGCCAGCCCCCACCGGCCTCACCGCACTCGGCTTCTTCGCCCCTACCACTCCTCCCACCTTCGCCGTAGACCTCATCTGGCAGCCCGTTGACGACGCCGGCCTTATCACCCCCCTCGCCGGCTACAACGTCTACCGCGAACCCCTCACCCCCACCGGCGAGCCCGCCGCGCCCCGCCAGCAGATCAACACCACCCCCATCCCCACCCCCGCCTTCCACGATCCCACCGCCAGCCCCGCCTCCCCCTACCGCTACAGTGTCACCGCCATCGACGCCAAGGGCAACCAGAGCACCCCCGCGACCACCCTCCTTCAACCCACTACCACCCCTTAGCAGCAACCGCACTACAACCCGATTGTCATCCTCGGCAACGCCATCAAGTTCAATCGCTGCAGTATCTTGCGCGCGAGCCCCGTCAGCGGCTGCTGTCCCAGCTTGGTCGTCGCCACCCACGTCAGGTTCGCCTTCGTCGCCGTAATCTGCTCCATCAGCGCCGGTGCCACCGTCCCATCGGACAGCACTCCCTCGCTAAACACCTGCACATAATAGTTCGTGTTGGTAATCGAATGGCGCAGCCGCAGCACCGGCTCCCGTTCCTGCACGGCCGTAGGCGGCAGCACCGGCAGCTCCAGCATTCCCGCCATCTGCGACGCCTCCACCGCCCTCCGTTCCAGCAGCACCTCCGTCACCACTCCCCGCTTCCGCAGCGCCAGCAGATGCGCCACCGTACGGCTCTGCATCCGCTTCCGAGCCCCCGTCACATGCTCCCCCTGCGTCCTGCACATCTCCATCACCGGACACTGCGAGCACAGCGGCGCGCGCGGCAGGCAAATCATCGCCCCCAGCTCCATCATTGCCTGGTTGTGGTCCCCAGAAGCATTCTCCCCCGTCGCGCTTCTGCGTCTCACTGGAACCAGCCGCTGCGCCGCCTCCACCAGCCGCGCCCGAGCCTTTGCGCCCTTCTGCTCCGGCACCCCCAGCAACCGCAGCAGCACCCGCTCCACATTCCCATCCAGCACGGCCACGCTCTCGCCAAACGCAATGCTCGCAATCGCCGCGGCCGTATACTCGCCCACCCCCGGCAGCGTCCGGAGTTTCGCCAGCGACCGCGGCAGCTTTCCACCCATCTCGCGTTCTACAAACTGCGCTCCCCGCAGCAGCATTCTCGCCCGCCGGTAGTATCCCAGCCCGCTCCACAGCGCCAGCACATCCTCTTCGTTCGCCACCGCCAGATCATGAATCGTTGGAAACCGCCGCAGAAACTCCTGGTACCGATCAATCACCGTCGCCACCCGCGTCTGCTGCAGCATGATCTCCGACAGCCACGTCGCATACGGATCATCCACTCCCCGCCACGGCAGCACCCGCGCCTTCTCTCGATACCACGCCCCCAGTCGCCGCCGAAATTCCAGCGCCGAAAACCCCAACCCCGCAGCATCTTCGCGGCTGCCGTTCGCGGCCGCCTGCTTCCCTCGCACATTCATCGCCGTGGACATCTTCCAGCCAGTCTATCTGCACTTCCCCTCCATCATCCCTCAAGCGCCCCATCACCACGCCTCACTTCGCCCTGGTGTAGCCTCATCCCATGACGATGCTCAAGCCCATCTTCATCCTTCTGCTCTTCCAACTCGCCGGCGAAGCCCTGCGCGCCGCCACCCACCTCAAGGTCCCCGGCCCGGTCTTCGGCATGGTTCTCCTCGCCGCGTGGTACATCCTCCGCCGCCGCGACCCCGAGCCCGAGCTGGAGCACATCGCCGACGGACTTCTCGGCTGGCTCGGTCTGCTCTTCGTTCCCGCCGGCGTCGGCATCATCGCCAACCTCGCGCTTCTCCGTACCGCCTGGCTGCCCATCTCCGTCGCCCTTCTCGGCAGCACCTTCGTCACCCTGATTACCACCGCCTGGATCATGCACCGCTTCGGCCACCGCGCCTCCATCCGCCACGAGGGCCTATGAACGGTTCACTGCTCCCCCTCACCATCTCGCCTGGAGTCGTCCCCCTCTTCGCGCTCGTGCTCACCCTCGGCGCCTATCTCCTCGGAGTCGAAGTCCAGAAGCTCGTCCGCAACCCGCTCGCCAACCCCGTCCTCATCGCCATCGTGATCATCGGCATCACCCTGCACCTTACGCATCTTTCCTACCAGGCATACTTCACCGGCGCGCAGTTCATCCACTTCATGCTCGGCCCCGCAACGGTCGCCCTCGCCATCCCCATGGTGCGCGCGCTCGAGCACATGCGGCGAGGCTTCTGGCCCATGATCGCCGCCCTCTGCTCAGGCTCTTTCGTCGGCATGGTCACCGGCTACGGCCTCGTCCGCCTGCTCGGCGGCTCCCAGACCGTCGCCCTCTCCATGGCGCCCAAGTCCCTCACCACCCCCATCGCCATCGCCGTCTCCCAGAGCATCGGAGGCATCCCTTCCCTCTCCGCCGTCCTGGCCATCATTGGCGGCATCCTGGTCGCCGTCAGCATCGACCCGCTCCTCCACCGCCTCAAAATCCGCGAACCCGCCGCCCGGGGCCTCGCCGCAGGCACCGCCGGCAGCGGCATCGGAGCCTCCCGCGTCATCCCTCAGCACACCATATCCGCCGCCTTTGCCGGAGTAGCCATCGGAGCCAACGGCATCATCACCGCCCTGCTCGCGCCCATCCTCGTCCCCCTCCTCAAGCGCTGGTAGCCCAGCCCATCGAACGCCCCCAATAATCACCGCCGCGCACGCGAAGCCTCCCGCCTTCCGCTTGCAGGTGTAGTCGCGATCATTTTGCGTCATTCCCCAACGAAGTGGAGGAATATGCTTCTTGAACCGGCGACCATACCCGTTGGCAATCGCCTCTAACCGTCCGCGCAGAGCCGCAGAGCCCCGGGTGCCCCACCGCTCGCTTCTCACATATAGGTTCCCAGAATCCCCATTCCCCGCGATTTCCTGTCAACCCCCCTCAAGCCACCAGAATCGCCAGACCCGTATAAACACTGGCGATAATTCGTTTCAAAAGTTGGCATAGTTGCCCCTCCAGATAGCTACAATTTAACTAGGACCTCAAATTGATCTTCGACTCAATTTTTCCAACTCCGCCTAACCGCAGATTCCAACGATACCAATGCGCATCAAGGCCAATGGCCCACCGTATACCAGCGGGGGTCAACGGCCCCGGCCATGCCAATGAAAGCCATAATGCCAATGGATAGAATATGTTGCGAGTAAAGCTCTTGAATGGAACAGTTACAGCAGGACTGCCACAAGTACCAGCCTAACTCTCCATTTTTGAATACTTTGGGTCGAAAAGTCGCCGGAGGGGAGGGGCCTCCTAATGCCCGCGTGCCGCTCCACGCACAATCGCGCCGGAATCCATCGCTCCAACCGCACCTCCGCCGCGCCGATTCCGGCTTCATGCAACATCCGCTCCCAATCCTCTTCGCGGAAGCTCCGCCGAAACGAAACCGGCCCATCATGCTGCACGAACCGATGCCATCGCATCGTCTTCGCCAGCAACCCGAAGAGCCTGAACGGCACCACCTCGCGGC
>JAJXYW010000213.1 GCA_021780415.1 Acidobacteriota bacterium
CAGGTTGTTTGTACTCGATGAGCAATAAGGTTGTCGTGTGTTTTTTGCGGATGGCTCAGCCGGGTCAACCCAGTTGCGCGAGCCAGCGATGGACTTCAGCGGCTGGATTGGCGGCGCGAAAGATGGCTGCGGAGACGGCGACGATGCTGGCTCCGGCGGCGAGAACTGCTGGAGCGGTATCGAAGGTGATGCCAGCGGCGGCGCTGAGGATGACATTGGGACCGGCTTCGGCGCGAAGTTTGCGGACGCCTTCAATGCCGATGGGTGGTTTGGTGGTGTGCTTGGTTGTGGTGGTGAAGACGGGGCCGATGGCGAGGTAATCGGCGGGGGCGTTGAGGATGCCGGGCAATAGTGCGTCGCTGCCGCCGAAGGTGCCGAGGATACGACTGGGGCCGATGATTTGGCGGGCTTCGGTGGGCGTGACGTCATCGGCATCGACATGGACGCCGTCGAAGCCTGCAGTGGCGACGAGGTCGGCGCGGTCATCGAGGATGAGGCGGACGTGGCCGGCGGGCATGGCGACGCGGAGGGCTGCGCAGTCGGCAAGAATTTCAGCGTCAGAGCCAGTCTTATTGCGGTATTCGAGGAGGGTGATGCCGGCGTCGGCAAGCGAAGCGCCGAGGCGGGTGAGATATGCGGTGCGGCCGGTTAAGGGGAGGATGGCAGAGTCGAGGATGGGATAGAGCGTTGGAAAGATGAAGGCCATGCATCAAGGGTAGATGCATGGCCGGAGGGTTGTCAGTTTGCGGGGCCTGTCCTTCCCTGCCCAGCTTACATTTCGTCGGCGGAGGGGCCGTACATGCCGGGGACTTTTGCGCCGAGCAGGCGGAGATAGACGCTGAGCTGGGCACGGTGATGGACCATGTGGTTGAGGACAAAGTCGCGGAAGACCTGGTGGCGAGGCGAATCGACAAGGGTTTGGCCGCCGAAGATGAACTTCCAGTGCTGGTCCCACTTTGCGGGCGATGTGGCGGCGACGGCCGCTTGGACGCCGGGCAGGCCCTTGTCGAATTTCTCAAGGACGGCGGCTTTGCTGGCGGGGACATAGGGATCCCATTTGTGGTCGGCGGCAAACTCAAGCTTGTCCTGGGTGAGGGTGTGCATGGCCCAGTCGCCCGCCATGTCCGTGAGGTGGCCGGCGAGGCGGCCGAGAGGCATGGACTTGGCGTGGGGCGTGTAGCTCAGGTCGGCGTCGGCAGGGATGGCTTCCAGCATTTTGCGGGTTTGCGCGGTCTCGCGATCGTATTCGGCGATGAGTTCTTTTTGAAAGTCCATTCAGGCAACCTCCATGTTGCGAATGCCAGCATACCTGATTTCCTGTGAAAAGGCGAAGAAAAGGTGAATCATTCGACAAAAAAAGTGCACGCTTTCTGTGGAAAAGAAAAATATCGCAAGGGGGGGTGGGTATTTTCCTTGTCGGCCAGTAAGTGCTTTGTGTGCAACAGCAAGGTTGGCTGAGCGGGCGAAAAGGCGAAGAAATGGCGCAGGATAGGGGGGGGTAGGGGTATGCCGGCATGGGCCGGGCATGGCGAGTTGAGATGCAGAGTGCGGCATAGTTCTATTGTGCGCGTTTGGCGGAATTAGACTGCAAAACGGCGCACACTTTTTTGCTGAATGGAATGTGTGGGTTAGAGAATAGTTTGGCGGGAGGGGCTTGACGAGAAGCAGCCGTCAGCTCTCAGCTTGAGTGGGCGGGGGGAGGGTGGGGTTTCCCAGGTGCCCAAAGGCGAGGCACCTGGGGCAACCATCCTTTCTTGTGATGCATGCTTTTCAACTCCGGCACCTGGGCCAGCCCCCGACTATAGCAATTGCATGGCGGGCCACTGATGGAAAAGACGAACACGAAGGAACTCACAGCTCGTACTACAGCAAGGTGGGGAATTATAGTCGCTGTGCTTACGATGCCTGTGGCTATGGTTGTCAGTCACTTTTCCGATCCGGGAAGAGGAAGGGCGGCAGGGATAGCCCTTGGGCTAATGATCGGCGGCATCTGGGCGTTCTGGCACCAAAGACGGCACGCCTGGTTTTGGATGGCTATCGCCGCGCTGACGGTCATTCATGTTGTACTGATCATCCTCGTTCCGTGGAGCAACAAGAGCTTCCCAGCCCCGGCTCTTTGGCCTATCGGTATCGCAGATTTTGCAGCCATATGTGGGTTTATCAAGCTGGTTGAGAAGGCCATGAGCCGGAGTAACGCGGCCAGTTCTCCAAATTGAATCCCGCTACAGCGGATGCGGTCTACCTCTATGACGGCTCCAGACTTTTCTGCAAATCTCGCGAGTTTTTACGGTCCCGTTGTAGCCGGGTGCCCCATTCATCGCGGCGGCATCGCGATGAGTGGGGTTTGCGAGTGTTCGCGGCAGTTCCAGGTCCAATGGGATTCGATCTCGACCGGCCCAGCCTCGCCGCTAGCCCGGTGCCTGAAACTCGACCACGGCCAATCCTCGGACTGGGAGACCCATCCCCGGGCGACGGGATCGCGGTGGATAGTGCGCAGCTTCTCCACAAATTTTCGATGCGTGAGGACATGGAAGTCATCGTAGCGCGTCTGCCCAAAGCGGTGCGGCGAACCTCGGAGTTGCCGTGAAGTCTGTCCCTTCAACACGCGCAGGCTGGGGTGGGATTTGTGCTTTCCCAGGTCTCAGAAGCGAGACCTGGGGCACCCGGCACCCGGCTACCTGCCCACCCGTGGCAAAACAACCGCGGATCTTTCGACTCCCTTCGCTGCACTCCGGTCGCTCAAGATGACAGGAGTGTGGAGTAAGCGGGCTCTCCGTACAGGCTGAAGCTCCTTCCCTTCTCTGAACGCGGCTAGCGCGGCAGGGCGAAGGCGATGTACGAGCCACCGGTGGGGGATTTGGGGTCGCGGCCGCCGCTGGAGGCGATGACGACGTACTGACGCCCGTTGACCATGTAGGTGGCGGGTGTGGCCATGCCGGCGAAGGGCAGCGTGGTTTGCCAGAGGAGCTGGCCGGTGGAGGCGTCGAAGGCGCGGAACTGGCGGTCATAGACGGTGGCTCCAATGAAGAGGACGCCGCTGGCGGTGACGATGGGGCCGCCGTAGTTTTCGCTGCCGGTGTTGGTCATTCCCTGGCGGGCGAGGTCGGGGTATTCACCGAGAGGAATCTTCCAGAGATACTTCCCTGTTTTGAGGTCGATGGCGTTGAGCGTGCCCCAGGGCGGGGCGATGGCGGGATAGCCGTCGGGGTCAAGGAATTTGCGATAGCCGGTGAAGGTGTAGGCGTCGGCGCCGGGCGCGGCAGCAGGCGCGGCTGCGGGAGCGGAGAGGGTGTCGTGCACGCCAAGCCAGGCGAGGAGCGCGGCGAGCTCTTTGCCTTCGATGTCTGGCTGCGGGGGCATGAGCTTGCCGCCCTGTTGAATGAGGCGGGTGAGCTGGGCGGTGGTGAGGCGCTTGCCGACGCCGAGGATGGCCGGGAACATGGGCGCGACGCCCTGCAGGTGGTCGCCGTGGCAGAGGGCGCAGCGCTGCTGGTAGGTGGGGTTGGCGGGGCCCGGCGGGGTCTGGGCGTCTGGCGCGGCGGCGAGTTCTTTGGCGTCACTGGCGGAGACGGGCGTGCCGAGGAAGCTGAGGAGCGCGGCGAGGCCTGGGGCGTCGAGGTTGGGGAACGCGGGCATGCGGCCGTTGCCGTTGCGGATGTTGCCGGTAATCTGCTTTTGCGATAAACGCGTGGTGACGCCGACGAGGGATGGGAATGCGGGCGGCGAGCCGGCACGGTTGATGCCGTGGCACATGGCGCACTGGCTGCGATAGAGCTGCTCACCGGGGCTGCCGGTGCGGGAGGCGGGAATGAGGCCGCCGGTCCAGGCCATCTCGGTTGCGTTGACGTAGAGGACGCTGGTGGCGGGGTCGATGGCGGGACCGCCCCACTCTGCGCCGCCGTCAAAGCCGGGAAAGACGACGGTCTGCTGGCCGACGGCGAGAGGAACGAACTGGCCGTTGCTGCGGAAGGTGCGGAAGGTCGAGAGCGCCCAGTCGTGCGCCTGCGGGGTGCGGGTGGTGAGCATGTCTGCGGTGAGCTGCTGACGGGCGAAGGGTGCGGGTGTGTCGGGAACGGGCTGTGTCGGCGAGGTGACTTCGCCGGGCACGGTGCTGGACGGGAACGGGTGCTCGTGGATGGGAAAGAGCGGCTGGCCGGTGAGGCGATTGAAGACCCAGAGGTAGCCCTGCTTGGTGGTTTGCGCGAGGGCGGGGAT
>JAJXYW010000220.1 GCA_021780415.1 Acidobacteriota bacterium
TGATGATCGGTCTGGGCCCAGTTGAGGAGCGCGCTGGCGAGCTTGGAGGCGGCGGAGTTGGGGAGGGTGAGGCGGGGGGCGCTACGCGTGGCGCCGTCATAGTCGCGGGCCATGGTCTGAGCGATGTTGCGGGTGACGTCGGCGTAGGTGTCCATGAAGCGAATGAAGTCGGTGCGGGGGATGTACTTGACGGTGGAGGGGACCAGAGTTTCCGCAGTGACGAGATGGCGCGGGCCGCGGAGCAGAGAGGCGAGGCCGAGGATTTCGCCGGGACCAGCGACGCGGAGGCGGAGAAAGCGGCCCAGAGGCGAGGAGGCGATGAGTTTGACCCGGCCGCTGCACAGGACGAAGACGTGGTCGGAGGGGAAGCCCTGGCGGATAAGAAAGTCGTTGGCCGGGTGACTCCGACAGGTGCCGAGGGAACGGAAATCGCTCAGTGCTGATGGGGAGATGTGGGAGAAAACTTCAGGGTCTTGAATCGAGCAGATGGAACAACTGCTGGGGGGCATTGAGTTTCCTCAAGTTGATTAGATGCAGGGGAAGGCAATATCACCGCCTGAGCAACGCGGATGGATTGCTGGCGGGGCGATGCTGCTGGCGGGGAGGCCAGGGATGGGGGGCGCGTGGTAGTCTGCGGAGCATGTCTGAACATAACGATCGTCATCGCAGGGGAACACATTCGCAGAGTTTTTCTTCGCACAGTCAGGCTTCCGGGGAGACGAGCAGGAGGGGTTCGCAGCCGGGTGGAGATAGGCGGCCGACTGGCGAGCATGGGTGGCACGGGTTCGACCTGGGGCAGGCTGCGCTGGATGAGATGCATGAGGCGGGATTCCGGCCGGAGTTTGGGTTGGGTGTTGCGGACCAGTTGGCGGGGATCGAGGACAAGTTCAAGGAGGCTTTGCCGGTGGTGGGGGTGGAGGACCTGAGGGGGCTGGGATGGTCGTCGATTGATAACGATACGTCGCTGGACCTGGACCAGATTGAGGTGGCGGAACGGGTGGAGGGTGGAATTCGGCTGCGAGTGGCGATTGGGGATGTGGCGGGGGCGGTGGAGATTGCAAGCCCGATCGACAAACATGCGCAGGCCCAGACGCAGACGATCTATACGGCGGTGAAGAACTTTCCGATGCTGCCGGTGCAGCTCTCGACGGGGTTGACGAGCTTGAATGAGAGTGGCGACCGGGCGGCGGTGATGATGACGTTTACGGTGGGGCCGGAGGGGGAGATGTCGGATGAGAGGGTGTCGGTGGCGCTGGTGCGGAACCGGGCGCAACTGGCGTACTCGCGGGTGGGGCCGTGGCTGGAGAATACGGCGAGTGGGGTGGTGGATGATGATGTGCTGTCGCTGCGGTCGGATAGTGCGCGGGACCATGAGGCGGATACGAGCCTGGGGGGAGCTGCAGGTCTCTCCACTGCGTCCGCAAGAGGCGCGGACTTCGGTCGAGATGACACCGTTGTGGCGTTGGGGGCTAATTGGCTGGTGGAGCAGTTGAAGCTGCAGGATGAGGCGGCGCAGGCGCTGCATGCGGCGAGAGTGAAGAATGGAGCGCTGGAGTTTCATCGGTCGGAGGCCGATCCGGTGGTGGTGGATGGGCGCGTGATTGCGGTGCATGAGGCGATCCAGAACCGGGCGATGAATTTGATTGAAGACCTGATGGTCGCGGCCAATGGGGTGATGGCGCGGGCGCTGCGCAAGGGCGGACGCTCGGGGTTGCAACGGGTGGTGAAGGTTCCAGCGCGGTGGGACAGGATTGTGGCGCTGGCGGCGCTGCATGGGACGACGCTGCCGGCGGTGCCAGACTCGGTGGCACTGAATGATTTTCTGCAGGAGGAGCGGCGGACGGACTCGATCCACTATCCGGACCTGGCGGTGGCGGTGATCAAGCTGATGGGGCCGGGCGAGTATATGCTGATGCGACCGGATGATGATCCGACTGGGCACTTTGGGCTGGCGGCTCGGGACTATACGCACTCGACGGCACCGAACCGGCGGTTTCCGGATCTGGTGACCCAGCGGATTCTGCATGCGATGATGCGGGGCGAGGCTGAGCCCTATAGCGACACGGACCTGGCGGCGATTGCGGCGCACTGCAACGATGCGGACACGGTGCTGCGGAAGATTGAACGCAATATGCAGAAGCGGGTGGCCGCGGTGGCGATGAGCGGACGCATCGGGGAGGTGTTCGCGGCGGTGGTGACCGGGTCAAGCGATAAGGGAGTGTATGCACGCGTGATTCAGCCCCCGTTTGAGGGAAGAGTCGTCCAGGGCGAGGACGGGCTGGATGTGGGCGACAAGGTGAATGTGAAGCTGCTGCACACGAATCCGGCGCGGGCGTTTATTGATTTTGCGAAGGTGGGGATGAGACAGGTGGCGCGGCGTCCGGGGCAGGGGGTTGCTGCGGGCCGCTGAGAAGCTGGGAGTCGTGCAGCAGATTCATCATGGTGGTGTAAACGGCGTTGGTCCAGCCGAAGCCGATGACGTTGCTCTTGTACCCGGTGGCGACGTGGACGTTGCCCGAGGCGTCGACGACGTTGTATTTTTCGCGGATGGTGCCGTCGTGGGCGTAGTTGGCTTCGATGGTGGAGGTGAACTGGCGAGAGACGTTGAGGGCCGCACCGACGTAGCCGTAGCGGATGAGGCCGAGGGTGGCGAGCCAGTTGGTGGGTGCCCAGCCGAAGGGGAGATCCCACTGCGCGCCGGAGTCGGTGGTGCTCATGGCGAGGCCGCCGGGATGGTCGAAGAGGGGAAGGGCGGCGACCATGCGCTGGGCCTTGATGGGCGAGGCGATGCCGGACCAGAGGGCGTAGTAGGTGGCGAGGTAGTTGTAGCTGGAGTGCTGGCGGGTGCGGAGGTTGTAGTCGAAGTAGAGGCCGGCGGTTTCGTCCCACATGAGGCTGTTGATGGCGTGGAGGCGGTCGCCGGAGGCGAGGCTCCAGGCGACGGCGGCGTCGCGGTCGCCGAGGGTGACGGTGATGAAGGCCAGGTTGCGCTCATAGCGGTAGAGCAGGGCGTTGAGGCAGACGGGAGCGTAATCCTGGGTGGAGCCGCTGAAGGGGCCGAAGCGGAAGCTGGCGTCGAAACCGGACTCACGCATGGCGCGGTCGCCGACGTAGAAGTAGGGGGTGAGCTCGTAGCCGTCGACCTGAGGGCAGGGGATGACGGCGGTGGCTGCGCAGGGAGTGGCCTTCTGGAGGTAGCCGGCGGGGGTTTGGGAGGGATGGTCGAGGAACCAGTGGATGAGGTCGGTGTAGTAGGTCAGGTCGTCGTGCATCTCGGGGACGGGGCCCTGGCCAAGGTCAAAGTAGCGGGAGAGGCCGGTGGTGGCGTCGAGGTGCGGGGGCGTGACCCAGAGATTGTGGTCGCGGAGGAGATAGGGGAGGGATTCGCGGAGAAAGAGACGCGCCGCTTTGGGGTCAGTGCGCACTTCAGCGCGGTAGACGGCGAGCACCATGGAGGAGAGAAATGGGGGCTGCGAGCGGGTGAGGTAGTAGGTGCGGTTGGCGTTGAGGATGGCGCCGTAGTGTTCGATCTCGTAGAAGAAGTTTTCGACGGTGCCGCGGGCCAGGGCGACGCGGTTGTCGGCCAGCTCGCCGAGCAGGATGAAGTAGCTGTCCCAGCCGTACATCTCGTTGAAGCGGCCGCCGGGGACGACGTAGGGGTTAGGCAGATAGAGCAGGCCGGGAGTGGGGATCTGGTCCTGCGGAAGGTCGCCTTCGCTGCGGATGCGGCGGGGAAGATTGAGGATGCGGACGTTGCAGTGCTGTTGAAGGGTGCGCAGGGCGGGGGTGAGCTTCTGCTCGGCGGGGAGATAGAGCACAGGTGCGGAGGCGCCGGCCTGGAGTTTGCTGTCCGCGAAGGAGGCGCAGTCGGTCATGGAGCGCTGGAGCTTGTCCCAACTGTGGTGGATGTAGACGGCAATGGGCGGGCGAGATGGTGATGAGGCGTGCTTCTGCTGCGCGGGTGCGGAGATGCCCACGAGCAGCAACGCGATGAGGGAGAGACGGAGAGACATGAGCTTTATGTGCTATGCAGAGGATAACTCAGTTGGGCAGAAAGTGGGCTAGACCCAGTCTCCATTGCGCATGAGGGGTTGGGTGTGACCGTCGGTGGAGATGCCGTCGACGCACATGGTGGGGCCGCCGATCATCCAGTCGACGTGGATGAGGCTTTCGTTGGCGCCGAGGGCGGAGAGCTGGTCGGAGG
>JAJXYW010000179.1 GCA_021780415.1 Acidobacteriota bacterium
ACCATCGGCCGCCAACCCGCAGCCCGTCTCGCCGCCATCCTCCCCGCCCCCCTGCACCGCCGCCCCGACCGCATGAACAGCTACAGCGCCGTCATCCTCCGCCGCATGGCCCAAATGGGCTGGTAGCCGCACCCTTCCCCGCACCGCCCTGCATCGACTACCGCATCCCAGCCCACCCTCCACAAGAGGCCCACGCCTCGAATTTCCCGCCTCTCCCGTGCCCCATCTGGCATAATGACTTATCGTTGCAGGGCTCTGCACTCTCATTTTGGCCATCAACTGACAGTCCCCGTCCAGGGCTCCTTTTCGGGGAACACAGAAGGTAGATCATGCCCGACACAAGGGAAGCCTCCGCCGCCATCCTCACAACGGACACATCTCTACCCATAACTCCAACTATCCGCCAGATCGACGCATTGCAGCTTCTCCGTGCCATTGCTGTCCTGCTCGTCGTCGAATGCCACTCCGGCCAGGTACTGGATATAACGGGCTCCTACGCCCTCCCCAGCCTCGGCATCTTCGGAATCGACATCTTCTTCGTGATCAGCGGCTTCATCTTGTCCCTTGTCGTCCTCAAGGAGCAAACACCGCCCGGCTTCCAAGCAATGCGCGAGTTCTTGAAGCGCCGATTCATCCGCATCTACCCTATCTACTGGGTAATTGCTCTCCTCACCCTCGCTCGCCTTGCACGCGCCCACCATCTCTTTGAGCACAACTATGTTGCCGCCTTTTTTCTCCTCCCTTCCCTTCACTATCCCGGCGGCGAGACAATCATCACTTACTCATGGACGATGAATTTCGAGCTCTTCTTCTATCTCCTCCTCGGTCTGATTCTTCTCAAAACCATCCAATGGGCCATCCCCGTCCTAATCGTTTCGTTGGTGACCTTGATCGCGATCGGGTCCATCACAGGCATAGGCCATCCTGTCGCCATTCTGGTCGCCAATCCGATTCTGCTGGAGTTCGTCTATGGCGCAGTCATCGCTCTGCTCTACGTTCGCATGGGTCGGCGCCGCGTTGCGGGCATCATGGTCACGGCTCTCGGCATCGTAGCTATGTTCTGCCTCCCTTTGCTACGCCTGCCCTTCACCGTCGCCAACGGCGCGCAGATGATTATGGTCAACAACGGTGCCTTGGCTCGCGCTGCCACATTGGGTCCCTGTGCGGCCCTCATCGTCGGCGGCGTCGTCTTCTGGTCACCTTCCATGAAGAGCACCTTCGGCAAGTGGGGAGTCCTCTTGGGCAACTCGTCCTACTCCGCCTATGTCGTCTCAGCACTCGTCCTCGAATTCTCCTTCCGCATCTTCTTCCATCTGGACCCACCTCCCCTGCTGTCGTTTTGGAACCGCCTCCTCTTCGAGTCAACCATGGTAATCGCCGTCATGGCCGCTGGCTTGGCGTGTTACACCTTCGTTGAAAAACCTTTGCTGCGTTGGCTCCAGAACCAATTCCTGAATAAGGTGCCGGCCCGTATATCCACCCAAGTCGAGACCCCCAACATTGCAGTTGGCACAGCCGATTCGATAACATAAGCTGCCCCTCCCAGTCGGCCCGCACCCTCTCGACTCTCTGCGCTCTCCACGCCCAAGCCCAACAGCTCCATCGGGCCAGCGACGAAAGCTTGTGGGTGAACTTAGCCTCCTGGGCGAAGGGAAGCACCTCCTGACGTATTCGCGGTAGTACCCTATAGAGAGCAGCATCCGTTCTCCCCGGCCAAGCGCCAACTGGAGGCCAGGGGAGCCGCATCAAGGAGCCGGTCTTGCCCTCAGTCGACACCACCATCCAGCTGATTCGCATCAGCGAACAGCGAGGAACCCAACCCTCCCCCGAAGCGCACACCTCCGCGCCCACCACCTGCGCCGCCGCGCTCGCCGACGCCCCCTGGGCCTTCGACGCCTCCCCCACCTACGGCCCCGGCGCCTCCATGTCCGACCCCCTCCCCGCCAACTCCCCCCGCCAGCCCGGCCTTCCCTCCGACTACCGCAACGCCTCCCCCGCCGAGCTCGACCTCCGCATCCGCGCCGCCAAGGCCGCCCTCGGCGACAAGCTCGTCATCCTCGGCCACTTCTATCAGCGCGACGAAGTCGTCCAGTACGCCGACTTCATCGGCGACTCCTTCCAGCTCGCCCAGGCCGCCCGCACCCGCCCCGACGCCCAGACCATCGTCTTCTGCGGCGTCCACTTCATGGCCGAAACCGCTGACATGCTCTCCCGTCCCGACCAGGCCGTCATCCTCCCCAACCTCGCCGCCGGCTGCTCCATGGCCGACATGGCCGACCTCGACTCCGTCACCGACTGCTGGGAGCAGCTCGACCAGGTCCTCGGCACCCACCTCACCCCCGACGGCCGCCAGCAGATCATCCCCGTCACCTACATGAACTCCTCCGCCGCCCTCAAGGCCTTCTGCGGCGAGCGCGGCGGCGTGGTCTGCACCTCCTCCAACGCCGCCACCGTCCTCGACTGGGCCTTCGCCCACGGCCAGCGCGTCCTCTTCTTCCCCGACCAGCACCTCGGCCGCAACACCGCCAAAGCCATGGGCATCCCCCTCTCCCAGATGCCCGTCTGGGACCCCAACCTCCCGCTCGGCGGCAACACCCCCGAAGCCCTCCAGTCCGCCCGCGTCCTCCTCTGGCATGGCTACTGCTCGGTACATAAACGCTTCACCGTCGACCAGATCACCGCCGCCCGGGCGCGTCACCCCGGCCTCCAGGTCATCGTCCACCCGGAGTGCCCCATGGAGGTCGTCGACGCAGCCGACGCCTCAGGCTCCACCGACTTCATCGTCAAAGCCATCGCCGCCGCCGCCCCCGGCAGCACCTTCGCCATCGGCACCGAGATCAACCTCGTCCAGCGCCTCGCCTCCCAGCACCCCGAGCACACCATCTTCTGCCTCGACGACATCGTCTGCCCCTGTTCCACCATGTATCGCATCCACCCCGGCTACCTCGCCTGGGTCCTCGAGGCGCTCGCCGGCGACAGTTCCTCAGGGAAACCCGGCGGCGAAGTCCTCAACCGCATCTCCGTCCCCGAGTCCATCGCCGTTCCCGCCCGCCTTGCACTCGAAACCATGCTGAAACTAGCGCCGCGCAGCACAAAACAGGGCTGAGATATGTCGAAATCCAAACACATTCTGGTCGTAGGCAGCGGCATCGCAGGCCTCATCGCGGCCCTCGAACTCAGCCGTAAGCACGCCGTAACTCTTGTAACCAAAGCAGTTCTGGCTGAGAGCAACACCCGCTGGGCGCAGGGCGGCATCGCCGCCGTCATGTTCTCCGACGATGCCGTCTCCGACCACATCGCCGACACCCTCGCCGCCGGCGCCGGCCTCTGTAACCCCAACGCTGTCAACGTCTTATGCACCGAAGGCCCGGACCGCATCCGCGACCTCATCCGCCTCGGCGTCGCCTTCGACCACACCCCCGACGGCCAGCTAGCCCGCGGCCTCGAAGCTGCTCATTCTAAAGCACGTGTCCTCCACGCCGGAGGCGACGCCACGGGCCTCACCGTCGAAACCGCCCTGGTCCGCGCCGTCCGCAACCAACCCACCATCTCCATCCTGGAGCACACCTTCGCCCTCGATCTGGTCCTCCGGAACGGTGCCGTCACCGGCCTTGAAATCATTGATTCCGAAGGTCTTCCCCGCACCATTGACGCCGACGCGGTCGTCCTGGCCAGCGGCGGAGCGGGCCATCTTTACCTCCACACCACCAACCCCGCCGTCGCCACCGGCGACGGCGTCGCCATGGCCCTCCGCGCCGGAGCCCAACTCTCCGACCTCGAGTTCTACCAGTTCCACCCCACCGCCCTCGCGACCGCAAACTCTTTAGATCCAAGCCCTTTCCTCATCTCCGAGGCCGTCCGCGGCGAAGGCGCCGTCCTCATCGACGCCAACGGCAATCGCTTCATGCAGCACATCCACCCCTCCGCCGAGCTCGCCCCCAGAGACATCGTAGCCCGCGGCATCGCCAGCCAAATGGTTGAGCAACAAGGACTTCCCGTCCTCCTCGACGCCACGGCCCTCCGCCCCAACACCCAGCTCGCCGACTTCCTCGCCGCCCGTTTCCCCACCATCGACGCCGCCACCCGCGCCCGCAACCTCGACTGGTCCCGCAACCCCATCCCCATCACCCCCGCCGCCCACTATTGGATGGGCGGCATCCGCACCGACCTCCTCGGCCGCA
>JAJXYW010000318.1 GCA_021780415.1 Acidobacteriota bacterium
ATTGACGAACTCGGTGGCCTGGCTGATGAGGCTGGAGACAAGGTTGAGGCGCTCGGTGTTGATGGCGGCGACTTCATTGGCGCTGATGGAGCAGGGCACGCCGCCGACGAGGTAGTTGGGATGCGGATTCTTGCCGCCGAAGACGGCATGAATCTTGACGATTTCTTTTTGCCACTCAAGGGCGTCCAGGTAGTGTGCGACGGCGATGAGGTTGACTTCCGGCGGGAGCTTGTAGGCGGGATGGCCCCAGTAGCCATTGGCGAAGATGCCGAGGCCGCTGGCGGCGAAGGCCTTGATCTTGTCCTGCACGGAGGAGAAGTAGGCAGCGGTGTTTTTGTCCCAACTGGAGTAGGAGGCGGCGATCTCGGCGGCCTTTTTGGGATCAGCCTTGAGGGCGTTGACGATGTCGACCCAGTCGAGGGCGTGCAGGTGGTAGAAGTGGATGACGTGATCCTGCACGTACTGCGTGGTCATCATGATGTTGCGGATGAGTTCTGCGGTGGGCGGGATGGCGATGCCGAGGGCGCTTTCGACGGCGCGCACGCTGGTGAGGGCGTGGACGGTGGTGCAGACGCCGCAGACGCGCTCGGTAATGGCCCAGGCGTCGCGCGGGTCGCGGCCGACGAGGATTTTTTCCAGGCCGCGGACCATGGTTCCGGCGCTATAGGCGTCCGTGATGACGCCGTTTTCGACAACCGCCTCGATGCGGAGGTGTCCTTCAATTCGAGTGATGGGATCAACAACAACGCGTGTCATGGGGCGCTACGACTCCTTTTGTTCCTCTGCGTGGACTTCTGCGATGACCTTCTGCTTTCGCACGTTGGTGACGACGGCGTGCGCGGCAACGCCGGCGAGTGTGGCGACGCCGACGACTGTGCCAATGGTGTCTGCGGTGCTTTCGACACCAAAGCCGGGGAAGGACGGCAGATGCTGGTAGAAGGGGCCGTTGTCCCAGAATCCCTCTTCACTGCAGCCGATGCAGCCGTGGCCTGACTGGATGGGATAGCTGGTGCCTTCGTTCCACTTGACGACGGAGCAGGCGTTGTAGGTGACCGGACCCTTGCAGCCCATCTTGTAGAGGCAGTAGCCGCGACGTGCATTTTCGTCGTCCCAGGACTCGACGAAGAGGCCGGCGTCGTAGTTGGGGCGGCGATAGCAGGTGTCGTGAACGCGGCGGCCGTAGAACTCCTTGGGCCGGTTGCTATTGTCGAGCTCGGGCATCTTGCCGAGGACGAGGAGGTGAGTGACGACGGCCATCATGACGTCTGCGATGGGTGGGCAGCCGGGGACGTTGATGACGGGCTTATCGACGAGCTTGGAGATGGGCGTGGCGCCGGTGGGGTTGGGCTTGGCGGCCTGGACGCAGCCGTTGGAGGCGCAACTGCCCCAAGCGATGATGGCCGCTGCGTCCTTGGAGACGGTCTGGAGGATGGACTCAGCGGTCTTGCCTCCGATCATGCAGTAGACGCCGCCGTCGTGGGTGGGCACGGCGCCCTCTACGAGGACGATGTATTTGCCCTTGTTGTTCTGGAGGGTGTCGTTGAGGCTTTTTTCCGCCTGGAATCCGGATGCGGCCATGAGGGTTTCTGTGTAGTTGAGCGAGAGGACATCGAGCAGGGCATCGACCACGATGGGGTGGGATGCGCGGATGAAGGACTCGCTGCAACAGGTGCACTCCTGAAAGTGCATCCACACCACGGCGGGCTTTTCTTTCTTTTCGAAGGCCGCCGCTACCTGAGCTACGCCGGACTGTCCCAGACCGGCCGCGGTAGCTGCCGCGGCGCAGAACTGGAGGAAATCTCTGCGGCTGTAACCCTTTCTCTCCATGGACTGCCAGATGGATAGACCCATGTACACCTCGCAAGCCGTCAAGAAGCCGCAATTTACCTGGGAAGCAGGAATCTCCCAAAGGCAGAGCGGTTATTCAAGCGGACGGATGCACAGTAAGGAATTCAAAATACACTTCGCTGTGAGCGCCATCACAGAAGTTGAAGTCATGCGGACCCAAATGAGGAGCGCGATGTGATTTGAATTGCTGAGGGACTATTGGCGGGAGAGGTCGACGGCGCCGGTAAGGGCGGTGACCTTTTCGATGTGGTGGCTTCTGCACCAGGATTCGAGGCCGTGGGCGATGCGTTCGACGGCGCGTGGATCGGCGTAGCTGGCGGTGCCAATCTGGACAGCGGTTGCTCCGGCGAGGAGGAATTCGACGGCGTCTTCGGGGGTGACGATGCCGCCCATGCCGAGGATGGGGATGGAGACGGCGCGAGCTGCTTCATAGACCATGCGCAGGGCGATGGGCTTGATAGCCGGGCCGGAGAGACCGCCTGTGACGTTGGTGAGGCGCGGCTTGCGGGTTTCCACGTCGATGGACAGGGCGAGGAAGGTGTTGACAAGGCTGATCGCGTCGGCGCCCATGTTGGCGGCGACTTTGGCCATCTGTGCGATGGAGGTGACGTTGGGTGAGAGCTTGACGATGAGGGGGCGCGCGGAAATAGCTTTGGCTTCGCGGACGAGGTACTCGAGCGAGCTGGGATCGGCGCCGAAGGTCATGCCGCCGGCGTGGACGTTGGGGCAGGAGACGTTGAGCTCGTAGGCGGCGATGCCGGAGGCCTCATTGAGGCGCCGGATGACGGCGAGGTATTCGTTGACGGTGTAGCCGAAGACGTTGACGATGACCTTGCAGGCGGGATAGCGGGCGAGCGGCGGGAGTTTTTTGGCGATGAATTCCTCGACACCGACGTTCTGGAGGCCGATGGCGTTGAGCATGCCGGCGGCGGTGTGGATCAGTCGGGGCGCGGGATGGCCGGAAAGCGGGTTGAGCGAGATGCCCTTGGTGACGAAGGCGCCGATCTTCTCGAGCGCGACAATCTCCTCGAACTCGATGCCATAGCCGAAGGTGCCGCTGGCGGCGATGATGGGGTTGGTCAGCGGGATGCCTGCCAACTGGACTTTCATCTCGGGTTTCACCGGGCGGTCGCGACCTCGCTGAGGGGTGCTGCGCCTGCCGGGATTATTGCCCGGCAGGATGGATGGGCTTGATGGCCTGGGTGAGCACGCGGCCCACGGCAGCCGATGGAAGATTGACGCCTGCGAGCGAAGCTAGTGTGACCGCGAGATCGACCGGGGCCACACGTCCATGATACTCGCCGGGGATGAAGGGCTGGCCGTAAAAGGCGAGCGGGACATGGCGGTCATAGGACCAGGGCGTGAAGTGGTTGGTGCCGGCAAAAGCGCTGGAGCCAGCCATCTGGTAGGGGTCGAGGACAGCCATGACGTACCAGTTGCCGTGATCCACGACGCTGTGGGCGAGGATGCGGCCCCAGTCCGACGGCGGCAGAGGGCCGTTGGCGAGCTGGAGGCGGGTGTAGACGTAGCGCAGGTGGGGCGTGACGGGCAGGCGATGGTCGGCCGGCAGTGGAGCGTCAGGCTTGGGCGCCTGCGCGGCGATGGCATCGGGCAGAAGCGCGGCGAGCTCGTCTTCGGCTGCGGCTTCGCTGATGTTGAGTTTGGCGTAGGTGCGCTTGTCGAGGTCGATGTAGGGCAGATCGGGACCGGGGAGCAGGTAAGCGAGCTTCTGGCCGGGGGAGTGGCGCTGGTTGAGTTCGGCATTGAGCGCGGCGTAGACCTTTTTCATATCGACGGCGGCGGCCTGGATGCCGAGCTTGGCAGCTTCACCGGGGATGGGCGCGATGCCGTGATCGGCGGTGAGGGCGAGCCAGACGTTCTTGAGGCCGATGTTCTGGTCGAGCCAGGAGAAGAAACTGCCGAGATCCTGGTCGAGGCTGAGGATCATATTGTTTTCGGAGTCGGAGTCGGGACCGAACTGGTGGCCCTGGATGTCGTTGGCCGAGAGGGAAACGACGACGAGGTCGGTGACGCCGCTTTGGCCGAGCTTTTCGCCGGTGATGAGTGCTTTGGTGAAGTCGAGCTCGTAGCGGTTGGCTGCGGGGGTGCGGCCGACAAGCTCAAAGAACTGCGTGGTTCCCGGAACTTTGGCCTCCTGCTCGGCCTGGGCGATGCGGCCGCTGGAGTTGAAGGCTGTGGCCCACGCGGGCAGGTGCTGCATGTAGTAGGTGGAGGTGGTGAACTGGCCGCTGGACTGGTCAATCCAGAAAGCGCCGTTGGCGGCCTGGCCGGCAGGCAGGATGGAGGCGCGATCTTTGAGCGAG
>JAJXYW010000026.1 GCA_021780415.1 Acidobacteriota bacterium
CCCGCATGCCGTCGGCGGGCACGCCGGGAGAGACCTGCCAGGCCGGTTTGGAGTAAAGAGTAGAGGCCCCTCCCCCCGTGGCGTAGAGGTTCGAACAGGTGTCGCCGGTGGGGCAGGTGGTGGAGGCTCCGCTCTCGTTCCACGCCGCTTCGGGGATGTAGGAGAGGGCGGACCCATTCGTGGTCGGATTGTTCGCCGTGCTCCAGTATTGCCCGGGGTTCGAGGAGTCCATGAAGAGCGTGCCGCCCATGCAGACGTCGTAGGGGGTGGAGGCCAGGCCGCTGACGGCGACGGCGGTGCCCGTCTTCGCGCTCGCGCTGTCGCAGCCGGCCGCGCCGTTGTCGCCGGAGGCCACGAGCGAGGTGATCCCCTGGGCGGTGGCCTGCATCCAGAGGTTGTCGTAGAAGTCGTTGCCGGCGCTCCCGAGGTCGGCCTCGCAGAGGCCGAAGCTCGTGCTCATGATCGGAGCGATGTTGTTATCCACGATATACTGGGCCGACAGGTCCACGCCGTCCGCCGTGTTCGTGGAGGCCGAAATGACGAAGTCGATGGTAGCCTGGGGAGCTACCGCCCCCGACCACTCCACGTCCAGGTCCGCCTCGAAGTCCTCGCCCTGCCCCTGGTCTCCGGGATCGGTTCCGTTCACGATCACGTTCAGGTTGCCCGCGGAGAGACCGAAAAAGCTCCTGAAGCTGCTCCAATCGGTGAGGAGAGTCGAGGGGTGCGTGCGGCCCACGATGGCGATGGCGGCGCCACCGCCGTTGATGCCGGAGCTGTAAAGCGGCGTCAGGTCGTAGATCGTGGCGAAGTCGGCCGGCGCGAGGTAGTGATTTCCCGTGGAGGATGTGTACTCGGGAGTGATCTGGGATGGCTCCACGGGGCGGAAGGGCGTATGCATGGCCTTCCTCGGGAAATCGTTGAGGGAGACGATGCCCGATACGTAGGGGCCGAGGGCCGCCGGGATGGAGGGGTCGCGGTCGTTGGCCTGGTAACGGTTGCCCTTCACGAGGTACTCGTGAATCCTCGTATGAAAGGCCCGTTCCACGCTCTGAACGTCCCCGCTGAAATTGATCCAGAGGCCACCGTTGGCTACCGAGTCGATGCGGAAACCCTGGGAGCGCAGCCAGCCCTTCGTCGCCGCGAGAACCGACGGATCGGCCCCGAACCGGGCCCCGAACTCCTGGGGCGTGAGCCACTGGTGGTAGAGGGGCGAGGAGGGATCCTGCTGTTCGGCCAGAAGCCTCTTCAGCGCCGCCCGTTTTTCCCCGCTCATCTTTAGGGCCAGGATCATGCGGTCCATGGGCAGCGACGGCGAGGCCGGCCCCGCGTCGTACTCCGGCCGGGCCAGCGGATAGACGTTGCCCGGAAGCACGACGATCTGGCTGTTGTCGATGACGAGGGGAGAGCCTCCGCGAGCCCCCGCAGCCTGGACGCCGGGCATCACGGCGGCTACCAGGGCGAGCACGATCACGAGCGCGAAGAGCGGCCTTCTAACGCGTGCATTCATCCAGACCTCCTGCCCTTTCAAGGTTTAGATTCAACCGACCCGAGGGTGAAGTTCACGAGCTTCATCTGCACTGGACAATACGCAGGTGTTTTCGGACGAGAGCGCGGAGGGCCATTCCCTTGCCCCCCGAACCGCGAGCTAAGCTCGGCGGTTCGGGAGATTGCCCTGCAGGCCCCGCCCCACCTCTCCCTTGGCGCCCTCTTCCCCCGGATCCAGTCCGGGGTCGATGGCCCCCAATCCCTCAGTGGGCGTGACACCCTTTCCCACTGTGCGTGATCTGTCGCTCCTTCCACGACTATTCCCCTCCTCCATCGCGGGATTGGGGCTAAAGGACCCATCATCAGCCTTCCGCCGCCACCAGCGGAGTCCCATTCGCCTCGTGCCAATGGAGGATTCCCCGCCAGATCTCCTGTGCGGTTTCGGCGTACCAGAAGAGCTCCCGGTCCTCGGGGTCGATGACCCCTTCGTCCACTAGAAAATCGACGTTGAAGGCTTTCCTCCAGTACTCCTCATCCACCAGAACCACCGGCAGAGGCCGGATCTTCCGCGTCTGGATGAGGGTCAGCGTCTCGAAGAGCTCGTCGAAGGTGCCGTATCCGCCCGGGAAGGCGACCAGGGCCCTCGCCCTCAACAGAAAATGGAGCTTCCGGAGCGCGAAATAGTGGAACCGGAAGCAGAGCTCCGGCGTGATGTACGGGTTGGGATACTGCTCGTGCGGAAGCGTGATGTTGAGGCCGATGGAGCGGGCGCCCGCATCGAAGGCGCCCCGGTTGGCTGCCTCCATCATGCCCGGCCCTCCGCCCGTCATGATCATGAGCTGGCCGTCCCTCACCCTCTTGCCGGCCTCCCCCACGATCCTGCCAAACTCCCGCGCCACCTCGTAGTAGCGGCTCTTGGCCAGCAGGCGTTTGGCCACCTCCAGGCGGCTCCTGAGGGCCTCGTCGTCGGGATCGCCCCGCAGGGCCTCGGTCAGCTGGGCGACGCAGCGGCGGGCCGCCTCGGGTTCGCGGATGCGGGTGCTTCCGAAGACCACGATGGTGTGCTCGATGTTCTGCCGCTCCAGCTCCTGCTGGGTTTTGAGGTAATCGATCTGCAGGCGCACGCCCCGGGTCGCATCCAGCCCGAGGAAATCCACATCCTGATCGGCTTGGCGGTAGGTCGCGCTGCGCGCGATGGCCTCCACCCTTTGCCGCGCCGCCGGATCCTCCTCCTCGGGCTTGGGCCTTTGCCACGGCAGCGGTTCTCTCCTCTTCACGGGGTGCGCCGGGGATGGGATCCGGCGAGCTGATCCTGCATGGTCCGAAGGTTTCTTGGTCTCGCTCAAGGTAGACTCCCTCCAAAAGGACGGCGCCGCCAAGCACCCCTAGGATAAAAGCTGCGGGGATACTAAGCAAGCAGTCGCCCTTACCCCAATTCCGCGATCGAATGTCGCGCGGTGGAGCGCCGCCCCGGCGCGATCGGCTGTTCCGGGCAATCTCGTCAAGGTCTCGCGCTCAGCGGAGGTCGCGGCGAGGCGCCGCTCCTATCAAAGGCGTTATGCCTCCATAGCGGAATCTGGGCCCCATGCATCGATCCGAAGAGTACAGCTTCCTCACGAAGTGGGATCGCCCCGCAGCTCCGAACCACATGGCTGTCCAAAACCATTCCAGCATCCTCTTGAGAAAGCTGCGCGCGGCCCGGACCCAGCCGTGGTTCGGAGCCTGCAGGGGGGTCTATTTTGGACGGGCATGTCCCAGCCATTACAATAAATTGAGCGCTTACGGCGTTTCATCATCCTGAAGTGGTGAATGACCTATTTCGCAAGGAAGAGAGCATGAAGCCTACGATCTTGATCTCGGGTTGCAGCCGGGGCATCGGCCTGGAGTTCGCGCGGCAATACGCCGAGGCGGGTTGGCGCGTGCTGGCCACATGCAGGCGCCCGCAGGGATCCGCCGCCCTCATGGACCTTCGGGAGCGGCACGGGGAGGACGTGCAGGTGCACGGGCTGGACGTGCGAAGCGCGGAGGAGATCCACCATCTGGCGCAAAGTCTCAGGGCACAGCCCATCGACATCCTCCTCAACAACGCCGGGGTCTACGGCCCCGAAAACCAGGGCCTGGGGTCGGTGGAGCCGGAGGCCTGGATCGAGGTGCTGAAGGTCAACACCATCGCTCCCCTCCTCATGGCCCAGGCCTTCCTTCCCAACGTGGAGAGGGGCGCGCGGAGGATCATCGCCACCGTCACCAGCCTCATGGGGAGCATCGGCGACAACGACTCGGGGGGCTACTACCTTTATCGCTCCAGCAAGGCCGCCGTCAACATGATCTCAAAGAGCCTGGCCGTCGACCTCAAGGGCAAGGGGATCATATCGGTGGTGCTCCATCCCGGCTGGGTACGCACCGACATGGGCGGTCCGCAGGCCCCGACCGGCGCGGAGGAGAGCGTCTCCGGCATGCGCCGCATCCTGGACGGGCTCACGATGAGGGAGAGCGGCGGCTTCTTCCACTTCGACGGAGAGCGCTTACCCTGGTAGACTGGCGCTCGCCATGTGCCTGCTGCTCCTCGCCATCCGACCCGACCCGAGATACGCCCTGGTGGTGGCCGCCAACCGCGACGAGATGTACGCCCGGCCGGCCGCTCCCCTCGGCTTCTGGGAGCAGTCGCCGGGTCTCCTGG
>JAJXYW010000060.1 GCA_021780415.1 Acidobacteriota bacterium
CCCATCACCACCCTCAGGCGCGACGGCACCCTCCTCGCCCGCCAGGGCAAGGCCCTCAAGGCCATGGTCCCCAAGGGCGCCGCCGTCTCCGTCACCGTCACCAACAACGACGAATCCAGCACCTCCGCCCCCTTCACCTTCACCTGGTAGAACGGTCGACAGCCCGAGGGGGCGATTCAGGATTCACCACGGAGGACACGGAGAGCACGGAGAAAGAATGGGGGAGGGTAAGGATAGCTACACCGCGACGAGGCAGAAAGAAACCAATGTGGCATTCCAAGATCTGACCATCGCTACGCGAGGATTGCTTCGTCCCTCGTCGCGACGGCTTCCCCGGCTACACCCTCAAGGCCATCGCGGATTACCTGGGCGTGCACTACGGCACCGCCGGCCGGCTTGTCCGCGCCGCGCGAGCTGAGATGAGATGCTACATTGCAAGATGTGACCCCATGTTCCGACTACTGGGGCGAGGGTGAGCGGAGGAGCGGAGGGGCAGAGGGGAACGGCTAAAGAAGAATCGGGGCCAGGTCTTTAGGGTTAGTGATCCAAGACGCTAATAGTGAAGCCTTGACCCCGCACCCAAGATCTGAACCTCGCTACGCGAGGATTGCTTCGTCCCTCGTCGCGACGGCTTCCCCAGCTACACCCTCAAGGCCATCGCGGATTACCTGGGCGTGCACTACGCCACCGCCGGCCGGCTTGTCCGCGCCGCGCGAGCTGAGATGAGATGCTACATTGCAAGATGTGACCCCATGTTCCCGGCGCCGCGCGAGCTGAGATGCTAAATTGCAAGATGTGACCCCATGTTCTTTCCCTTGGACCAGTTTTTTGGGGGGAGGTCACCGCGTTCAGCGGAACAGACTTTCTTTGCGAAGGACGGCCGAGCGAGAAGACTTCGAAGCGCCCCCTTCGAAGCGTGTCTGGATCCAATGAAAAGGGCTCTTAGGTTCCCTGTTTTCCCGCAGGTTCTTGCCAACCCTAGCTTGGGCCCTTCTTTAAAATGAAGAAAGAACCTGCGTCAGTATCAAACAGGCCGAGATCGAGAAAGTTCATACACCATTTGAGCTTCGGCTTGGCCGGACGTGGCAAGCCGGCCGTCTCATAAAGCTCTCTTACCCAAGTGAGATCGTCAAGCTTCGGATCAATCTTTCGAATTGCGTAAGCATAGTTGTCGGCCATACGCACTAGATGCAGGGGATGACCAGAAGTCATTATGGGAGAAAGCACATATACCGAGCCAGGAGCTAGCCCCCTAGAGGCATACTCGTTAAACAACTGCCAGAGCCTTTCACGTTCTTTAGTCATTGTGTCTTTGGGCGTATGTTCCTGATCGAAGACAGAATGATCAAAGAGCCCAAGAGCAATGAATCTGTCCCGATGAACCCTTGCGAATAGTATGACGTCTGTGCGTTCGGCGATGCCGTTGGCATCAATGTTCTGACCAAGGTGAAAATGGTGAAAGCCCATGATGTTTAGCAAGAAGTCCTTGTCTTTCCAAAGGTCGTTCGCCTTGCTGCCCTTTGGCGCCGCAGGGGTGAAGCCCCTGGTGTGTGGGTCTGTCGAGAGATGCGGCGTCAGATCTTGACCTATTTCAACTTTCTTCAAGAAGCCGCCTATACTTGGCTCAAGTTCCTTCCAGCGAGGATCTGAGTATGCTGTCGACTCTACAATTACTGACCTCGGACGGATGGATACATACCGGTAGGCCCAATTAAGGTAATGTATAAAAAGGGTATTCAAAGAGACGGATTGTAGTAATGTGAGCGTCTTGCGGTCATTGGGGAATTTGGGAATCGTTTTCGCTAACTCAAGACGAAAGTTCCTTATTCGTTTTGATTCGACGCCTTTTAGCCCACCTAAAGCAGGATCGCGCACGATTCCCTCCTTTCAAGGCACCTAACGCATATTAGACTGCTGTTTTAGCCCGCTATGCGGCGGGCTAAAACGATAGCTGGCGGCCTGTCTCGGCCCGATTCTGCTCCCGCCCTCACCTCTGACCCATTGCCACTTATGCCAGACATCCAACTCCCGTGTTGCGCCGACGTGTTAGGCCGCCGAATTAGCCCGCGGCTCGAAGCAAGGCCGGGCGGTGAAGGCACCCTGATTGCACGGTCGGCTTTCGGCATCCCCTCTCCCCTTCGCTGGATGGTCCTGATGGTGACGCCAGCGTAGGACCGGCAGACTAGGGAAGTCAAGAGGATCACGCTTCCTCCTCGCCTCCTGACGTCCTCGCGCTCTGGCCCCATCGCCCTCTGGAGAGCCTCTCCTACGCAAGTAAAGGAGTGAAGGAGTAAAGGAGTAAAGGGCTGACGACGGGAGCCGCTCAACGCGCCCCCTTCGAAAGCCCCCACGGCCTCTCGTCCCGCCACTCCATGCCGTCTGGGTCATCCTGAAGGCTCCTTCGGGGTTTCTCCCTTGAAGGATCTCGAACGACGGCCCTGCACGATCGATGGTTGAGATCCTTCGGAGGCACTGCTTCGAAGCGGTCCTCAGGATGACCACGACCGGGGCGGGCCGATGAGGGCGGCGGCCTTCCTGCCTTCGACGGCCCCCAGCGCCCTCATCCCCTCATCCCCTCATCACGCAATTGCTCAATCGCCTAATCGCTTGATCGCTTCATTGCTCAATCCCTGCATCGCCCAATTCCCCCCCCTACGGGTTCATCTCGTACGCATCCTTGAGGGCGTACACCTCGGCCCAGACGCGCTGGAAGCGGGCCTCGTCGTGGGCGGGCCGCCGGATCATCTTCTGGCAGAACTCCACCTGGGCGGGGGTGGCGCTGGGCTTGAAGGTGATCTGGAGGGCAAACTTGGAGAAGTCGCGGACCATGAAGTCGAAGATCTGGTGGATGAGGTCGGCGCCCACGTCGTGGAGCTTGGCCATCTCCAGGATGAGCTGGCCGTAGACCACCAGCGCGAAGAGCTCGCCCACCGCGAGCTGGAAGTCCGTGTCCTTGGCCTGTTCGGGGGTGGGCGAGGCCTTGGCGAGCATCCCCTTGAAGGTGGAGACCTGCTCCTTGAAGAGGGCCAGGTTGGGGGTGTCGTAGAGGCCGTAGGCGAGCTTGTAGTCGTGGAAGCGGATCTTGCCGAGCCCGCGCGCGGGGCCCTGCGCGAAGAGAAAGGCGTCGTGGAGGGCCTCCCTCCTCTCGGGCACCGGCGGGTACTCCTGCGGGTTGAAGAAGTAGTTGGCGAGGAACTTGACGATGAGGGCGATGTTGACGTGGACCGTGCCTTCGAGCTTGGGCAGGGCGCGGATGTCGCGGGCCGCCATCTCGAAGTACATGTCCTTCTCGAAGCCCTTGGCGGCGATGACGTCCCACATGAGGTTGACGACCTCCTCCGCCTGGGTGGTCACCTTCATCTTGACCATGGGGTTGTAGAGCAGGTAGCGTCGGTCCTCCAGCGAGGCGCTCCGCTGGTAGTCCGAGGCCCGCAGGGCGAAGAGCTTCATGGCGCAGAGCCTTGCGTAGGCGTCGGTGAAGAGCTGCTTGACGTGCGGGAAGTCCGTCACCGTCATGTGGTAGAGGTGGCGGTTGGCGGCGTGGCGGATGGCCTCGTAGAGGGCGTGGGTGCAGATGCCGATGGAGGCCCACCCCAGGTTGTACTTGCCCACGTTGACGGTGTTCAGAGAGGTATCCCACGCCTGCTGGCCGCGGGAGAGGATGTCGGCCTCGGTGATGGGGTAGTCGTGGAGGACGTACTCGGCCACGTAGGACTGGCTGGGCGTGACGTTCTTGACGAGCTCGAATTTGGGGTGCTTGGGGCTCACGGCGAAGAAGACGTAGTCGCCCGTGTCGGCCATCTTGCCGAAGGTGGAGACCATGGCCGCCTCGTTGCCGTTGCCGATGTAGTACTTGTCGCCGTCGGCCAAGTAGCCGCCGTCGGGCTGGGGCTTGAGCATCATGTCGGTGGAGTAGATGTCGGCGCCGTGCTCCTTCTCCGAGAGACCGAAGGCGAAGATGCCTCCCTCCTGGAGCATCCGGCCCGCCTTCTTCTTGAGCGCCTCGTTCCTGCTCATCCAGATGGGGCCGAGGCCCAGGATGGTCACCTGCCAGGTGTACCAGTAGCAGAGGCCGTAGAAGCCGAGGATCTCGTTGAACTCGCAGTT
>JAJXYW010000312.1 GCA_021780415.1 Acidobacteriota bacterium
GCAATCCCCGCCTCAATCGCCGGCTGATAATCCGAGTCCTTGATCCGATCGAACGGCGGAGCCTGAAACGGCAGCGTACTCGCCGCATAAAACGGGTTCCCCGGTCCAAACGTCTGCGCCCCACTCACCCCAACCGCCATCGCTCCCATCAACGCCAAGCCACACATCCTCTCCAACATCTTCATCGTCACGTCATGACTCCTATCCCCCCGACGCTACGCCAACCCCCCACCCCAACACAACCCCACCGACCATCTGCCATAGCTCTCCCTCTTGATCTCGCTGCGGCCGTTACAGTTGCTGTGGTGAGTTTTGCACCGTCATCCTGAGCGAAGCGAAGGCCCCCTGTAGTTGCCGCTGCCGTTGCTCTTGCCTTTGCCTTAGCTAGAAGCTAGTAGCCAGTAGCTAGTAGCTAGTAGCTAGTAGCTAAAAGCCAGTAGCCAGAAGCTAGAAGTCCGCCCACCGCGTAAACTGGAACTCCATGCAAACCACGACCGCCCCGCTCGCCACCATCGCCGAAATCGGCCACCACGAAGGCCAGACCATCACCCTCCGCTGCTGGCTCTACAACCTCCGCTCCTCCGGCAAGCTCCTCTTCCCCACCTTCCGCGACGGCACCGGCACCATCCAGGGCATCGTCCCCAAAGCCGCCGTCCCCGAGCACGTCTTCGACACCCTGAAATCCCTCACCCTCGAGTCCTCCCTCACCGTCACCGGCCGCGTCCGCGCCGACGCCCGCGCCCCCTCCGGTTTCGAGCTCGACGTCGACGACCTCGCCATCACCCAGCGCATCCCCGACGACACCCCCTACCCCATCCAGCTCAAAGAAGCCGGCGTCGACTTCCTCATGGAGCACCGCCACCTCTGGCTCCGCACCCCCCGCCAATCCGCCATCCTCCGCGTCCGCGCCACCATCCAGCGCGCCGCCGCCGAGTACTTCGACACCCACGGCTTCTTCCGCACCGACCCCCCCATCCTCACCCCCAACGCCTGCGAAGGCACCTCCGAACTCTTCGAGATGGACTACTTCGGCGACGACAAAGCCTACCTCACCCAGTCCGGCCAGCTCTACATCGAAGCCACCGCCATGGCCCTCGGCAAGGTCTACAGCTTCGGCCCCACCTTCCGCGCCGAAAAATCCAAAACCCGCCGCCACCTCACCGAGTTCTGGATGATCGAACCCGAAGTCACCTACCTCGACCTCGACGGCCTCATGGACCTCGCCGAATCCTTCCTCACCCACATCGTCACCCGCGTCCTCGAAGCCCACCGCCCCGACCTCAAAGTCATCGGCAAAGACATCACCAAACTCGAAGCCGTCCTCTCCCCCGCCGCCACACCCATGTCATCTCCATCGGACCCTCCCACCGATGTGTCATCTCGACCGGAGCCTCCCACCGATGTGTCATCTCGACCGGAGCGCAGCGAAGTGGAGAGACCTGCATCTGCCCCCGCCCAACCCTCAGGAAGCAGCCTTGAAGGGGACGGGCTTCAGCCCGTCCATCACACCCCCACCACCACCGCGGCTTTAGCCGCTGAGGGAACGCCCACCACCTCCCCATCGGGCCACGCCGAAGGCAGTAAAACCCCACGTAGCGGGTTCCCCCGCCTCACCTACGACGAAGCCCACGCCATGCTCCTCGACGCCCACGCCCGCGGTCTCCTCCCCTCCGCCCACACCTACGGCGATGACTTCGGCTCCCCCGACGAGACCTACATCAGCTCCCAATTCGACAAGCCCGTCATGGTCCACCGCTACCCCGCCGCCGTCAAGGCCTTCTACATGCAGCCCGACCCCCTCGACCCCACCAAGGCTCTCTGCGTCGACGTCCTCGCCCCCGAAGGCTACGGCGAAATCATCGGCGGCTCCCAGCGCGTTGACGACTACGACCTCCTCAAGTCCCGCATCGAAGCCCACAACCTCCCCCTCGCCGCCTTCCAGTGGTACCTCGACCTCCGCCGCTACGGCAGCGTCCCCCACTCCGGCTTCGGCATGGGCATCGAGCGCTGCGTAGCCTGGATCTGCGGCCTAGAACACGTCCGCGAAACCATCCCCTTCCCCCGCACCCTCAACCGCATCTACCCCTAGGCCTCACCCCCACTCCATCAGTCGCTTGCTATAATTCCGCATCCTGCTGATGGAGTTTTTCAATGCCCAAAGGTCTCACTGTTGCGGCCCTCTCCCTGGCTCTCTGTGTCTTCGCCGGGTGCGGCGGCGCGCCGTTCACCGGCTCCCTCACCGACGGCCCCGGCAACGGCTCCGGCCCCACCCCTCCCGCCGGCCAGGCCGAGATCTCCTCCATCAGCCCCTCCTCCGTCCCCGCCGGCTCCCCCGCCTTCACCCTCACCGCCACCGGCACGAACTTCGTCCAGAGCACGGCCATCCTCTGGAACTCCACCACCCTCACCACCACCTACGTCTCCGCCACCGAGATTCAGGCCCAGGTCCCCGCCTCCCTCGTCGCCACACCAACCTTTGTCAGCATCATCCCAACGCCCCAGGTCACGCTCAACTTCGGAGCCAGCTTCACCGTCTCCATTCCGCCCCTCACCGGCAACCCAGTCTACGGGGTCTCCATGGTCCCGGTCGAAGCCAGTGACATGGTGCTCGATCCCGCCACTCAGCAGATCTACCTTTCCACCACCAGCTACAACGCCACCAACGCCAACTCCATCCTCCCCCTCGATCCCCAGACCGTGAAGCTCGGCGCCGCCGTCTCCACCACCACCCAGCCCAGCCGCCTTGCTATCTCCAGCGACAGTTCCTACCTCTACGCCAGCCTCAACACCACCTTCTCCGTCCAGCGGTTCACCCTCCCCGCCCTCCAGCCTGACATCTCCATCCCCCTCGGCTCCTACTTCGCCACCGATATCGAGACCGACCCCGTCAGCCCGCACACCGCCGCCATCGTTCTAGGCCAGCCACCCTCCACCTTTGACGCTGGCGGCATCACCCTCTATGACGACGCCGTCGCCCGGCCTCAATTCATTCCTGCCTCCAGTCTCGGCACCATCGACTCCGTCGTCTGGAACTCCAACGGACAGACCCTGTACACCAGCGAACCCACCGTCTCCTCTCCCCTCTACATCCTGTCGGTCAACTCCTCCGGGCTGCAGCTACAAACCACGGCTCCGCCCTCCACCACCGCGGCCGGCGACCTCCACTTCGAGCCCACCACCGGCTATCTCTACTCCGACTTCGGACAGGTCATCGACCCAGCCACCCACTCCGTCGTCGCCACCTTCCCCCTCAACGCCGTCCAGGGCGGACTAGCCAACTCCGTCATGGTCACCGACGGCAAGCTGAACATCGCCTACTTCGTCGGCCAGACCACCGAGGAGAGCGGCACCAGCAACTACGCCATCGAAGCCTTCGACCTGACCCACTTCACCTACCTCGGCGCCATGCCCCTCACCGTCACCTACGCCAACGGCCCTCCCTTCAAGATCGTTCGCTATGGCGCCGACGGCCTGGCCATCCTCACCGGCAATCCCCCTTATGCCAGATCCCCCTCCTCCGGGGACGGCGTCTATCTCGTCACCGGCGCCTTCGTCACCTCACCCGCCCCCTAGGTAAGCCTCAGTACCTGTCCAAAGAACTACAAGCCCCGCGTTCCTCTCTACTGCCGGGTGCCCCATTCATGACAGTTCCACCGTCATGGGTGGGGTGAAAGCTCACCCCTCAGCCCACCGCACCCCTCTCGACCGAATCGCCACGACCGGGTTCCCCAAGGCTTCAGCCTTGGGTCTTATAGCCGCCCGTGCAAAGCGCGCACCGCTCTGCCGAAGAACCGGGCCCCTGGTGAGCGTTCTTTGCTTACCAGGGTGGTCAAGCCGGAGTGGAGCCGCAGGCGCAACGACCAAATTGCCTTCCTCCCTGCCACCCACACCCCACCCTCCCACCACCACAGCCAGACCCTGTGCCTTTAGCTAGAAGCTAGAAGCTAAAAGCTAGATGTGAAGTTTCAACAGGTTGTCCATTCGATCTGGATCATAGAAGCTGATTGTGCGAACAAAAAGGCTTTCCAGGAGAGACCGAATGGACTATCACCAGAATGCCCGACTGACGGTACATAGTCGAGA
>JAJXYW010000019.1 GCA_021780415.1 Acidobacteriota bacterium
CCGGGGAATGAAGACCGTATGCAGAGCGATCCCCGGCAGCCTGACTGGTACAAGTACACACTCGATCTACCGATGAAGACACGGCCAGGAGGAGCGCAGGCCGTCTATTGCTCCGGCGATCTGAACCTTGTTGGCGGTGCCGTCGCGGCAACGACGCATGCATGGCTACCCGATTTTTTTGAAGAGCACCTCGCCCGGCCGCTTCAGTTTGGAAAGTACTACCTGAACCTGATGCCCAACGGTCAGGCCTACATGGGTGGAGGTGCCTATCTGCTCCCCAGAGATCAGTTGAAGCTTGGACAGCTGTACCTGGACAGAGGGGTTTGGAATGGCAGGCGTCTTGTTGATAGCGACTGGGTGAAGGAGTCGACCTCACTTCATGCTGAGTTCGCTCGAGATCGCAGCCTTAGTCACGAGCATGGCTACGGCTTTGGCTGGCATCTCCATCATTTGCAAGACGGGAATCACGGCAAGGTCTATGAAGTCTTCGCCGCTGAAGGCAATGGGGGACAGTTCGTGATCGTCGTGCCGGTACTCGACATGGTCATCGGCATAACAGGTGGCGCCTACGGCGAGTTTGACCAATGGTACCGATGGGAGCTGGAGCTTGTGCCTCATTTCATTCTGCCAGCTGTCGAAGGTCTTCCCTAGTCCTGCAAACGCTGATCTGGGAAGTGACGTGGCTAGATTGGTGCCACGTCGCCAAGTTGCAGATTGACTTGTGAGCTGGGCTCAATGAATGAACACGGCAGGACGGCGGTTTCTCCGAGGGCGATGCGGGGATTGAGAGGAAGGATAGCCGGGATGGAGGGCCGCGGGGTGCGCGGCGCTCCGGGATGGAGCGCCGCGCGACCAAACGGGCTGGGGGAGGGTCAGGTTAGTTGCCTTCGGGAGCTTCAGGGGTTTCCGGCTGAGCGATCTCCGCGGCGGTGAGCAGGTAGTTGCCCTGGGAATCGACCAGCAGGTAGCCGTGGACCTGGACAGCCGTATTAGCGGCCAGGGCTGCGAAGGAGGAAGCGGTGAGGCCGTTGCCGTATTGCGTGCTGGGGAGGGCGACGGCGTTGAGCGTGACGAGCTTCTCATAGGTATTGAGGAAGGACGGCACGGGAACGGCGAGGGCGAAGTCGAGGTTGCTGCCGGAGGCCTGTGGAGGAGCCGAGAGCAGACCGAGGACGTTTTCGCCACCGAGGGTAATCTGTGTGGCGTCGAGGTTGCCATTGGCGTCCATGGCGCCGCCGACCATGACGGCCTGGCCTGGGAAGACCTCAGATGCGTTGAACATGGCGGCGGTGAGACCGAGCTGCTGCGCGTCTTCGTTGATGCCGTAGGTGGTGGAGCTGGCGACGAGGACGTTGAGGGTCATGCCGGACGGCATCATGGATCCGAAGTCTTCCTGGGGAACCATGGTGAAGCCGGTGAGGTTGCCGGTGCCGTCATGGGTGACGGCGACGACGATGCCTTTGGCGCCATCTTCAAGACCTGAGCTCATGCCTGCGGCCAGCGGGGTGATGGAGAGAGCGAGCAAGGTGCCGTCGGTCTGGGTCTGGCCCTTGACCTGCACGATGGAGTTCTGGGTGATGGTGGCCGGCGTGACGCCTGTCGGGAACATGGTGGAGCCATTGATGGCGAAGGTGAACTGCTGGCCGGAGTCGCCGGACTGCACGGTGATGCTGGTGCTGCTGATGGCGACGACCATGCCAGTGACTTCGACTTCCCGCTCGTTGTCGTTTTCCTGGTCAACCTGAGCCGCGGTGGTGCTGATGGCTGGGGTGAAGGTGACCGTAGAGCCGGAGATCGAGAAGGACTGGGACAGGCTGAAGCCGATGTGGAGGTCCACTTCGCCCTGCGTGTTGAAGTTCAGCGGCGGATTGAGCGCGACGGTGACGCTGGGCGAGGCGAGAGTGGCATTTGCCGTGACGGGCTGGCCGGTGGTGGGGTCGAGATAGGTGACCTGCGCGGCAGAGACCGTGACCGAAACAGAGTTGTAGGTGCCGAAGGGCAGATTGGTCAGCTCGAGGGGTTCACGCAGGGTGCCGAGGCCCGAGAGCTCGACCGTCTCCGGCTGCGAGAGCACATTGACGGGCGTGCCACCGGATGCCGCGACCGAAACAGCAGACAGGGTGATCTTCGCGGAGAGGATGTTGCTAAGAGTCGCATCGCTGACGGTGACCACCATGGGAGCGGTTCCGGCCTTGGACGCGGCGGTGCCGCTGGCGTTGGTCATGGAGCTGCAGCCGGCGAGCGAAAGGAGTCCGGCGAGACCTGCGGCGCAGAGAGCAGAGAGTTGCAATGGTGCTGCTAATTTCATTTTCAGATACCTCCAATGAGTACTGCCGGAGCTGGGGCTTGCGAGCCGTTCGATCCGGGTGACCGATGTGAATCCGCCGAGGAGTGCAATTGCGATACGTCGCTCAGCAAGGCGGCCTTGCAATACCAGCCTTCGGATGTTTGCAGGACAGACTTTGACTTTTCTGCCCTATTTATTGAACATGCACGTTTGAAAAATGCGTTGGGTATCACCGAAAAGTTGCAGGTGAAGCCTGCCCTCGTTTTTGCATCTAAGGCCCACGGAAGGCAGGCGAGCGTGGAGCCTGATGCGACATTGAATCGCGTCCATAAAGAACCGCCCGAACGCAGAACTCCCTGCGACCGCTGCGAGAGCGAGCAATGGCATCCGCTGGAACCGGCGGGAGCCGACACGATTCTCCTCTTTCCTTCCAAGGCAGGATGACAGTGCAACAGGGGGGAGTTCAGCGAAGCATTGTTTGCCTGTCGGAGTCTCCCTATGGCGATAGGGAGCGGAGGCAGAACAAAAATATAGGGACAGGAAGATTTTTCCCGTCGTGGGACCATAAAGTAAGACGCAGAAATTGGGAAAGGGTTTGGCCGGATCGATGAAAAAATCCGGCCTATCGGCGCGATCGAATACTGCCGAGGGGTGATGTAACGTTCATCCAGGCAGTCGTTTACTTGACGCGGACGGTGGGCTCGACCGAGAGACCAGGGCGCAGGACGTGCACGGAGTCTTCGTCCTTGAGGTCCGTAAAGTCGATGCGAACCGGGAGGCGCTGGACAACTTTCACGTAGTTGCCGGTGGCGTTCTCAGGCGGGAAGAGTGAAAGCACGGAACCAGTGGCTCCGCCAATCTGGGTGACAGTGCCTTTGTAGTCCTTTCCGGTGGCGTCGACGTGAATCTCGACGGACTGGCCCGCGGACATGTGACGCAGTTGGGTCTCCTTGAAGTTGGCTATGACCCAGAGGTCTTCAAGGGAAACAAGGGTCATGAGGTTCTGGCCGACGGAGACGTTCTGATTGATCTCTACGCTCTTGCGGGTAACGATGCCGGCGACGGGAGCGGTGATACGGGTGTAGCTGAGGTTGAGCTGGGCCTGTTCAAGCTGTGCTTTGGCCTGAGCGACCTGGGCGAGAGCCTGTCGGGCGCGGGCGTTCTGCGCGGCGACCTGCTGCGGCCCGGTCTGCGCGTACTTGAGCTGGGCGGCGGACTGGCGCTCGCGCTCGCGAGCGACGCGGACGGCGTCACTGGCGGCCTGCTGGCTGGCCTGAGAGTCGGCGAGGGCGGCCTTGGCTGCATCGGCGGCGGCCACGGCAGCGTCATACTGCTGTTTGCTGATGACGTCTTTTGCGACGAGAGTCTTGTAGCGCGTGAGATCCGACTGGGCCTTGAAGTCGTTGGCCTGCGCCTGGGCGACGCGGGCCTGAGCGGCCTGCAACTGCTGTTCCGCCTGCGAGACGGCCGCGTGCGCACCGGTGACGTCCGCGTTGGCCGAGGTGAGGGTGCTGCCGGTGTTCACTGTGGCGATGGGCACGGCGACCTGCGCCGCTGCGGCGTTGGCCTCAGCGCTGGCGAGGGCGGCTTTGGCGTTATCGACGGCAACCTGGAAGTCGCGCGGATCGAGCTCGGCGATGGTGTCACCGGCCTTGACGACCTGATTTTCTTCGACATCGACCTTGACGACCTGACCGGCGATGCGGGAGCTGATCTGCAGGAGATGGCCGTTAATCTGGGCGTCGTCGGTGTCTTCGTAGAAGGTGGAGCGCCACCAGAGCCCGGCGGCGA
>JAJXYW010000207.1 GCA_021780415.1 Acidobacteriota bacterium
GTCGTCTGCGGCTTGTGCGTCACAATCGCCAGCTTCTGCCCCAGCAGCGCATTCAACAGCGTAGACTTCCCCGCATTCGGGCGGCCAACAATCGAAACAAATCCAGTACGTAGTGCCATCTCTCTATCATGACACCCAACGCCCCAGGGCGGGCAATAACCTGCATCTCAATCCCTACGTCGCCTCGTTCCCCGCCGCACCCATCAGCCCCACCCGCACCCGCTCTACCCGCCTGTCCGTCGACGCCATCACCTCCAGCCGCAGCGGCCCATCCTCCACCACCTCGCCCGGCAGCGGAATATGCCCCGCCATCTCGCTCACCAGCCCTCCCACCGTCGTCGCCTCGTACTTCGTCAGCAACTGCGCCAGCGTCTGCTCGTCCTCCTCCGCAGTATCGCCCTCATCGTCTCCCACGCTCTCGCCCGCATCCTCGCGCTCGCCCGACTCCTCCACCAGCTCCCGCAGCCGGTCCACCTCAAAGCTCCCCGGCACCACCCACGTCCCCTCCGCCTCCGCCACCGGCGCGTCTCCGTCAGTCTCCGTGTCGTGCTCGTCCTCAATCTCCCCCACAATCGCCTCAATCAAATCCTCAATCGTCACCAGCCCCGCCACCCCGCCATACTCATCAATCACGATGCTCATATGCTGCTTCTGCCGCTGCATCTCCCGCAGCAGCTCATTCACCTTCTTCGTCTCCGGAATAAACAACGCCGGCCGCTGCAACTGCGCCACCGTCCGGCTCGCAGCGTCCGCATCCTTCACGCCCAGCAGGTCGCGCGCAAACGCAATCCCCGTAATATGGTCCAGCGAATCCTCATACACCGGCACCCTCGAAAAATTATGCGCGTTCACCTCCGCCGTAAACTGCTCCAGCGACGTCTTTCCCGACACCGCAAACATCTCCGGCCGCGGCGTCATCACCTCGCGCACCACCTTGTCGCCAAACTCCACCACGCTCCGCACCAGCTCGCGGTCCTCTTCATCCAGCACGCCCTCTTCTTCGCCCGCCTCCAGCAGCGCATCCATCGCCTCTCCCGGATGCTCAATCGTCTCGCCTTCCCCTTCCGCCAGCCCCGCAATCGACAGCAGCAATCCAATCGTCAGCGTCAGCGGCAGCACCAGGTAAAACAGCACCCGGATCAGCAGCGAAATTCGCGCAATCCACTCCCCCGCAGTCTTCGTGAAAAATATCTGTGGTAGCAGCCGATCAAAGACCAGCATCGCCAGGAACAACTCGAAGACCGTCCGAGTAATCTCCGCCGGGCTCTCACCAATCGCGCCCTGCAGATGAATCGCCAGCAGAAACACCAGCGCCCCCAGCGCAATCTGCCGCAGCACCGACGCCGACATCGCCGACGTCTGCCGGCTCAACCCCAGCTTCGGTTCCACCCACCGCTCCCACGCGTCAATATTCTCCGTATACTCGCGCGACAGAAACTTCCCCATCTCAAAATAAATCCGGTCCACATAAGCCGCCAGTGCCAGCAGGCACAGCAGCAAACCCACGGCCACATCGAACCCGGACATCATCGTCCCACCCCACTCCGACGCCCAACTCCGCGCCCTTCGCGTTTAGGCTTCCCGCCCTTCGCATCAAAGGCCGCTGCTTTTACCGCTGCTTCTGCTTTTGCTTTTGCTTTTGCTTTTGCCGCTGTCGTTGCTAGTTTTTCGCCGTCATCCTGAGCGAAGCGAAGGACCCCTGTAGTTGTCTTTGCCTTTGCCTTTGTAGTTGCTCTTGCCTTTGCCTTTGCTCTTCCCGTTGCCCGTCCCCGCCCCTCCACCCGCTCAATCAAACCACCCGGCAACAGCAGCTTTGCCCGCAGCGCGCTCTCCCGCTCGGCCATCTCGCCCGCATCCACCTCATGGTCCATCCCCGACAGGTGCAGCAGCCCATGCAGCAGCAGCACGCGCACCTCATCGCGCAGCGAATGCCCATGCTCCTCCGCCTGCCTCCGCGCCGTCTCGAGCGAAATTGCGAGGTCCCCCGCATGCCCTCCCGCAAACTCTTCCGGCGCAGGAAAGCTCAACACATCCGTAGCTTTATCCTTCCCCCGAAACGTCCGATTCAGCCGCCGCAGCGTCCGATCGTCCGCCAGCAGCACCTCCACCTCACCCCTCAGCCCCACCGCCGCCTGTGCCGTTCGCAGGAACCGGCTCAGCCCCGACCGCGACAACCCTATCGCGCGCCAGGCCTCAGCGTCCGTAATATGCTCGATCGTCCCGGCCTTCCCAGCCAGCTTTCGTGGAGGTTCCAAGGTCATCATGCTTGCTCTGATGCTACCGCAACCCAGCGTCGATGCCATCAAAACAAAAGGCCGCCGCGCAACATCGCACAGCGGCCTCCCTCGTTCTCGCCCAACCCCTACTGCGGATGCAGTACCCGTTTCGGCGTCTCCTCCACCTCAATCGCCAGAGGCACTCCATCCACCGCCAGCGGCAACTGCTCCGCCCGCTGATACGTGTCATACGCGCGCACAATCCGCTGCACCAGCAGATGCCGCACCACATCCACATCCTCGAAGTGGCAGAACCGGATGCCCTCCACGCCATCCAGCACGCGCAGCGCCTCAAACAGCCCGCTCCGCTTCGGATTCGGCAGATCGATCTGCGTCAGATCCCCCGTAATCACCGCCTTCGACGCATTGCCCAGCCGCGTCAAAAACATCTTCATCTGCTCATTGGTCGTATTCTGCGCCTCGTCCATGATGATGAACGCATCATTCAGCGTGCGCCCGCGCATAAACGCCAGCGGCGCCACCTCAATCACGTTCGTCTCCAGCATCTTGTCCACCTTCACCGGATCCAGCAGGTCATACAGCGCGTCGTACAGCGGCCGCAGGTAAGGATCGACCTTCTCCTGCAGCGACCCCGGCAAAAATCCCAGCCGCTCGCCAGCCTCCACCGCCGGCCGCACCAGAATGATCCGCGACACCTTCTTCGCCAGCAGCGCGCTCACCGCCATCGCCACCGCCAGGTACGTCTTGCCCGTACCCGCCGGCCCGATCCCGAAGACCATGTCGTTGGTCTCAATCGACTCCACATACTTCCGCTGGTTCGGCGACCGCGGCTGCACCGCCCGCTTGGTTCCAATCGCCCGCTGCTTGCCGCTCTCCACCAGCCCCCGCAGCGTCACCGCCGGGTCCGCGACCACCATCTTCAACAGCGCATTCAACTCCCCGTTGTGCGGATGCACTCCCAGTTTTCGAAGGTGTTCGAAGTCGGCGAAGATCCCCTCCACCCGGGCCACCGCCGCAGCCTCGCCCATCAACTGGATCGAGTCCGATCGCAGATCAATCTGCACGGCCAACCCATCTTCCATCAGACGAAGGTTCTCGTCGCGCGTGCCATACAGCGGCTCGATTCCAGGAGTGAGGTGAAGGGATGTTTTTACCAAATGTATGCCTGACCTCCGTCAGGAGATTGCAAAAAGTGACCATCAGACACCCCGTCCATCAGGCACCCAACGTCCTCTTTTATTTTAGATGCTTCGAGAAGTTCACCGACTCTACGCCGCCCGTTGCGATGCCGGTCGCAAACTCCAGCCACGCGATCCCTCGCAAGCTGTGCTGCCACCGGATTGGCCTTCACTCGGATAAAGTTTGCCAATAGAGTATCGATGTTGCCCAGAGCCTATCCCCGCACCTCACCACGCGTCAAGGCTCACTGTGTAAATCCGAACCAAGCTGGCATCCGGCAAATCAACCCCCACCAAATCATCCCCGCCCATCGCCCGCCCCATCGCCGTTGACCCTCCCGCCCAAATCCCATAGAATCAATCTTGCAGAGGAACGGCTGCACTGCGCTTCTGGTTCAGCACCAGCCTCCTCCAGCATCCCCTTTCCCACCCGGAAAAGAAAAGAGTCTCGCACCATGGCAAACCACGTTTCTTCGCTCAAGCGCGCCCGTCAAACCCTCACCAAAACGGCCATCAACCGTGCCAACAAGTCCAAGCTCCGCGGCGCCCTCCGCCTCATGCGCGAGGCCCTCGCCGCCGGCGACAAGAAGACCCTCGTCGAGGTCTACCGCTCCACCGTCTCCGTCCTCGACAAGAGCGTTCAGAAGGGTGTCCT
>JAJXYW010000090.1 GCA_021780415.1 Acidobacteriota bacterium
GATAAGGAAGTTGCGGAGTTGTTCGATAAGTACAACCTGAGGTCGCTGCCGGTGGTGGATCACCAGGGACGGGTGGCGGGGGCGATCCATGCAGAGCAGGTGATTGCGCAGCTGAGAGACAGGGGATAGGGGATAGAGTGTAGAGGATAGAGGAGAGCGGCGGCGGTGAAGATTTTGTATGTGGGGCAGTTGTCGCCGAATGATTCTGCGCTGTACCGGCTGTGGGCGCTGGAGCGGCTGGGTCATTCGGTGGTGGGGATCAATAGTCTGGAGTATGCGCCGAAGAGTGCGCTGATGCGGAAGGTGGTGCATCGGGCGCAGATGGGGCCGTGGGTGATGCGGCTGAATCGGGATATTCTGGCGGCGGCGGAGCGGGAGCGACCGGAGGTTGTCTGGGCGGATAAGCTGCTGGGGCTTTGGCCGTCGACGCTGGACAGGCTGCGGGGGATGGGCGTGAAGACGGTGAGCTACATGATCGATAACGCGTTTGGGCCGCGACGTGATCCGGGGTGGCGGCTGTATATGAAGTGCATTCCGCACTTCGATCTGCATGTGGTGCAGCGGGATAAAAATATTGCCGACTACATGGAGCGTGGGGCTCGGGATGTGATCAAGATTCAGACCGCGTATGAGCCTACGATTCACTTTCCGGTGGAGGGAGAGTGGAGTGATCGGGATAGGGATCGGGGGGTGAGTTTTATTGGGACTTCGTATGATGACCGGCCGGAGTTTTTGACGCGGCTGTGGAGAGAGTGCGGGTTTCCGGTGGTGATCTCGGGCGACCGGATGTGGAAGGAGCGGCTGGATGCGGAGGCTGCGAAGGCGCTGTATACCGGCGGCGAGTTGTATGGGAAGGAGTATCGCGAGGCGGTCTGGCGGTCGAAGATTAATTTGAGCTTTATTACGCACTCGAACCAGGATGAGTTTGTGCATAAGAGTTTTGAGATTGCGGGGTGTGGGGGATTTCTGCTGGCGGAACGGTCGGAGGGACATCGGGCGCGGTTCGTGGAGGATGAAGAGGCGGTGTTTTTTTCGGGGCTTGAGGAGTGCGCGGAGAAGATCCGGAGGTATCTGCCGGATGAGGCGGCGAGGGAGCGGATTGCGAAGGCCGGGAGAGCGCGGGCGGTGCGGGATGGGTACTCGAATGATGCGCAGGTAGGGAAGATTCTGGAGCGGTTGCAGGGTGCGGGGCAAATGCAGCGGCTGTAACGCGCAAAGTGCTGGCGGCGGGTTAGTCTAGATTGAGCCGGGGAGGCGATATGCAGAGAACAATCTTGTCTGTGAGTTGGCTTCGCGGTACGGTGGCGGGTGTGGGTGGCGGGGCGCTGCGCGGGGATGGGTGCGGTGGTGCGACTCCGATGGTGGCGGTGACGATGTGAGTTTTTTGAAGCGCTACAAGGTCAGCATCATCATGTTTTTTGCGGTGCTGGGGCCGGGGTTTATTACGGCCAATGTGGACAATGATGCGGGTGGGATTCTTACGTACTCGCAGGCGGGTGCGCAGTATGGATATCACCTGCTGTGGACGATGATTCCGATTACGCTGGCGCTGATTGTGGTGCAGGAGATGTGCGCTCGGATGGGCGTGGTGACGGGCAAGGGCCTGAGCGATTTGATCCGCGAAGAGTTCGGGCTGCGGATGACGTTTGTGCTGATGGTGCTGCTGGTGATTGTGAACTTCGGGAATGTGATTGCGGAGTTCTCGGGGATTGCGGGGTCGCTGCAACTTTTCCATGTGAGCAAGTATGCGAGTGTGCCGCTGTGCGCGCTGGCGGTGTGGGCGCTGGTGGTGAAGGGCGACTACAAGAGCGTGGAGAAGATCTTCCTGATAGCGAGCGTGTTTTACGTTTGCTACATCGCGGCGGGCGTGCTGGCGCAGCCGGACTGGCATGCGGCGATGATTGAGACGGTGAAGCTGCCGGGGCGGGCGATCTGGAGAGACCACAACTATGTGTATATGGTGGTGGGCGTGGTGGGAACGACGATTGCGCCGTGGATGCAGTTCTATTTGCAGTCGTCGGTGGTGGAGAAGGGGATTACGGTGAAGCAGTATCCGGCGTCGCGGCTGGATGTGATTGTAGGGTCGTTCTTCACGGATCTCGTGGCGTGGTTCATTATCGTGGCGTGCGCGGCGACGCTGTATCGAGCGGGGATGCGGAATATCAACATTCCTTCGGATGCGGCGCAGGCGATGCGGCCGCTGGCCGGGGACTTTGCTTACATTCTGTTTGCGGCCGGGCTGTTCAATGCGAGCTTTTTTGCGGCGAGCGTGCTGCCGATTTCAACCGCGTACAGCGTGTGCGAGGGGTTGGGGTTTGAGAGCGGGGTGGATAAGAAGTTCAGCCAGGCTCCGTTCTTTTACTGGCTGTATACGCTGCTGATTGTCGCGGGAGCAGCGGTGGTGCTGATCCCGAACTTTCCGCTGGTGACGATGACGATTTTGTCTCAGGTGCTCAATGGAGTGCTGCTGCCGTTTGTGCTGTACTTCATGCTGAAGCTGGTGAATAACAAGGCGCTGATGGGCAAGCATACGAACTCGCACTGGTTCAATGTGGTGGCGTGGGCGACGACGGTGATTGTGGTGGGGTTGACGGTGGTGATGGTGTGGCAGCAGTTGCACCAGGTGGTGGGCGCACCGGCGACAGGTGCGGGGAGTTAGTTGCCGGGTGTCAGTTATCAGTTGTCAGTTCTCAGTTGTGTGGTTGCGTGGTGGGGTGGTGGTCCGACGCAGGTAATTCACTGCTGTCTGGAGACAGTAAGTAACTGAGAACTGAGAACTGGGTTAGAGGAGTTTGCCGTCGGCGAGGTCGCGGATGAGGGTGAGGTCGGCGGCGAGGAAGTCGTAGTCGGGGAGACGGACGATGGGGCTCCAGAGCATCTGCTCGAAGATGGCGATGCGGTTGACGGGCTCGCCGGTGTAGTCGCGGACAAGGAAGAACTCGATCTCGATGGCGCCGCCGTTGCGGTAGTTGTGGTGGACGGTGGTGACGCGGTCGCCAATGGTGGCGTGGATGGCTAGCTCTTCGTCCAGCTCTCGGGCGAGGGCCTGCTCGGAGGTTTCGCCGGGCTCGACCTTGCCGCCGGGGAACTCCCACTTGAGTCCCATGGGCTGGCTCGCGCTGCGCTGGCAGATGAAGATTTCGCGGTCGGGGGCCTGGCCGCGGAGGATCAGAGCTGCTACGACGCGGCGGAGAGGCTTGGCGGCAGGGGTCGTGCGTGGTTCGTTGAGTTTGCGGATTGGTTCTTTCACGTCTGTGATCAGTGTAGACGCTTGAGGAGATCAGTAGTCTACGCGGAGCGGGGCGATGGCTGGCGGCTAGAGAAGCAACGGCAGGTCAGGGGGTGACTGAGGCGGGGTAGTAGACGGGCCAGGCCTGGGCGGCGGCGCGGGTGAGGAGGCCGGTGGAGGGGTTGACGGGGAAGGCGCCGGCGATTTGATTTTGAGTGCGCGCGATGGAGAGCATGGCGGCGTCGTGGATGGAGTTGCCGAAGACGGCGTCGGGTGCGTTGATGCCGGTGGTGATGCCGACGCGGCGGAGGGCTTCGACTTTGCCTTCGTCGGTGGGGACGTGGATGATGCGGTCGGTGATGAGGCCGTCGGCGATTTCGACGCTGGCGGCGAGGACGTGGTTGGAGGGGATGTTGAAGCGGCGGACGCCTTCTTCGATGACCCAGTCGTTGGTGGAGGAGACGGCCCAAATGTCGCAGCCGTTGTGCTGGAGCTCGGAGATGAGGACGGCGAGCTCGGGGAAGATGTTGGGCTCGATGTAGTCGCGGAAGAAGTCGGCGGCTGCGCGGCGAAGGGTTTCGACGGAGAGGCCGCGGTAGACCTGGACCATCTCGCCGCAGATGTCGAGCTCGGAGACCTGGCCGCGCTTGTAGCCTTCGTAGCGGGCGTTGAGCCAGGAGATTTGTGAGGGGGAGATGAGTTTGGTGTCGATGGACCAGTGCATGAAGGCGGAGCCGGCGTCGCCGGACCAGAGGGTGCCGTCGCAGTCGAATACGGCGATGCGGGGGGAGATGGAGTGGACGCGGGCGTGGAAGT
>JAJXYW010000096.1 GCA_021780415.1 Acidobacteriota bacterium
TTGCCTTTGCCTTTGCCTTTGCCTTTCTGTCTGTCATTCCGAGCGCAGCGAGGAACCTGCTTCTCGCTCGCCCCGCGAGCGCCCGTTCTTGCCTTTAGCTAGAAGCTAGCAGCTAGCAGCTAAAAGCTAGCAGCTTCCCCTTGCCCTTTTGTCCTTTGTATGCATACAATATACAAAGCATGGCACCCTCCCTCCAGATCCGCGTCGTCCTCGACAGCCCCACCCCGGTCTACCGCCAGATCGTCGACGCTCTCCGTTCCCTCTGCGTCGACGGCCGCCTCACCCCCGGCACCAAGCTTCCCACCGTCCGCTCGCTCGCCGCCTCTCTCGGCATCCACTTCAACACCGTCGCCGAAGCCTACCGCGTCCTCTCCGACGAGGGCTGGCTGCTCATCGAAGGCCGCCGCGGCGTCACCATCCTCGACCGCCAGCTCCCCCGCAAGCCCAACGCCACCGCCCAGGCCGCCGCCAGCAGCCGCCTCCGCCACCTCATCGCCGAGCTCCAGGCCAAGGGCCTCTCCCCCGACTGGATCCGCCACGAAACCAACGCCGCTCTGGAGTCGAAACTGCCATGAACCCCGCCACCGCCGCGCATCTCCTCGCCCTTCTGCCGCTCGTCTTCGTCAGCCTCATCCTGCCCTGGTACGGCCAATCGCGCCGCGGCGTCCTCTTCGGCGTCACCGTCTCGCTGGACTTCGCAGACACTCCCGAAGCTCAGGCCGCATTGCGCAGCTATCGTCGCAGCGTCTTCGCCGTCGTTCTCGCCACCCTCGCCATCGTGGTCAGCCTGCTGTGGATCGCGCCCGCAGGCAGCCGCGCCAACTCGTTCGCACCCGTGTTCGCCATTCTGCTGGAGCTCGTCATCACGTACCTGCTCTGGCGTCGCGGAGCCGCGGCCATCCGGCCCCACGCCGCCACCATTCCGCTGGAGCGCCACACCGACCTCGTTCCCGTCTCCACCACTCTTCCCCTCCTCGCGACAGCCGCCAGCCTGCTCCCCCTCGCCGCCACCGCACTCCTGCTGCACCTCCACTGGAACCAGATTCCGCTCCGCTTCGTGGTCCACTGGAACGCCGCCGGCGAAGCCAACCGATGGGGCACGCGGTCCTTCGACAGCGTCTTCGGCCCTATCCTCGCCGGCACCATGACGGTCCTGCTGCTCACCGCCAGTTCCATCTTCATCTCCCACGCCAACGGCCCGCAGATGTCGCAACGCCGCCGCGCTCTGGTTCCCCTCGCCGCTCTCGCCTGGGCCATCGTCGGACTCTTCTGCACCCTCGCTCTGCGCCCGCTCCTGCACTTCACGCCTTCGACCATGCTCCTCAGCAGCGCAGGCTATATCGCCGTGGTCCTTGCCCTCAGCCTCTGGCTTCTCCCCCGCAGCGGCCTCGCCCCCTACTCCAAAGCCACCGAACCCTACGACAGCACGCCCGACTCCGGCTGGTACGCCGGCGTCTTCTACTACAACCCCTCCGACGCCGCCGTCATCGTGCCCAAGCGCTTCGGCTGGGGCTGGACCTTCAACTTCGCCCGCCCCGCCGCCTGGATGGTTCTCGGCGGAATTCTCCTCTTCACCCTCTCCCTCAAGGTGCTCATCAAGTAACCTCCCCCTTGCCCCTTCTCCCGGCGTTTGCAAATACGATCCCCTCCGCCGCAACATGCCGCACTCCCTCGTGTTCTACCCAAACGAGCCCGTTCCATCGGGATTCCGGCAGCCCCACCGCGGCCGCCCCAAGGAGAAGCATCCATGACCTTCCGCGCCAACCTACGCAGCCTGTTCCTCGCCGCTGCCATCGCCGTGCCTCTGCTCACCCTCCCCGCAGCCGAGGCGCACGCCGGTATCTTCGTCTCCGTCGCCATCGCTCCCCCGGCGCTGCCCGTCTACGTCCAGCCGCCACTCCCCGCGCCCGGCTACATCTGGACCCCCGGCTACTGGGCCTACGGCGACGCGGGCTACTACTGGGTTCCCGGTGTCTGGGTCCATCCTCCCCGGGTCGGCCTGCTCTGGACGCCCGGCTACTGGGGTTTTGCCGGCGGCTTCTACGGCTGGCACGCCGGCTACTGGGGTCCGCACGTCGGCTTCTACGGCGGAGTTAACTACGGCTTCGGCTACGGCGGCATCGGCTTCTGCGGAGGCATGTGGCGCGGCGGCGCTTTCGCCTATAACGGCGCGGTCGCCAACTTCGGCGGCGTCCACGTCACCAACGTCTACGTCGACCGCACCGTCGTCGTCCACAACACCATCTACAACGCCAACCACGTCGCCTTCAACGGCCCCGGCGGCATCGACCGCCAGCCCAGCGCCGAGGAGGCCCGCTTCGCCAGCGAGCAGCACGTCGCTCCCACCGCCAACCAGATGCAGCACCAGAACATGGCCGCCCGGGACCGCTCGCAACTTGCCAGCGTCAACCACGGCCGCCCCGCCACCACGGCCATCGCCAACAACGCGGCCTATCGCCAGGTCGCCCAGCAGCACGCGCAGTCCCAGCCCATCTCCGCCGCTGACCGTCAGGCCGGCCGCGCCTACAACCCCAACACCCGCGAGGCCAACCAGAGCCAGCGCATCGCCAACGGCCTGCGCAGCGGTCAGATGACCTCCGGCGAAGCCGCCCGCGCCGACGCCACGCAGTCCCGCATCGACAGACAGGTCGCCGCGGACCGCGCCGCCAACGGGGGCAAGCTCACCGGTCAGGAGCGCACACAGATCAACCGCGAGCAGAACGCAGCCAGCCGCCAGATCTACAACGAAAACCACAACGGCAATGCGGTCGCTCCCAACGCCGTCGACAACCGCGAAGCCAACCAGCAGCAGCGCACCGCCCAGGGCCTCCGCTCCGGCCAGATGACCTCCGCCGAAGCCGCCCGCACCAACGCCAACCAGGCCAGTGTCGACCGGCAGGTGAACGCCGACCGCACCGCCAACGGTGGCGCCCTCACCCCGCAGGAGCAGAGGCAAGTGAATCGCCAGCAGAGACGCAACAGCCGCCAGATCTACAAGCAGAAGCACAACAACCGCAGAGCCCCGCGAGCCTGAGGCTAGAGCCACCACCAACAGCAACAACAAGCACCACCCACACCAACAGGAAGCGGCTGGCCAACAAGCCAGCCGCATCTCTTTGCGCTCACCAACAACCCGTCGCACTCCCCACCAACCGGCCCCCCACTGCTGGTTTACCATTCATCCATGCAGCTCCGCCTGTCCGCCTTAGCCGCCGCCGTGCCCGGTCTTCTGTGCTCCATCGCCTTATGCCAGACGCCGGCACCTTTCACATTGCAAGAGTTGGGCCACGGAGCCTGGGCAGCGATCAACAACCCCGCAGCCAAGGCCGCTGAAGCCGGCTCGAACGCAGGCTTCGTCATCGGGCCCAACAGCGTGCTCGTCGTCGACACCTTCGAGAATCCCGCAGCGGGACAGACGATGCTCGACGCTATCCAAGGTAAGACCAAGCTGCCCGTGCGCTTCGTCGTCAACACCCACTATCATCTCGACCACGTCGCCGGAAACGCTCTATTCGCCTCCGCTGGAGCCACCGTCATGGCGCAGGATAACGTCCGCGCCTGGGAGCGAACGGAGAACCTCAAGTTCTTTGGCCCCAGGATCACGCCCGGGCAGCGAGCGTCGGTTGAAGCGCTCTACCTTCCCGACGTGACCTACGCTCACGGCGCGACAGCCTACATCGGCGCCAACCGCGGCCTCGCCTTACGCGTCATGTCCGGGCACACCGGCGGCGACACCATCGTCTACGATACCGAAGCCAACGTCGTCTTCTGTGGGGACCTCTTCTGGAACCATACCCTTCCCAACCTTATCGACGCCTCCACCCAACCCTGGATCGACACTCTCGACACCCTCCTCCGCGACTACCCTTCCGCAACATTCGTTCCCGGCCACGGAGACAAGGTGGGCAACGCTGCCGATGTCCGCGCCTTCCGCGAGTACCTCATCTTCCTCCGCAACGCGATCGCCAGGGCGCAGGCAACGGGCGCAACCAGCGACGCCGTCCTGAAGGCGGTGCTGCCTCAGATGCGCGCAAAATATA
>JAJXYW010000303.1 GCA_021780415.1 Acidobacteriota bacterium
AACTACAGGGGTCCTTCACTTCGTTCAGGATGACGGTAGTCATGGGTCGGTAAGAACAAGAACAAGAACAAGAACAAGAACAACTACAGGGGTCCTTCACTTCGTTCAGGATGACGGGTTCTATGGGGGTGAGGGTAACTATGGGTGGATGTCGCGGCCAGTTGACGGGCGTTTGTGAGGGTTAGTCTTCTTCGTCGAACTCGGTGGGGAGATCTTCGAGGTTGGGGTGGTTGTCGGGGTCGTGGGTGGGGAAATCGGAGGGGTTGAGCCGGGTGTGGCCGCCGAGGGCTTTGAGGACGCGGCTGGTGTGGTGGCCTCGGCGCATGGCCATGCGGCCGGTGCGGGAGACTTCGAGGATTTCGTAGCCGCTTTCGCGGAGGACCTGGAGGAGTCCTTCGATCTTGCTGGCGCTGCCGGTCATTTCGAGCATGATGGATTCGGGGGCGAGATCGACGACGCGGGCGCGGAAGACCTGGGCGAACTCGAAGATCTGGGAGCGGGAGTGGAGGCCGTGGGGGGCGTTGGGGCCGGCGGCGACTTTGATGAGGCAGAGCTCACGGATGACTCCCTCGGCACGGTTGACTTCGTCGACGTGGACGGTGGTTTCAAGCTTGTAGAGGGAGGCGCGGATGCGGTGGGCGGCGTTGTCGGGGGCCTCGGCGACGATGGTCATGCGGGAGGTGTCGGCGCGCTCGGACTCGCCGACGGTGAGCGAGACGATGTTGATGTTGAGACGGCGGAAGAGGCTGGCGACGCGGGTGAGGACGCCGGGTTTGTCTTGGACAAGGGCTACGAAGGTGTGGAGCATAAAGGCCTCAGGGGATAGGGGATAGGGGATAGGGGATAGAGGATAGAGGATAGAGATGAGAGAGACGAAGGGTTAAGGGGTGTAGGGGGCGTTGGGGTTCCAGAGTTCGGTTTGGTGGGTTTCGTCGTGGAGGAGGACGCCGTCGTCCCACTGGTGGGTGGGGCCGCCGCCGAAGGTGTAGTCGCCGGCGGCGTGGTAGCTGGCGCCGCAGGGGAGCTTGCCGTCGGTGTATTTTTCAGGAGCGCATTTGGGGCCGCGGTAGATGTGGAACCAGACCATGGGGTCGCGGGCGTCGACCTTTTGCTGGGGGATGCCGAGCTTGTCGAAGGTGCGGGTGTGGGCCGCGTCGCGGAGTTGGTAGATGATGGCTTCGATTTGGGCGTCGGTGGCGGTGGGGGTGGTGATCAGGGTGAAGGAGTCGGTGGTGGCGTGGAAGAGCTTGAAGGGCGGTGGTGGCGTGGTGGGGCGGGTGGGGTATTGGGTGGTGGTGGTGGGTTTGGGCGCGGGGGTGGAGTTGCAGCCGAGGATGAGGGCGAGGGTCGACACGGCGAGGAGTGCGCGGTCATGCCGACACATCTTATTCGTCACGCGCTGTTCGCTCTTTTCCATAATCCTATTAGACATAGTGCCTCAAGTGACCCCGATGCTGGCTAACTCTTACCCTTGCCTAGATTGCAGCCTTGGCAAAGAGTCTGAAGATTTTCGAATGTAGTTTTACCGCCGTTCGCTACTGCGAGGATGTGATCTGCATGAAGTTCAACGTGCAGATGATTTGCAGGACTGCGACCGCACGCAACGCAGCGGAACGAATCGCGCCGAAAGACCTTGAAGCGAAGCCCTGGTCGAATCTCCCGGCAATCTGCCTCTGTTCTTGTCGCTGTCCTCGACATTTGTAGTATTACGGTCGTTGCGGGTCCGTCTTCGGGAGCATCCCGAGCTATCTCCGGCTCGGCAATTGCGTCGTCAGTGTTAGCCCATTCAACGAATGCGACAAGAGTCCTTCGCCAAGTGCCCCAACGCTCCGTGTAGGTCTTGCCGAGAATCTTCGATGGCGAGCTGAACAGCTCGCGGTATTGCGGCGCTCGCCCGTAGTGCGACCATAGGTCGGCGATGTTTTCAAAGCACTGTTCATTACTGAACACTCGCAGTTTTCCAATCGGTCGTCTTGGGATGCCAGCCGCATCCAGCCCCTTGAGAAAACCGCCAAAGTGTCTTCCAACCACGTCGTGCGACGTTGCCGAATGAAGATTGAAGTCCGTTGACGAAAGCCACTCCGTGCCAACCAATTTATGAACCCTCTGAAGTTCGGCAATAAGGTCCAGGTCTGAGTATCTGTCTTGGCTCGGCGTTTGCGACCTCATCCGTTCCGTTATTTTCGGGCCCGCGTAGCGTTCTGCAATTCCAGCCCGTTCTAACGCCTCCTTCCAGCCACCAAAACGTCTCCTAACTGTGGAATGCGCAACTTTCGGTGACAACTGATTGAAGCCACTAATTGTTAGTGGCTGACTGGCTGGAGTTAAGCATGCCACTCTTCTGATTTCGGCAAGGATGGCCTCATCGGTATAGTCGGGGAGGAAGTCAATCTCGAATTTGTTTGTGCTTTCCGACATTCGAATTGCATACCTCAAGGGCTAAAGCCCGGATTGTTGTTTGGCTATGAGACCCAAGGCTGAAGCCTTGGGGTACCTGGAAGCAAGTACAACGACGAAGGCAAAGACAAAGGCAAAAGCAAGAAGCAGATTCCTACGGAATGACAACCAAAAAGGCAACGGCAACGGCAAAGGCAAAGGCCAATACGGAGATCCTTCGCTTTGCTCTGGATGACGGCGTAAAACAAGCAACGGCAACAGCAAGAACAACTACAGGGGTCCTTCACTACGTTCAGGATGACGGGATTGCTGGGGGGCACCGTGACGGGGGTGTTGGGTGGGGGTAGGATGGGTAGGCTATTCGTCCTCCGGGAGTTCTAGGAGGGGGTCCTGGTGGGGGCGGCGGACCATCTCGTGGAGGCCGGAGCCGGGGGTGATCATGGGGTAGACGCCGTCTTCTTTTTCTACCTGGAAGTTGATGAGGAAGGCCTTGCCGGAGGTGCGGGCGCGGGTGGCGGTGGGGATGACGTCGGAGCGCTTCGAAACGTTGGCTCCGGCGATGCCGTGGGCCGCGGCCAGGAGGACGAAGTCGGGCGAGAGGATGGGCGAGGCGGCGTAGTTCTTGTCGTAGAAGGTCTCCTGCCACTGGCGGACCATGCCGAGGAAGCCGTTGTTGATGACCGCGATGTTGATGGCCATGTTCTCCTGGACGATGGTGGAGAGCTCGGCGGCGGTCATCTGGAAGCCGCCGTCGCCGGCGATGACCCAGACGTCTTTGTCGGGGCAGGCTGCCTTGGCGCCGATGGCTGCGGGTAGAGCGAAACCCATGGTGCCGAGGCCGCCGGAGGTGATGAGGGAGCGGGGGGCTTCGTGCTTGAAGTACTGGGCCTCCCACATCTGGTGCTGGCCGACGTCGGTGACGATGATGGTGTCGTTGAGGCGGCCGGCGGCGGCGGCTTCGTGCCAGATGTCGTTGATGACGTGCGCTGCGTAGAGGTGGCCGTTGTCGGGGAGGTTCATGATGTCGCGGACGGCGGCGGTGCCTTTGAGGGCGTTGATTTCGCGGAGCCAGGGGGAGGGGGTGGTGGCGGCGCTACCTGCAGGTCTCTCCACTGCGCTTCGCTCCGGTCGAGATGACAGAGTTTGGGTGGGGTCCTCCGAGAGCAGGGGTTGGAGGAGGCGGAGGACGGCTTTGAGGTCGCCGATGAGGGCTACGTCGACACGGACGTTCTTGTTGATCTCGGAGGGGTCGATCTCGACGTGGATCTTTTTGGAGTTGGGGGAATATTTGGCGAGGTTGCCGGTGACGCGGTCGTCGAAGCGCATGCCGAAGGCGAGGAGGAGGTCGGCTTGCTGGATGGCGTTGTTGACCCAGGACTCGCCGTGCATGCCCATCATGCCGAGAGATAGGGGGTGAGCGGCGGGGACGGCGCCGAGGCCGAGGAGGGTGCTGGCGATGGGGATCTGGTGGGCTTCGGCGAAGGCGAGGACTTCGGCTTCGGCGCCGGACTCGACGATGCCGTGGCCGGCGAGGATGACGGGCTTCTTGGCGGAGCGGATGAGGTCGACGGCTTCGCGGATGGAGGAGGACTCGGCGCGGAGCATGGGGTGGGGGCGGTAGGCGTG
>JAJXYW010000057.1 GCA_021780415.1 Acidobacteriota bacterium
CGTCATGGGCTTCCACAAGATCGCCGAAGAAGGCAACCGCCTCCGCTTCGCCGCTCCCAACCAGACCCCAGCCCTCGGCAATCACATCGACATCGTCGTCGATCCGCGCGCCGCCACCGGCCGCCCCGGCGCCGGCTCCGTCCACCACATCGCCTTCCGCGCCGCCAACGACGAATCCCAACTCGAATGGCGCGCCGAGATCACCCAACACCTTCCCGCCACCGAAGTCCTCGACCGCGAGTACTTCCACTCCATCTACTTCCGCGAGCCCGGCGGCGTCCTCTTCGAGCTCGCCACCGACAATCCCGGCTTTGCCATCGACGAGCCCCTCGAATCACTCGGCGAGCGCCTCTGCCTTCCCCCGTGGCTCGAAGCCCGCCGCCCCGGCCTTGAGCAGCGCCTCCCCGCCATCACCCTCCACAAGGGCGAAGCCGAAGGCCTCAACAGCCCCGACCCTCACGCCTCGTGCGAGCTCTTCCGCGCCGGCGTCCCGCTCGAAAAGGCTGTTGGCGTTGTCATCCTCCTCCACGGTCGCGGCGGTCCGGCCCGCGACATCCTCACCCTCTCCCGCGCCCTCGCGTCCGACTCTCTCCCGCTCGCCTTCCTCGCGCCTGAGGCCGAAGGCATGGCCTGGTATCCTAACTCCTTTCTCGCCGACCGCGATCAGAACCAGCCCTTCCTCGATTCCGCACTAGCCCGTGTCCAGTCCGTCGTTGATCTCGCTCTCGCCGCCGGCATTCCGCGCGAGCGCATCGTCCTCGCCGGCTTCTCGCAGGGAGCCTGTCTCGCCACGGAGTTCCTCGCCACGCATCCCGCCCGTTACGCTGGCCTCATCGCCTGGACCGGCGGCCTCATCGGCCCTCCCGGCAGCGATCTCTCCCACCCCGGCAATCTCGCCGGCACGCCAGCCCTCTTCGCCAGCAGCGACCCCGACGCCTGGGTACCCTGGCCGCGCGTCCAGGAGTCCGCCAAAATCCTCACGGCAATGGGAGCCGACGTCACCCTCCGCAGCTACCCCGGCAAGCCCCACTCCGTCAGCGGCGAGGAGATCGAACTAGCCCGCCACCTCATCCACCATGCTTTCGACGCCCTCCCCAGTACTGCGTAACGAACGCAGCAGCACCCGACTTAACCCCATCATCGCGAGCGATTAATCCCGTCATCCTGAGCGATTAATCTCGTAACCCTGAGCGAAGCGAAGAACCCCTGTAGTTGCCTTAGCTCTTGCCTTTGCTTTTTTGGTTGTCATCCCGTAGGGATCTGCTTCTGCCTTTGCCTTTGCCTTTGCCTTTGCCGTTGCTCGTTTTCCGCCGTCATCCAGAGCGAAGCGAAGGATCTCCGTATTTGCTCTTGCCTTAGCCAGAAGCCAGCAACCCCTCTACTTCCTCCCTACCGCAGCAACTCCGAAAAAATCGTCCCGCCCTGATCCGGCGCACTCACGGTCTTCCGAAACATACTGAACAGCTCGCGCCCGACGCCATACTGCAACCCTGAAAGATCGGCCCGCACCGGCACGCGAGCCTCCCACTCAGCCGCATCCACCAGCGCCATAAGCTCTCCCGTATGCGAGTCGATGCGCACGCGGTCACCATCCCGCAGCTTGGCAATCGGCCCGCCCTCTGCGGCTTCGGGCGTCAAATGAATCGCCGAAAGCACCTCGCCCGACGCACCCGACAGCCGTCCATCGGTCACCAGCGCAACCTTGAACCCATGGTTCTGCACCGTCTGCAACGGCGGCACCAGTTTGTGCAGTTCGGGCATCCCATTGGCCTTCGGACCCTGGAAGCGCACCACCACAATCACATCGCGTTGCAACTCTCCCGCGTGGAACGCCGCCTGCACCGCCTCCTGGCTGTGAAACACGCGAACTTCGCCTTCGATCGTCTGCCGCTCCATCACAATCGCCGACGTCTTCACAATGGCCTTGCCCAGGTTCCCCCCCATCACCTGCAGCCCGCCATGCGTGTCGAACGGATCGCTCACCGGCCGCAGAATCTTCTCGTCCTCACTCCGCGACCCGCCGATACGCCAACTCGCCTCTCCCGCCGGGTTCAGAAACGCGACCTCCGTATATCGCTGCATCCCCGGCCCCGCGACCGTCATCACGTCCTCATGCATCAGCCCGGCATCCAGCAACTCGCTGATCAGAAAACCCATTCCCCCCGCCGCATGGAAGTCATTCACATCGCCCTTGCCATTGGGATACATCCGCACCATCAACGGCACCACGCTCGCCAGGTCCGCAAAGTCTCTCCACTCCAGCTTGATTCCCGCCGCCGCCGCCATCGCTACCATGTGGATCGTATGGTTCGTCGAGCCTCCCGTCGCCAGCAGTCCCACAATGCCATTCACAAACACCTTCTCATCCATCAACTGCGCCAGCGGCACATACTCCTTGCCCAGCGCCGTCATCGTCAGCACCCGCCGCACCGCGGCCCGCGTCAGCGCATCCCGCAGCGGCGTATTCGCATTCACAAATGATGACCCCGGCAGATGCAGCCCCATCATCTCCATCATCATCTGGTTCGTATTCGCGGTCCCATAGAACGTGCACGTCCCTGCTCCGTGGTACGACTTCGCCTCGCCGTCCATCAACTCCGCGCTCGAAATCAACCCCTCCGCATACTTCAGCCGCAGGTGCTTCCGGGCGTCATTCGACAGCCCCGACGTCATCGGCCCGCTCGGAATAAACACCGCTGGCAGGTGTCCAAACGACAGCGCCGCAATCACCATCCCCGGCACAATCTTGTCGCAGATCCCCAGGTACAACGCCGCGTCAAACGTCTGATGCGACAGCGCCACCGCCGTCGACATCGCAATCACATCCCGCGAAAACAGCGACAACTCCATCCCCGTCTCGCCCTGCGTAATCCCATCGCACATCGCCGGAACCCCGCCCGCCACCTGCGCCACTCCACCCGCCGCACGCGCCGTCGCCCGAATCAACTCCGGAAACCGCTCATACGGCTGGTGTGCCGAGAGCATATCGTTATACGCCGTCACAATCGCCACGCACCCCGCGTCCCCATTGCGCAGCACGTCCTTATCGTGCGCATCGCAAGCCGCAAACCCATGTACCCGGTTCGCGCACCCCAAACCCTGCCGTCGCGGCGTCACGCTCGCAGCCGCGGCCATCGCCTCCAGATACCGCCTGCGCGTCTCCTTGCTCCGCTCCACAATCCGATCCGTCACTTCCGCTACACGGCTATTCATCTTCATCACGCAGCGACTCCTTCGCGCTCGACGGCGCGCGTCCAAACAACGACATGCAGATTGGTCATGACCCGATTGTAAACGGTAATCGACCCGGTTTCTCAGCCCGGTCTCACCGCCAGAATTGACCGAAATCAGCCGATTTTCTGTGCGATCATCGCTTTCGGTAGTCGATCAACTTCGCCCGGTCGCTAGGCTGCCGCGCCCGCTCCTCGAAACTCCCGCACAATCTGCATATACTTACGTGCCGTCTCCGTCACGACTTCAGGCTTGCCAGCCGCCATCGCCTTGGCATCCACCAGGTCGGATCCCACCCCCAGCGCAAACGCTCCCGCGCGCAAAAACTCCGCCGCCGAAGCCAGCGAAACCCCACCCGTCGGAATCATCTTCACCTGTGGCAGTGGCCCCTTCAGCGACGCCAGATACTTCGCCCCACCCATCGCGCCAGCAGGGAACACCTTCACCACATCCGCCCCAGCCTCCCACGCCGTCACCACCTCAGTCGGCGTCAGCGCCCCCGGCAGCACCGCCACCGAATACCGATGGCACATCTCAATCGTCTTCAGATTCAGCGCCGGGCTCACCACAAACTGCGCTCCCTCCAGCATGCAGATCCGCGCCGTCTCTGCATCCAGCACCGTTCCCGCGCCCACCAGAATCTCCGGCTGCTCCTTCACCAGCCGCCGAATCACCTCCATCGCACCCGGCACCGTCATGGTCACTTCGAGCACGTTCACTCCGCCCGCAGCCACCGCCACCGCCAGCGCCATGGCCTTCTCCACCGACTCCGCGCGCAACA
>JAJXYW010000013.1 GCA_021780415.1 Acidobacteriota bacterium
GAGGATGTGATGCAGGAGATTTTCATGCAGATCTGGCGCAATCCGAACAGCTTTGTCGCGGCCAAGGGAAGCCTGGGCGGATGGCTGGCGGTGGTGGCGCGGAACCGGTCGATTGACATGCTGCGGCGGAAGCGGCCGAGTGAGCAGGTGGAGGAGATGAACCTGGCGTCGGCGTGCAACCTGGCCGATGAGGCGGAGCGGTCGCTGCTGATGGAACGGGCGCGGGCGGCGGTGAAATTGCTGCCCACAGAACAACGCAAGACGCTGGAGATGGCGTTCTATGACGGGCTGACGCACTCGGAGATTGCAGAGATGACCGGCGACCCGCTGGGGACCGTGAAGACGAGAATACGCAGCGCGTTGCTGACGCTGAGAAAGGCATTCCAGGCATGAACACCGCGAATCACATTACGCAAGACGACTTGTACCTCTTCGCGCTGCAGCTTCTGCCGGAAGCCGATATGAAGAGCGCAGCATCGCATTTGAAGGAGTGCGCTGTGTGCCGGACGCAGTTGGGCGAGATCCAGGGCGACCTGGTGACCTATGCGCTGACCGCTGAGTCGCAGACGCCGCCCTCGCAGGCGCGCGAAAGGCTGCTGCGGCAGGTTGCAGCAGAGAAGAAAGTGATCCCGGTTGATCCGGTGGAGCAGCACATTGAGCCAGTGCTGTATCCGCGCAATAGCCGGATGTACCAGATGGACGCTCCGGAGGAACGGGAGCCGCGGCGGGTAGCACCAGTACTAGCCTGGGTGGGATGGGGCGTGGCTGCATGCCTGGCCGTGGTGGCCGGGATGCAGGTGGACCAGCGCAAGCTGGTAGAGCAGGACATGGCCGTGGTCACGGCTCAACTGAGCCAGAGCGTGGCCCAGAGCGAACAGGCCAAAGCGGTGATGCAGACGCTGCAGAATGCCAGCGCGATGCAGGTGGCGCTGCATGTTCCGCTGAATGCGGGTGCGGTACCCAAGCTTGATCCAGAGGCCCATGCGACCTATGTTCCGGAGACCGGGGCGCTGGTGTTTGTGGCCGACCATCTGGACCCGCTGCAAGCGCAGAAGACCTACGAGCTTTGGCTGCTGCCGGCCGAGGCTGGACAGGCTCCGATTCCTGCGGGACTATTCAAGCCGGATGAGAAGGGCAATGCTTCGGTGGTGATGCCCGCGCTGCCCAAGGGAGTGACTGCCAAGGGCTTCGGCGTGACCGTGGAGAATGAGGGCGGATCAAAGACGCCTACGGCGCCGATCGTGCTGGCGGGGATGTAAGAGCAGAGATTAGGGAACAGAGACCAGGGATGAGTGTCCGGGAGACATTCTCTCCAGCCCCATCTCTTCACCCCGTCGGCCAATCAGCCCCAGTGATCTGCACACAAACAAAAACACCAGCCGCTGCACCTCATCGCAGCCGGCTGGCATTTTCTAATCCTTACTCCCTGTTCCCTAATCCCTGCTTTAAGGCTGTGTGACGAGGACGCGAAGGCCGTTGCCTTGCAGCGGGATGTGGGTCTGGACGGTGTTGGTGTCGGTGTAAATGACGCTCATGTACTGGTTGTCGGAGGAGGTGACGTAGACCTTGCCGGCGGGCTGCCCACCGGTGGCGGATACAGAGTTGGGATGGCCGAAGATCACGTTGGAGGTGCCATTGGCCAGTGCCGTGGCGGCACTGCCGGAGATGCCACAGATGGTAGTGACAACTTGGTCGGTCTGAAGATTGATGACCGTGACGGTGCCGGCATCGGAGTTATTGGGGCAGGTGCCGGTGCTGTCGCCCTGATTGATGACGTAGGCGGCGGGCGGGTTGCCGTTCTTACCCTGGAGGACCGAGACCATGGTCGGGTTAATACCTACGGGAACGGTGGCGAGGACCTGGCCGAAGTTGGTGGCATCGACCGGGTTGGCGGCGCTGCAATTGGGGTTGGTGGGCTGAGCAGAGGAGTTGCAGAGCGGGATGTTGATGATGCTAAGACTGCCGGCCTGACCCGGTGCGCCCTGATTGGCCACGACCAGAAGTGTGTCCACGCTGTCGAGGTCGGCCCACACAGGATTGGAGCCGACGTTGATGGTGGGCTTGTAGGCGTCAAGGTCGTTATTGGGGACGTTGATGACCGAGACGGTGCCGGAGCCCTGATTGAGGATGAAGGCGCGGCGGTCGTCGGGGGTCATGATGCCGTAGATGGGGGCGACGCCGACGGGGATCTGGGCGGAGTCCGAGAGCGTAATGGTGGAGATGGTCTCGATAGAGTCGACCTGGCCGACACCGCCGGGGAATTGTTGCGAGTTCTGGCTGATGGCGTAGACGCGGGGGGTACCGGCGGCGCCGACAACGTAGACCGGGTTAGTGCCGCGCTGGATGCCGACGTTGTCATAGAGCGCGGCGGTGAGGGCGTTGACGGCGGCGATGCTGTTGGTGTTGCTCTCGGGGATGAAGATGGTGGAGAGGCCGCTGGCTGGGGAAAGTCCGGTAATGCTGATCGGGGTGTTATTGACCGGGAGGGTGGTCTGGGTGACACCGCTGGTGATCAGGGCCGTGGGATTGGAGAGCGGGAAGGTGTCGAGCGTGCCCTGGGCGTTGATGACGTAGCCCTGACTGCCTCGGGTGCTGAGCATGAAGTAGCTCGGATTGGAGAGAATGTTGGGCGTGGAGAGCACGGTATCGCCAGCGAAGTCGACGATGGTGAGCAGGCCGGGGGAGGTGGGGCTGGGACTGGAGACGGCGACCGCGTACTTGGTCGGCTGACCAGCGGGACCGACGGGACCGATGGCGCTGACGACGGGGCGATACTGGTTGCCGCAGCCCGTGAGGGAGACGACGGCGGAGAAAGAAAGGGCGAGAACGGCGATGCCTGCGAGGTTCGCGCGGCGGAGACGGTTCCCTACTGGCTGGTGCATACTCGTGTGACGCAAAGTTCCGAACAAACAGTACTCCCCGGAAGGAGTCGCTTTGAGCTGAGGGTAAACCACAGGCACCGGAGAATAAAACCGGGCGGCTGAGAACCAGATCGGCGCGACTGCCTTCGACATCTGATTGTAAACGAATACGAGCAGTGAATCCGCGACGCTGTGATTCCACCGATCCGGGAGGGGCAGAGTTTCAGGATTTAAAGCGAATGGAGAGATGACCATGAATGAAGCTGAGTCGATGCTGGAGATGCTGGGGGGACGCGAGAAGGCGCCGCGAACGCTGGCGGTGGTGGGGCTGTCGGATGACCCGGCGAAGGCAAGCTATGCGGTGTCGGCGTATATGCAGGAGCATGGGTACAGGATTCTGCCGGTAAATCCGGGGATTGAGAGCGCGCTGGGGGAGAAGAGCTATGCGTCGCTGAGCGAGCTGCCGGAGCGGCCGGATGTGGTGAATGTGTTTCGGCTGCCAAAGGCGATTCCGGCGATTGTGGACGAGATGCTGGAGCTGGGGCTGACGAATCTTTGGGTGCAACTGGGGATTCGAAATGAGGAGGCTGCGGCAAAGGCTGCGGCGGGCGGGATTCGGGTGGTGATGGACCGGTGCATTATGGTGGAGCATCGGCGGCTGATGCGGTGAACGACGGTGCTACTTTGCTTCTACAATAGGCGGATGGATAGAGAGCGTTTGCGGATGCGTGGCGTAGGGCTGGCGGTGCTGGTGATGGCCGCGATGGCGGTGGGGTCGGTTGCGCGGGCGCAGATGAAAGAGGTGGGCAACGGCGGGCCGGGGCCGGTGAAGGCTGAGCACCTGACGGCGGAGTTGACCGCGCTGTCGCCGCAGATTGCGGTGGGTGGAACGCTGCAGGCGGGGCTGGTGCTGACGATCGAGGAGCACTGGCATGTGTACTGGGTGAATGCGGGGTCGGCGGGCGAGCCACCGAAGATTACGTGGACGCTGCCGGCGGGAATGACGGCGGGGCCGATGCAGTTCCCTCCCCCTGAGCGGCTGCCGCTGGGCCCGCTGATGGACTATGGGTATGAGGATGGGGTGGCGTTTCCGGTGCTGCTGAACGCGTCGCCGAAGATGAAGCCGGGGAAGGTGCACCTGGATGCGGAGGTGCGGTGGCTGGTGTGCAGCAGCGTGTGCCTGCCGGGGAAGGCTCACCTGGGGATCGATGTGGAGGTGGTGAAGGGGCCGGTGGCGGAGGCGAAGCCGGTGGGGGCGCTGGGGTCGGCGCTGGCTGCGCTGCCCAAGCCGCTGCAGGCGGGGATGAGTGCGACTGCGGTGGGCGATGCGAATGAGATTCTCGTCACACTGAAGACCGGCACGCGGGAGACGGATGCGGAGCTGTATCCGTTCGATCCGGGGCAGATTGACGACGCCGCGAGCCAGCAACTGCAACCGCTCGCCGATGGGGTGAAGATCTGGCTGAAACGGGCTCCGGATGCGACGAGCCTGCCGAAGACGCTGCATGCGCTGGTGGAGTTGAGCTCGACCGAGGCGTATGAGTTTACGGCGGACGTGACGCCGGGGGTGGTGGCGGCGCCACCGATCGCCGCGAAGAAGGCGGCGGCGGACGAGAGCACGGGGACGGACCTGAACGCGTTCAGCGCGATTGGACTGGCGTTTCTGGGCGGGCTGCTGCTGAACCTGATGCCATGCGTGTTTCCGGTGCTGTTTCTGAAGGGGCTGGCGCTGCTGAACTCGCGGGATGAGGAGCGGGGACGGCAGCGGACGCATGGGCTGGTGTACACGCTGGGGATTGTGGTGAGCTTCTGGGTGATCGTGGCGGCGCTGCTGGTGCTGCGCGCGGGCGGGCGCGAGCTGGGGTGGGGGTTCCAGTTGCAGTCGCCGGGGTTTGTGGCCGTGCTGGCTTCGCTGGTGTTCTTTTTGGGATTGAGCCTGGCGGGGCAGTTTGAGATTGGGCTGTCGCTGACCAGCGCTGGTGGGGGTCTGGCGAAGAAGCAGGGGCTGGCGGGGAGCTTCTTTACGGGCGTGCTGGCGACGGTGGTGGCGACGCCGTGCATGGCTCCGCTGATGGGCGCGGCCGTGGGCTTTGCGCTGGTGCAGGCGGCCTGGCTGACGTTTGTGGTGTTTACTGCGCTGGCGCTGGGGCTGGCGCTGCCGTACCTGCTGCTGAGTATGCAGCCGCAGTGGACGAAGTTCCTGCCGCGGCCGGGTGCGTGGATGGAGACGCTGAAGCAGATGGTAGCCGTGCCGCTGTTTGCGACGGCGATCTGGCTGGCGTGGGTATATGGACAGTTGTATTCGCCGGAGGGCGTGGACCGCATGGTGTGGCTGCTGAGCGGGTTCCTGGTGCTGGCGATTGCGGGATGGGCGCTGGGTAAGTGGCCGGCGAAGTGGGGCTCGGCTGTGGCTGCGGTGGTGCTGATTGCAGTGGCGCTGGCGCTGCCGCTGCGTAAGCCCGCCGTCGAGACGCTGGTGTGGCAGCCGTATACCGAGGCGAACTTTGCAGCGGCTCGGGCTACAGGCAATCCGGTGTTCATCGACTTTACGGCGGCGTGGTGCTTGAGCTGCCAGGTGAATGAGCGGGCGGTGCTGAAGTCGAAGGATGTAGAAAAAGCGCTGGAGAAGAATCATGTGCAACTGCTGAAGGCCGACTGGACGCAGTATGATCCGGCGATCACGCGGGAGCTTGCGGCGGTGGGGCGGAGTGGCGTTCCGACGTATGTGATCTACCCGCCGGGGAAGGTGTCGAATGCGGATGTGCTGCCGGAGTTTTTGACCAAGGCGGTGGTGCTGACGGCGATTGAGAAGGACGCGAAACCGATGGGGACGGAGTAAGGCAGAGGATAGGGGATAGAGGATAGTGAATCGATGAGAGCGGTTGCGGCGGAGGGGATGCTCGCCGATGCGATGAGGCGAAGGGAGTGGTGGCCTGCATGGCGGCTGGTGTGCTGCAGGGGGTCTCTCCGCCGCGGCGGCGACGAGCACCGCCTTCGGTCGAGATGACGGTGGCTGGGTGGGCGCTTGGTGAAGAGATGCTCTAGGATTTTGCTTCGCGGAGTTTGGCGATCTCTTGCATGCGCTGGGCTAAGAGTTTTTCGCGGCCTTCCTGCGTGGGGTGGTAGTAGCGGCGAGTGGCGAGGTTGTCGGGGAGACATTGCATCGCGGCTACTTTGCCTTCGATGTCGTGGGCGTACTGGTAGTTCTTGCCGTAGTCGAGTTCCTTCATAAGCTTGGTGGGGGCGTTGCGCAGGTGGAGCGGTACGGGCTCGGCGGGGTGGGATTCGATGTCGGCGAGGACCTGACCGTAGGCCGTGTAGACGGCGTTGGATTTGGGCGCGAGGGCGAGGTAGACGACCGCCTGCGCGAGGGCGAGTTCCCCTTCGGGACTGCCTAAGAAGTGCATGGCGTCGCGCGCGGAGAGGCAGAGGTTGAGGGCCTCGGGGGCGGCCAGGCCGATGTCTTCGACGGCCATGCGGACGATGCGGCGAGCGACGTACATGGCGTCTTCGCCGGCGGCGAGCATGCGGCCGAGCCAGTAGAGGGCGGCGTCGGCGTCGGAGTTGCGTACGGATTTGTGGAGGGCGGAGATGATGTCGTAGTGCTGCTCGCCTTTTTTGTCGTAGAGCAGGACGCGCTGCTGGAGGGCTTCGGCGGCGATGGCGGGGGTGATGCGGAGGAATCCTGCGGACGATGGGCTCGCTTCGCTCAGGATGACGGGATTTGTGGGGGCGAGGCCTTCGGTGAGTTTGGCGGCGACTTCGAGGGCATTGAGAGCGTTGCGGGCGTCTCCGCTGGAGTAGCTGGCGATGGTGTCGAGGGCGCCTTCTTCGGCTTCGATGTGGAGTGCGCCCAGACCGCGTTCTGTGTCGGTGAGGGCGCGGTGGAGGAGGGCGATGATCTCGGACTGGTCGAGGGCGCGGAGGGTGTAGACGCGGCAGCGGGAGAGCAGGGCGGCATTGATTTCGAAGCTGGGGTTCTCGGTGGTGGCGCCGATGAGACGAATGGAGCCGCGCTCGACGTAGGGGAGAAAGGCGTCCTGCTGGGCTTTGTTGAAGCGGTGAATCTCGTCGATGAAGAGGATGGTGCGGGAGCCGTAGGTGGCGGCCTTTTCGGCGTCGGCCATGACCTGCTTGATCTCCTTGATGCCGGAGAGGACGGCGGAGAACTCGATGAAGGTGGCAGACGTGCGGTTGGCGATGATCTTGGCGAGCGTGGTTTTGCCGACGCCGGGAGGGCCCCAGAAGATGAGGCTGGCTGCGTCATCGTTTTCGATCTGGAGTCGCAGCGGTTTGCCGGGCGCGAGGAGGTGGGTCTGGCCGAAGAACTCGTCGAGGGTGCGGGGACGCATGCGCTCAGCGAGAGGGGCGCGCTGGGCCGAGGGGTTGGTGGAGGCGTCAGGGTTAGGGGCGAAGAGGCTCATAAGGACAGGGGGATAGAGGATAGGGGATAGCGCTTGCTGCTACGGATTGGATGCGGGGGTGCTTGAGGAGGATCGTTGGCGGAGGGCTTCGTAGAGGAGGGTGGAGCCGGCTACGGCGGCATTGAGCGACTCAACCGCACATGGAATGTAAAGGCGAGCTTGCGCGAGAGCGAGGGCTGTGGCAGAGAGGCCTGCTCCTTCGTTGCCGATCATGAAGGCAGAGTGGGCGGCGAAGTTGGCTTCGAGAAGAGAGATGGAATCGAGGTGCTGGGCTACCGCTGCGTAGAGGGTGGTTCCCTGCTGCTGGAGTTGTTGCGCGATGCGTGCGAGAGGGGCGCGCACGATGGGCATGCGGAAGACGGAGCCGGCGGAGGCGCGGACGACCTTGGGGTTCCACTGGTTGGCGGTGTCGGGCGTGAGGAAGATCTGCTGCACGCCGAAGGCTTCGGCGGAGCGGAGGAGCGTGCCGAGGTTGCCGGGATCCTGAAGGCTTTCGAGGACGAGGTTGATGGACTGGGCACGGGACGCGGGCGGCGGGATGATGGGAATGAGGACGGTTGCGGCAATGCCCTGGGGAGAGGCGGTTTCGACGGCGCTGGCGAAGACATCGCGGCTGAGGGTAAGGGTGGTGGAGGCAGCGAGGCCGGCGAGCGAGGGACGCTGGAGGACGGATTCGCTGCCCTCGCGGAGGAAGAGGGTTTCGAGGGTGAGGCCGGAGCGGAGGGCCTCGGCGATGAGGTGCTCGCCTTCGAGGCCGAGGAGGTCGCCGGGCTGCGAGGCCTTGCCGCTGAAGGAAGCGCGCAGGACTTTGACGCGGGCGTTGGACTTGCTCGTGATGGGGGCGGATGAAGGCATGATGCGTGCGATAAAAGGCGCTGAACCCAAGTGTACGCGCAGATTCGCCGAGGATTGTGCGGTGCGGGCTTCGCCGCGACCGAGCGAATGGGATAAAGTCATTGCTGGGATGGAGTGACCTTGAACGCTGATGTGATTCGGATTCATCCGGACGAACCGGAACCTCGTTTGATCGCGCAGGTCGTTGAGTCGCTGCAACGCGGCAATGTGGTTGCGCTGCCGACGGATACGTTCTATGGGCTGGCGGTGGACCCTGTGAACCTGCGGGCGGTGGAGCACATCTACGATTTGAAGACGCGGGCGCGGCACAAACCGCTTTCGCTGTTGATTTCGGATGTGGCGCAAGCGTATGAGCTGGCGCGGTCGATCGATAGCACCTTCGATAGGCTGGCGGAGAAGTTCTGGCCGGGGCCGCTGACGATTGTGGTGAAGGCAGGGAGCAAGCTGCCGCTGCGCGTGACGGCGAATACCGGCAACGTTGCGTTGCGCGTGCCCGAGGCGCAGATCTGCAGGGCCGTGGTGAGTGCGCTGGGGCTGCCGATTACGGCGACGTCGGCGAACCTGAGCGGGCAGCCGGAGTGCACGTATGCGGCGTGCGTGCGCGAACAATTTGGCGAAAAGATTCCGCTGATTGTGGATGGTGGGCCGACGGCGCGGTCAGTGGCGACAACCATTGTCGACTTGAGTGGCGGCGGAAACTCGTGGATGATTCTGCGCGAGGGAGCTATCCCTACGCATGAGATCGTGCTTGCGCTGCAGCACTAAAATGAGATGCTTCGAGGAGAGAGGCTGAATTCTGCACAAGTGATCGCGGCATACTTAGAGCAGGTTCCGACACGCATGAGTACAACACCGATCACGACGGAGAGTCGTCCGCGCAGAGGCGTCCACTGGGTGCGCTGGCTGGTGGCAATGGTGCTGCTGATTTCGGTGGGATGGTTTACGTGGGTATATCGGCAGATTGTGGCGACGGCCACGGTCGATAACGCGCAGCCGGCAGATGCGATTGCGGTGTTTGGAGCGGCGGAGTATGCAGGGCGGCCTTCGCCGGTGCTACACGCGCGGCTGGATAAGGCCGTGGCGCTGTATGACGAAGATATGGCGCCGGTGATTGTGACGCTCGGCGGCGGCTCGGATAAGGACTCGGGCAAGACCGAAGGCGGAGTGGGGCGTGACTATCTGCTGGCCAATGGTGTGCCGTTCGACAGGATTATTGCTGAGACCAAGTCGTTCGATACCGAGCAACAGGTGGAAAGTCTGGCTCGGATTGCGGCGCGAGAACACTTCCACCACGTGATCGTGGTGAGCGATGGGACGCACCTGTTTCGGATTGCGCTGCTGTGCAGGCGCGCGGGGCTGGAGGTGTATACGTCGCCGCGCGCGCCGCTGGGACACATCGACGATCTCGACGCGGCGGCGCGGGTGACGCACGAGATGCTGAGCTATACGGCGCTGCGGATGAACCTGCATGCGAGCTGGGTGCATCTGTGGCTGAATGGCCGGACGGGCTGAGAACTAGTCTTAAGCTACCTATTCCTCTTCGTCGGCGATAGGTGCGGGGACGCCGCCTTCCCTGCGCATGCGGAGATAGCCACGGATGAAGGGCTCGAGTGCGCCGTCGAGGACCTTGTCGACGTCGCCGACTTCGACGCGCGTGCGTAGATCCTTTGCCATGCGATAGGGCTGCAGGACGTAGCTGCGAATCTGTGAGCCGAACTTGATGTCGAGCTTGGAGTCCTCGAGCTTGCGGCTGATGGCCTTCTTCTTGTCGAGCTCGTACTCGTAGAGCTTGGAGCGCATCATCTTCATGGCGCGGTCCTTGTTCTTATGCTGCGAGCGTTCGTTCTGGCAGCCGGTGACGAGGCCCGTGGGGAGATGCGTGATGCGGACCGCGGAGTCGGTGGTATTGACGTGCTGGCCGCCCTTGCCGCCGGAGCGGTAGGTGTCGATGCGCAGGTCTTCGGGCTTGATGTCGATGACGATGGTGTCGTCGATTTCGGGTGAGACGAAAACGCTGGCGAAGCTGGTGTGGCGGCGCTTGGCGGAGTCGAAGGGCGAGATGCGGACGAGACGATGGACGCCAGTTTCGCCGCTGAGGAGGCCGAAGGCGAAGTCACCGTTGATGGTGAAGGTGGCGGACTTGATGCCGGCTTCGTCGCCGTCCTGAATCTCGTTGATCTCTACCTTGAAGCCCTGGCGCTCAGCCCAGCGAATGTACATGCGCATGAGCATCTCGGCCCAGTCCTGGCTCTCGGTGCCGCCGGCGCCGGGGTGCACGGTGACGATGGCGTTGAGCGGGTCGGTGTCGCCGGAGAGCATGGTTTTGGATTCGAGCGCGTCGGCGAACTCGACCAGCGCGGGGATCTCGCGGGTGAGGTCAGGCTCGGTGTTTTCGCCTTCACGGGCTAGCTCGAAGTAGGCCTCGATGTCATCGGAGCGGCGAGCGAGTTCGGCGTCGTCGGCGAGGAGGGTTTCGAGACGCTTGCGCTCGCGCATGAGGGGCTGTGACCTGGCGGCGTCGGCCCAGACGGATGGGTCGGAGATCTTCTGCTCGACGGCAGCTAACTCGGTCTTGAGGCGGGAGGAGTCAAAGATACTCCCGCAGCTCGCGTATTTTTTCGCGGACCGGGGAGTAGGTGAATTCGAGATCGCTCAGCATGGATCTAGTTTACTTGGGTTTGCGTTGTAAATCTTTTGCGGGTAAGTCCGAGTGCGAGCAAGAGCGAGGTTACGAGGGCGCAGAGCCAGGCAAACCAGTCGCCGTGGCGGCTGTAGAAGGTGATGTCGCTTTCGTAGCCGAAGGGGACCTGGACCGAGGTGCGGATGTAGCGCGGTATGGTTTCGGTGATGCGGCCGCGGGGGTCGATAACGGCGGTGATGCCGGTGTTGGTGGCGCGAAGGACCCAGCGGTGGTTCTCGATGGCGCGCATGCGAACCATGTCGAGATGCTCCCAGGGGGCGCTGGTATCGCCGTACCAGCCATCGTCGGAGATATTCACTAATACCTTCGCACCCTGCAACGGGAAGCGGCGAAGGTCATCCCCGAAGATCGATTCATAACATATAAAGGTGCCGTATTTTTTATCGCCCACGGTAAAGACGGTGCGACGAGTTCCGGGAATAAAGATGAGATCGTCGAGCAGATTCCCTACAAAGAAAAATAGTGGCTTGTAAGGAGTGTATTCGCCGAATGGGACAAGGTGCATCTTGTCGTAGCGGCCCGCGTAACTTCCATCCGGGAGAAAAAAGCTGGCTGAGTTATAGAGCCTTGGGTGGCCATGATCGTAGGTGGCGACGGTGACATCATTGACGATGACCGCGGCGTTGGCTTGCTGCGCGAGCGTGCTGATGGCCTGGCGCAGAACGGGATCATTGTCGTAAAAATCGGTGGGAGCTTCGGGCCAGATGATGATTTGCGAGCGCTCGTTGAGGGGTGTTCCGTATAGTTCTTGGTCCCGACTGGTAAGTCCGATCACAGGATGCAGGCTAAGTTGCGAGAAGGAGTCGAGCATCTGCTGCCGGGTCTCGACGCGACCAGTTGCTTCGCTTCCGACACTTAGATTCTCCTGCAGGAGGGTGGCAACGGACTGGGTGGGTTCGGGCACGTCGAAGCGATTGCGCGCGACGGCGACGGTAGCTAAAAGAACGAAAATTGCGGCGGCGGCGGCAGGCAGAAACTTCGCGCGGAGGAGCGTGGTTGCAGGACGCAGGAGCCAGAGCGCATTGACGGCGGCGATCACGAAGGAAATCCCCATGACACCGGTCCAGGGAGCGAGCCGAGTGAGGGTGAGGTTGTCGACCTGCACGTAACCTAGAAGGTCCCAGGGGAAACCGGTGATGCGGGCGCGGGCTAACTCAACGGCTACCCAAAGAAATGGAATGGCAAGGAGTACGACGGTGCGGGAGTAGCGCAAGCGCAGGGTGCCTACCAAGGCTCCGAAGAGTGCCTGATAGAGGCCGAGGTAGAGGGAAAAAAGAATAAGAATTCCCAGCGATGCGACGGCGGGAATGCTCGCATAGATATGCATCGTGCGGTAGATCCAGTAACAATTTCCGGCATACCAGACGACCCCGGAAAAGTAGGCGAGAAGGGCCGCCGGATAAGGGCGGAGTGGCTTTCCGGCACGATTGCAGCTAAGTAATGCATAGAGCAGCGGCACCAGGCAGAACCAGCACAACGCTCTGCGCCAGAGAGGCACAGGGCCAGCAATGGAAAACGGTAATATCTGCAAGAAGGAGGAAAGTAGGGCCAAAGCCCATAGCCGCGGGGGAATCAATCGCATCGCTATGAGTCTAGCATCGCAGGTGGAATAAATTATTTGCTGCGCAGAAAGGCAGCTGTGCGCAGTTGAGGTGCATCCAATTTATAACATTGAGCTAGTCCATCAAGGTACATCAATTCAAGGAATAAATAAAATAGATTGATTTGCAGGAAAGCTAAATAGAACTATAGAATTCAACATGTTGCGGAAATGCTCAAGAAATTTCAGAGATGAGCAACCATGGAAAGGAAGTACCAGATGGACGTTAGCAAGATTATTGCTGAAATAGATGCGCAGATCGCCCCGTTGCAGCAAGCACGGGCAGTACTGCTGGGTTTGAGTGAGAATACTGCGGTGGCAAAACCGCGTCGTGGCCGCCCCAAGGGAAGCACGAACGCAGCGAAGCCAGCAGCGGTGAAGGTAGCCAAGCCCTCCAAGCGGAAGCGTAACCTGAGCCCCGAGGGACGGAAGCGCATTGCCGAGGCGATGAAGCGTCGCTGGGCCGAACGCCGCAATGATGCTCCCAAGGCGGCGAAGAAGGTTGCGGCAAAGAAAGTAGCTGCTCCGAAAAAAGAAGCAGGCGCACCAAAGAAGGAAGTAGCTGCACCAAAGAAGGAAGCCGCCGCGAAGAAGTAGCCTTGCTTATCTGAGTTTCAGGGAAGGAAAGAGGAGCTATCTGAGATAGCCCTTTTTTCGCGTCTATTTTGGCTTTGTATATTGCACGCTTGCGCGTGAGGGCTTCTGGATGGGTGTAAGGCAGGTCAGCGGACCGCGATGACTTCTCGCACGTTATCTTTTCCGAGAAAGAATCGAAAGCTGCTGTAGCCTTCGAAAAACTTCTCAACCTGGCGCGTCTGGTAGACCTTGCGGACTGGGAACGATCCACTGTCGAGCGCGAGGAGGTCGTCGGCGTCGGCAAGTTGAAAGCGCGCGAAGGCAGTTTCGGGGCCTTCGAGACGACCGTGAAAGAATGCCAGCAGCATGCCGTTGGGACGCAGCACCTTGCGCAACCGCGCGAAGAGCGCGGGCACCATCTCCGGCGGGAGATAGTTGGCGGTGTCCCACAGGAGAATGACGTCGAAGGTGCGACCGGAGAAGTCGAGATTAGCGGCGATGAAGCTATCGACATCAAACTCAGGCTCGGTGTCCTTGGGGTCGAAGAGTTGCACGGGCTTAAGCCACTCGGGGCGGGTTGCGTCCTGGACGATGTTGGCCATGTAGACGCTGTGGCCGCGCGAGGTGAGGTAGTTGATGTTGGCGGGCGACGTGGTTCCGAAGTCGAGGACGCGGAGGGATTGAGTCTGCTCGAGATAGGTCCGCACCTCGACCCAGCCACGGGAGTGGCGGGGTGGCCGCTCGGAAGAATGCGCGGTGGATCCGCGCTCTTTTTTAAACATCCCAAACATGGCTGTGATCTCCGCTGCAACTTCGGCTCAGGCGTGGTTGCCCTCGTGCGCTGCGCCCCCACCGGGTGACGCAGGAAATGGTTCATTGGCGCGGGATGGATCGACGCCACCACGCAGCGTGGCTCCCTCTTCTATGGACAGGCGAGTGGCGTAGATGTCACCAAGGACTACGGCACCATCGCGCAGTTCAACGCGGCCAGTGGCACGAATTTCTCCCTCTATATGACCGGCGATGACAAGGTCCTGCGCCAAAATGATGGCATGGACACGGCCTTCGGCACGCACGGTAAGGCGTGCTCCGGGAAGACGTATCACGCCATCAACCTCGCCGTCGATCAGCAGATCGGTTGAGCCGGAAATTTCGCCGCGAAATTTAATCTCGCGGCCAATGACAGTTGCACCTTCGGTCGGAATCATAAAAATAGGGCCGCTCCATGGCCGAGGGAGCGCGGTCGTCACGCATCCCGGGTAATAAGCCCGACTATAAACTAAGCGGGTCAACGCGACATAATCGACGACGATGGGGGCACCATGCGTCTAACGTGGTGAGGATGCTGCTGGCGATACCGAAACCGGTGAGTTAGCCAGCGACGGCGTCGCCACGGCGCAGCGTACGGCTGCGGACGGTGAGGCGTTCGATGCGGTCACGCTGGACGTCAAAGCCACGGCCCGGTGTAGTGGGAACAGTGATGGTGCCGGCAGCGCTGACGGTGACCTCGGGTTCGATGATGTCCTGTGCCCAGTAGCGTTTGGAGGCGGAGACATCGCCGGGCAGCGAGAAGTTGGGCAGCGAGGAGAGCGCGATATTGTGGGCGCGGCCGATGCCGGTTTCGAGCATGCCGCCACACCAGACGGCGATGCCGAAGGAGTGGGCGACGTCGTGGATGGCGATGGCTTCGGTGAAGCCTCCGACACGGCCAACTTTGATGTTGAGGATGCGGGCGCTGCCAAGTTCGAGAGCTGCGATGGCGTCGCGGCGATTGCGGATGCACTCGTCGAGGCAGATGTCGGTCTTGATGCGGCGCTGAAGTTCGGCGTGGAAGAAGAAGTCGTCGTACCAGAGCGGCTGCTCGATCATGAGGAGTTTGAACTGGTCCCAGGACTCGATGGCTGCGACGTGTGCAGCGTTGTCGAGCGAGTAGGCGGAGTTGGCGTCGCAGCTCAGCAGGATGTCGGGCCAGCGCTCGCGGACCATCGCGAAGATGCTCGAATCCCAGCCGGGCTTGCACTTGAGCTTGATGCGCTGATAGCCGGCGGCGAGCTCTTTGGCGATGGTTTCCATGAGCTTTTCAGGCGTCGCCTGGATGCCGATGGAGACACCGCAAGGGATGGTGTCGCGGGTACCGCCGAGGAGTTTAGAGAGCGCGATTCCCTGCTGCTGCGCGTCGAGGTCCCATACGGCGTTTTCAAGCGCGGCCTTGGCCATGCGGTGGCCACGGACCTGCTCGAAGAGCGCGGGACAGTCGCGACCGGAAGCGATGGTGGCGTTGAGCAGGCGTGGCGCGAGTTCGTTCTCGATGATGATCCAGGCAGTGTCGACCTGCTCGTCGGAGAAGTAGGGGTGCTCGCCAGCGACGCACTCGCCCCAGGCGGTGAGGCCGTCGGCTTCGATTTCGATGAGGAGGATGCGGCGGCCGGTGGTGACGCCAAAGCTGGTCTCGAATGGGTGCGCGAGTGGCATCTGGATCTCGCGGACGTGGATGGCTTCGATCTTCATGGTGACTCCTGCGGGGTTGTCAGTTCTCAGCTTCTAGCTTCTGGCTTCTAGCTTCTAGCTTCTAGCTTCTAGCTTCTAGCTTCTAGCTTCTAGCTTCTAGCTTGTTGGATTGGGGGGCGTAGGCGTAGGATTCGTCCCAGTGGCCGAGGAAAAACTGGCCGTCGCCGCGGGCGTTGCGCTGGTAGCCGAGGACGGCGAGGCCGCGGGCGAAGGAGGATTCGAGGGCCTGCGCATTGCGTGCCTGGAGGTCGCAGGCCGTGGTGCGATCCGGGGGCGAGGCCTTCCACGCATAGACCTCGGAGGGTACGTCGACGCGCTCAATGGCGTCGACGGGTTGGGGTTGTCCACTGAGTGCGCGCTCGACGCGATTGGAGCGTAGCCACCACTCGGCGTAGACGCGATCGGTGGGCAGTCCGCCCTGTAGCGGCGAGCTGGAGGGTCCGTAGAAATTGTGCTGGTAGCGACGAACGATGGCGCCCAGCTTGGAGATATTGAAGTACGAGTTCTTGATTTCGAGGGGATCGAAGGTCCACTCCATGAGTTCGATGC